>NZ_WHPN01000428.1 GCF_009735685.1 Streptomyces lycii | reverse complement strand
CGCGGGTGAAACTCACGATGTCGTCCATGCCGTCACCGTCGTAATCACCCAGATACGGGAATTCACCGGCCGGGGAGAACCACTCGTGCCACAGCTCCCCCGCACCGAACTCCCCGCCGGCGGACCGGGCCACATACACATCACCCCGGTCGCCCTGGGTGAACGTCACGATGTCGTCCCGCCCGTCACCGTCCACGTCCCCGACCCGCGGCTGCTCACCGCCGACCGCGAAATGCCCGTGCCACACCCGCGACGCCCCGAACCCGTCGCCGTTCGACAGGGCCACATACACATCCGCCTCGGCACCCTGCGTGAACGTGATCAGATCATCCATCCCGTCACCGTCCACATCACCCAGCGCCGGAAACTCCCCCGCAGGGCCGAAGAAGTCGTGCCAGACCTCCGCGGCACCGAAACGGCCGTCACCGGTGTTCAGCGCCACCCACACATCCGCCTCGTCGTCATGCGTGAACGACACGATGTCGTCGAAACCGTCACCGTTCACATCACCCACGGCCGGCACCTCACCGCGCAACGAGAAGAACTCGTGCCAGACCTCCGCCGCCCCGAACCGCTCACCGTCCGACAACGCCACCCACACCTTCGGCGACGCCTCACGGGTGAACGTCACGATGTCGTCCACACCGTCACCGTTGAAATCACCGCTCAACGGCGTCTCACCACCCGGCGCGAAACGCTCCTGCCACACCCGCGAATCCCCGAACCCGCCCTCGCCCGCGGACGCCACATACA
The DNA here is from genome assembly GCF_009735685.1 of Streptomyces lycii. Classification (GTDB taxonomy): domain Bacteria; phylum Actinomycetota; class Actinomycetes; order Streptomycetales; family Streptomycetaceae; genus Streptomyces; species Streptomyces lycii. The sequence goes on along the minus strand of NZ_WHPN01000428.1, from coordinate 56,623 downwards.
CATCGGCCTCCGCGTTCTGAGTGAACGTCACGATGTCGTCCCTGCCGTCACCCGTGAAATCCGTCGGCGAACCGGCGATCAGCGGATCGGGCGGGCCGCAGTTCCCGCTGGCGTGGCGGGCCGCGGTGCCGCTGTAGCGGAGGGCCACGCCGTCGAGGACGATCGGCTGGTTGGCACCGTCGGCCTCCTGCTCGTAGTGCAGATGGGCGCCCTGGGAATTGCCGGTGTTGCCGACCTTGCCGAGTTCCTGCCCGGCGCGGACGTACTGGCCCTTGGTGACGGTGATGCGGTCGAGGTGCGCGACCAGGGAGGTCCAGCCGCCGCCGTGGTCGACCCGGACGTAGTTGCCGTAACCGGAGGTGTTGGGGACGGGCACGGCGTCCACGACGGTGCCGGCGGCCGTGGCCAGGGCCGGGGTGCCGAGGTCGGCCGAACCGGCGATGTTGAAGTCCAGCGCGTTGTGGACCTCGCCGGCATGGTGGTAGTAATCCCGGCTCTCGCCGCACGGCCAGGGTGCGCGGAAATCGGGGCGGGCCCCGGCTGCGGAGGCCTCCCCGGCGGGCAGCAGGACGCTGCCCGCGGTGAGGACGGCGCCGAGTAAGGCGGTGAGGGCCGCGGGTCCCGGTCTTCGCACGGCGGGCTGTTCCCTTCGCTCGCTTCTCTTGCGCATTTCTTTCGCTGCCCTTTCTCTTCCGCTGCCTGTTCCCGTCTCTTCCGCTGCCTGTTCCCGCTCGCCGGCTGCGTTCCGTGGTCCGGGGCGGCCGGGCCTCGGCCGGTCAGACGGAGGTCTCGCCCGGGAGACCGAAGAAGTCGTTCCACCGCTCGGGCCGGCCGAAGGCGGACCCGGTCGAGAGCGCGACGTGGACGTCCGCCTCGGCGGTGTGGCCGAAGACGACCACGTCGTCCTTCGTGTCGCCGTCGAAGTCGCCGACGTACGGATAGGCACCCGCGCCCGAAATCCCGTCGTGCCAGACGACGGGGGCGGCGAACGTGTCGCCGAGGGACAGCGCGACCCGCACCTCCGCTGCCGGGTCCGCGGTGAAGCTGGCGAGGTCGTCCTTGCCGTCGCCGTCGAAGTCGCCGGTCCGCGGCAGCTCGGCGCCCGGGGAGAAGCCGGTCAGCACCTTGCGGGCGGGGCCGAAGGAGTCGCCGTCGGACAGGGCGACGTACACGGCGTTCTCGCTGTCCTTGCTGAAGGTGACGATGTCGTCCAGTTCGTCACCGTTCACGTCGGCGACGGCCGGGAACTCGCCGCCGGGCGCGAAGTGCTCGTGCCACTTCGCGCCGGGTCCGAAGGTGCCTCCCGTGGACAGCGCGACGTAGACGTCCGCCTCGTCGTTGTGCGTGAAGGTGACGACGTCGTCCGTGCCGTCGCCGTCGAAGTCCCCGACGGCCGGTACCTCGCCGTGCCGGGCGAAGTCGTCGTGCCACTTCTCTCCGGTGCCGAACACCTCGCCGTCGGACTCCGCTACGTACACGTCCGCCGCGGCGCCGTGGGTGAACGTGACGGCGTCGTCCTTGCCGTCGCCGGTGAAGTCGCCGGTCAGCGGGGTTTCCCCGGCCGGTGTGAAGTGGTCGTTCCACTTGCCCCCGGCGGTGAAGGCCGTGCCGGTGGAGGTGGCCGCGTAGACGTCGGCGGCGGCGTTCCGGGTGAAGGTGACGATGTCGTCCATGCCGTCGCCGGTCACGTCGGTGGGCGAACCGCCGAGCATGACGCCGCCCGCGTCGCCGTAGTAGACCTCCAGTTCGGCGAGGGAGGTGAACGTCTTGGTGCCACCGGGGGCGCCGATGACGCGCACGCCGTCAGCGCCGACCGGATCGAAGGTGAAGGTGTACGTCCGGTTCTCGCCCGCGGTGTTGTCGTACGGGTACTCGGGCGCGGTGCGCTGCCCGGAGACGTCGGCCCACTGGTGGTCGCGCCGCACCTGCACCCGCAGATCACCGGAGAACCAGCCACCGTCCTCGAAGATCTTGCCGGTCGTGTAGACCACCTTGTTGACCATGTACTCGCGCGGCCAGGTGTAGCCCCACCAGCTCGCCGGCTTCCGCTCGTCGTTCCAGTCGTCCTCGCTCTGCGCCTTGTTCCCGTCGTTGTAGTGACCGGAGTTGCCGAAGTGCGTGGTCCGCTCGACCGGCACCGTCCCGGGTTCGCGGGCCAGGTTGCGGGCCGGGTCCGCGCCGTTCTCCGGGGTGGTGTCCCGGTGCGGCTCCACGTTCAGCTCGCGCAGCGAGAACGTGTACGCCCAGTGGTCGCCGTGCGGGTAGCCCCCGCCGCAGGGGCAGACGTTGGACTGGAGCCACATCGACTTGCCGTCGGCGCTGATGTACTTCGACGGGATGGTGGTCGCGTAGCCGCCGTGCTTGCTGTGCGTCCAGGGATAGCCGCCGAAGTCCTTGGACTCGAACCGCTTCCACGGGCCCCACGGGTCGGGCGCCTCGTAGAACTCGTAGGTGTACTCGGTCCACGACGTGTAGATGTAGCGGTCCAGCGGCTTGTTGTAGACGACGCCGCCCTGGCCCAGGACGGTGGTGTTCTCGACCCGGCCCGCGGTGAAGACGTCCTGGTAGATGTGGCGGTCGTCGTGGAGGACGGCCTTTCTGCGGCTGATGTCGGAGGACCAGGTCGGGTCGCCGGAGGCGTCGAGGCCGCTCGCGTACTGCCAGGCGTTCTTGTCCATCACCGAGTCCTTGTGGACCCGGGCGAGGAACAGGTCGACGGGGTCGGGCACCCGGTCGTTGAAGGAGTCCCGCCAGTTGTGGTCGAGGCCGTACGCGTAGACGTAGTCGTCGGGCGCGTTGGCGTAGTCCTTGCCGTAGTCGAGGAACATCACCGTGGTGAAGACCCCGCCGCCGAACATCGGACCGCCCCGGTCCCAGGTCCAGGTGCGGCCCTTGTCGGTGGACTTGGCGATGGTCGCGGCGGGCGCGTCGTTGAAGTCGAACGCCAGGTCCTGCACGGCGAGATAGAGATCGCCGTCCACACAGGCCATCCCGGTGGGCTTGCGGCTGTGGTCGGCCGTCCAGACCTGGCTGACGTCCGTGGCGGTGTTGGTGCCGGAGAGGTTGCCGGGCATGCCGGAGATCCGGGCCACGCCGATGTCGCTGAACGTGTCGCCGAAGCCGATTCCGTCGCCGTACGCGGCGTAGACGTTGTCGTCGTCCGACCAGCAGTTCGGCCAGAGATCGCCGTGGTCCTTGTTGTCACCGACCGCGGGGGCGCCGACCGAGGCCGCCGAGGGCACCTCGACGGTGGAGAAGAAGCTGCCGACGGGCGGGGAACCGGCGGCGGAGGCGGAGGCCTTCGGAGCACTGGCGGAGGCCGCTCCGTCCGCCCGGACCGCGCTCCGCGCCGCGCCGGTGCTCTGCTGCGCGTGGGTGCTCTGCTGCGCGTGGGTGCTCTGCTGCGCGTCGGTGCTCGCGGTCGTGTCCGTGCCCGTGCCCTGCGGTGCGGCGGCGCTCTGCGGCGCGGCCGTCATCGCTGTGCAGGCGGCCAGCACGGCGCCGGCGAGGGCACGGCCGATGGTTCGTCGGTGGTGCGTGGATCGGGCGGATCTGTGCATGGCTTGCTCCTGAGACCAGGTCAGTCCGGGGCGCTCGAAATCGATTTCAGGCGGACCGTATAAGCAGGCCGATGGGGCGTCAACAGCCTTGGCATCGTCGGCGGCTGGGCGGAATCACTGCTTCAGTGGCATCGATCCTGGCCAGAGGTCAGTATCGGCCCAGAGATTCCAAGGCGATGCGGGAAGAAATCGTTTCCCTGCACGGCCCGCGCGCCGCGCGTCGGCGGGCGTATCCCGGACGAGTGGCCACGAGCACGAGCACGAACCGGGGGACGGCGGCGGGGCGGCCCGGCGGCGGCGCGACCGGGCCCGGACCCGCGGCCCCCGGGCCGCGGGTCCGGGCCGTCAGAGCTGCCGCAGGTGGTCGCGCAGCCGGCGGGCGACCTGGGCCATGAGGGCATCGGCCCCGGGCTGGCTGCCGGCCGGGACGAGCGACTCGGTGAGCACGGCGACGGCGAACGCCTGGCCGTCGGCGTGCTCGACGACCCCGATCTCGTGGCGGAGGTTGAGCAGGGTGCCGGTCTTGGAGGACCAGGTCGTGGCGTCGGAGCTGAAGTCCGGGGCGAGCCGGTGCCGCAGCACGTTGTCGGCCATCAGACCGCGTACCCGCCGGGCCACGTCGGGATGGATCTCGGAGGGCGTCCACAGGGCCTGGAGCAGCTCGACGTAGGCGCGGGCGCTCCCGGTGTTGGCACGGGTGGTGTCCAGTTGCGGCACCCGGTGACCGCGCCCGCTGGTGCCCGCGTCGATGGCGAGGGCATGGGCGAGATGGACCTCGGCGGCGTCGAGGCGTTCCACGGGGGTGTCGGTCAGCTCCAGCATGCCGTGCCGGACGGTGATGCCGCGCAGGCCCAGTTCGTGCAGGACCGCGGCGACCCGGGCGGGCGGGGTCAGGTCGAACAGCGCGTCGGCCGCGGTCCCGTCGCTCACGCTGGTGCTCAGATAGAGCAGGTCGTCGACGGCGACCCGGGCCGGGTGGCGGAACCGGCTGAGGCCGGTGGGCCCGGGTGTGGTGATCCGCCCCGGCGGTACGTCGAGCCGGGTCGCGCCGTCGAGTTCGCCCCGCCGGATGCGTTCCGCGGTGGCCAGCGCGAGCGGAACCTTGACCAGGGACGCGGCGGGCAGCTGGGTGTCCGGGTCGATGCCCAGTTCCTCGCCGGTGTGCAGGTCCCGCACCAGCAGACAGCCGCGCAGGCCGCCGTCGTGCAGTTGCCGGCGCGTCTCGCGGAGCAGTGCCTCGGTGGTGGTCACGCCGCCGGTCCTCCGTCGCCGCCCGCCGGGGTGTCCGCGCCGAGGCAGCGCGCCACGGCGTCGCCCAGCCGTGCTTCGACGTGCTGCGGGTTGCCGTCCCCGGCGGCGGCGAGGGCGAAGCCGCGACTGAGGGCGATTTCGCCGAGGGGCCGCCAGTGCAGTCCGAGTTCGGCGGCCTGGGCGGGCGAGCACAGCAGCAGATCGCCGGTGACGCGGGCCTCCGCGGGAGGGGCCGCCGGACCGGGGGCACCGGCACGGACCTCGGCCGGGGCGGTCGTCAGGTCGGGGGCATCGGCGAGAACCTCGGCCGCGGCGGTCGTCAGGTCGGGGGCGACGGCCAGTTGCGCGGGCCGCAGGCCGACCGCGTCGCGCAGCCGCGTCAGCGGGTCACGAATGTGCGGTACGTCGTCCTCCGGCTGGAGCCAGATGCGGCGGGCCGGTCCGGAGCAGGCGCGCCCGACCCGCAGTGTCTCGGCGTAGACCCGCCGCACACCCGGGTCGCGGGCGCCGGCCAGCCCGAGCCGTACCGACCACGTCGCCTCCGCGGCGGGCACCGCGAGCACCGCCGCGCGCACCTGCTGGGCGTGGACCAGCTCCAGCCGCCGCGCCGGCGCCGCGACCCGGAGGTCCAGCCGGACGCCCTGGCTCCGCGCGTCGGCAACCAGCCGGGCGAGCCCGGCCGTCGTGCAGATCCCGGGCACCGCGAGCCGCCACGGCTTCTGTTTGACGGCCTCGGCCTCGTCCAGCAGCACGTCCGCGGCCTGCACGAGCTGCCGGGCCGCGGGCAGCATGTCCCGGCCGAAGGGGGTGAGGACGGCCCTCCGGGACGTGCGCTCGAACAGTTGCTCCCCGAAACGCTGTTCCAGGGCTGCGACGCGCCGGCTGGCCACCGGCTGGGACACCCGGGCCGAGGCCGCTCCGACGGTGAAACTGCCGTACTCGCCGACGCCCACGAACGCACGGCACGCTTCCACGAGATCCACGGCACGGACTCTATGACAGTTCCGCATGGAACGGCGCGTGAGCGTATTGGACCGCATAGCCGGGCGGCGGCGAGGGTGGTCCCGCACCCATGACCACACGTCGGGGACGGCGCCGCAGCGCTCCGTCCCCTGCCGCGCCCGTGCCCGGGCGCCCTTCGGAGGTACGGACCATGCAGCACAGCTTTGCCCGGCGCGCCGTTCTCGGCGCGCTCGCCACCGTCGTCCTCGTCCCCCTCGCGGCCTGCGGCCAGGAGGACGCCCCGGACCCGGCGGAACCCACGAGCACCGGGCAGCAGCAGACCGGTCGGGGCGACCCGGGCGACGGCTCGGGCGGCGCGGGCGGCGCGGCGGCGAAGCCGTACGCCCGGGAACTGAAGGACCTGGAGCGGAAGTTCGACGCGCGGCTCGGTGTCTACGCGATCGACACCGGCACCGGCCGCGAGGTCGTCCACAACGACGGCGAGCGGTTCCCGTACGCCTCCACCTTCAAGGCGCTGGCCGCGGGCGCCGTCCTGCACAAGCACACCCCGGACGGCATGGAGAAGGTGATCGAATACTCCGAGGACGAACTCGTCCACCACGCGCCCGTGACCGAGAAGCACGTCGGGAGCGGGATGACCCTGCGCGAACTGTGCGACGCCGCCGTCCGCTTCAGCGACAACACCGCCGCCAACCTGCTGCTGAAGGAACTGGGCGGCCCCGACAAGCTGGAAGCCGTGCTGGAGAGGGAAGCGGGCGACGACGTCACGCGGATGGACCGGTACGAGCCGGAGCTGAGCCGCTGGTCGCCGGGCTCCACCCTGGACACGAGCACGCCCCGGGCGATGGCCCGTAACCTGCGCGCGTTCGTCCTCGGCGACGTCCTCGGCAAGGACGACCGCGACCAGCTCACCACATGGCTGCGCACCAACACCACCGGGGACGAACTCATCCGCGCCGGGATGCCGGAGGGCTGGGTCGTCGGGGACAAGACCGGGAGCGGCAGCGGCTACGGCGCCCGCAACGACATCGCCGTGGTGTGGCCGCCGGACTCCGACCCGATCGTGATGGCGGTCATGTCGAACCGCGCCGAGAAGGACGACGCGTACGACAACAAGCTGATCGCGGAAGCGGCATCGGTGGTCGCCGACTCGCTGTCGTAGGAGCGGTGGACAGGGACGGAAACGGGGACGGGGACGGGGGGATGGAAACGGGGGACGGGGGACGGGGGACGGGGGGATGGAAACGGGGACGGGACGGGGGACGGCGGCAGGCACGGAAGGGGGCGTACGGGCGTACGGGCGTACGGGGACGGGCCCGGGGAGGGGGACGGGAGCGGAGGAGGGGACGGGAGCGGGGGCGGGGAGGAGCGGGGGCGGGGCAGCCGGGGGACCGGTGGGCGACTCGCTCGCCTGGTTGCGTGGCGGACCGGTCACTTCGCCGTAGCTTCGGCGGTACGGCGACGACCGCTGCCGGCCCGCATCCCGTGCTGTGATGACCGCCCCGCCACCGCCCGCCGGCCGGGTATCCGGGCCGCCGCCGGAGTTCCGCCGGTCCGCGGGGTCCGGAGTCCCGCCGCCCGACCGCCCGTCCGCCCGTCCGGCCTTCCGACCGCCGACCGCCGACCCCAGGAGTGCCCATGGCCGCCCCCGCCCCCGAGCCCGCTCACCCCGGCGCCGCCCACCCGCACCACCGGCACCACCCGCACCACTCGCACCACCCGCACACCCCGCATCGCCCGAGCCGACCGAGCCGCCCGAGCCGCCCCCGCCGGATGCCGCGCACCGCCGTCCTCACGTCCCTGGCCACCGCCGCCACGCTGCTCGCGCCCGGTGCCGCTCCGGCGAACGCCGCCCCGGAACCGGGTCGCGACGCCGTACGGGAGCAGCTCGCCGGCTGGGCGCACGAGCGGGTCGCACCGGGCGTGGACCTGTACCGGGGCACGGTCCGCGGTCGCGCCGGTGCCGATCACTGGACGCTCACGGTCCGCTCCGGTGGCGCACAGCTGCTGCCGGAGGACACGGCACGGCAGTTGGCCGGCCGGCTGCGGGAGGCGGGCTTCGAACCGCGCACCGAGCGCGTCGAGTGGCCGGCCGGCTCCGACCGCGACGGCCTCCTCGGGCTCCGGGTCCGGGTCGGTGTCCACGGCGGGCAGAACCAGGCCGAGGTGCGGCGCAAGAAGCTCACCGCCGCGGGCTTCGACGCGCTCACCGAGTGGACGGGCGGGGACGGCACCCCGGACACCGGCCTCGCCCGGCTCACGGTCGCGGTCGTCGACCCGGAGCACTACGACGGCGAACTCGACGCCTCGTACGGCGAAGCGGTCGCCGGGCGCGAGAAGGTCACCGACATGGCGCGGAGCGAGAGGGCGTTGCTCGGGCTGAACGCCGGGTTCTTCGTGATGGAGCCGGAGGACGGCGTCCCGGGTGCCGCCGCGGGCATCGCCGCGTACGACGGCGAACTGCAGAGCGCGGCGACGAACGGCCGGATCGCCGCGGTGCTGCGCGGTGACGGCCTGCGCCCGGAGCTGCGGCATCTGAGCACCCGGTCGACGGTGCACGCGGGCTCCGGCCCGGCGGCCGCCTCCGAGACCGTCGACGGGATCAACCGGGTCCCCGGGCTGATCCGCAACTGCGGCGGGGTCGGCGCCGACCGGCCGACCGAGGCCCCGCGCCACGACGTGACGTGCACCGACCCGAACGAGATCGTCCGCTTCACCGGCGAACTCGGCACCGGCACCCCGCCCGGCCCGGGCACCGAGGCCGTGCTGGACGCGGAGGGCCGGGTGACGGCCGTCCGGCCGCGCGGCGGCCCGGTGCCGGAGGACGGCAGTGTGCTGGCGGGCATCGGCACCGGCGGGGACTGGCTGCGCAGTCACGCCGTACCGGGGAGCGTGCTCCGCGTGGAGGACCGGATCACGGACGCGCGGGGCCGCCGGGTGGAGCTGGGCCCGCGGGACGACATCGTGAACGGCGGCCCGCAGCTCGTCCGCGACGGCAGGGTCGCCGTCGACTACGGGACCGACGGCACCGCCCACCCCGGCAATCCGACCGCCGCGTACACCTGGGGCATCAAGCGGAACCCGCGCACCTTCCTCGGCACCGACGCCCGCGGCCGGATCCTCCTCGTCACCTCGGCCGGCCGCCAGCCCGGGTACAGCGACGGGCTCGGGCTGAACGAGGGCGCCGAGCTGATGAGGCGCCTCGGCGCGGTGAACGCGATGAACCTGGACGGCGGCGGCTCGACGGCCATGGCCGTGCACGGCCGGCTGGTCACCATGCCGTCGGACGCGGCGGGCGAACGGCCGGTGGGCGACGGGCTGTTCCTGAAGAACACCGGCTGACGCCCCCGGAGGCCCGCCAGCAGCCCGAGCGCGGCCGGCGGCGGAGCCCCGGGGCTCACGGGAAGGACGCGATCCCGGGCCCGCCCGGGCGGCCGCGTCCCCGGTCCGCGCGCTCCGGCGCCCGGCCCGCGCCGGCCGGATCAGCCCGCCGGCGCCGACGCCTCCGTCTGCGTCTCGCGGGCCACCGGCCGGCACAGCACCGGGTTCTGCAACTCGGCGCAGGGCCGGTGGCCGTGCGAGCGGATGACGTCCTTGCCCACCTCGTTCGTCAGATAGCGCAGGAAGCTGGCGGCGAGGGAGCCGGCCTCGGGCTCGCCGTACGTATGGGCGTACTCGGTCTCCCAGAACGGATAGGCGCCGTAGTCCGCGCCCTCCAGCCCCGCCCGGCGGCCGTCGATGCTCAGCAGCAGCAGGTCACGGCGGCCGGACGCCTCCCCGAGCCCGCTGTAGCCGAGCGCACCCGGAGTTCCGGCGACGGCGTCCAGCACCTCACCGGTGGAGTTGCGCTCGCACCGCAGCGGGCCCTGTTCCGCCGCGCCCGCGGCCCGCTCCCGGCAGTTGTCGGAGGAGTACGGGGGTTCCTGTCTGCCGTCGAGGACGTGCCGCTGGAAGGTCTTCCGGCTGCCCGAGGTGGAGAAGCGGCCGACGAGCCGTACGGGCATGTCGTTGCCGCCCAGTTCCTCCCAGTTGGTGACCCGGCCCGCGTAGACGTCACGTATCTGCCGCAGCGACAGGTCCTGGACGCCCGCCTCCTTGTTGACGACCATGGTGAACAGCGAGAACGCGAGCGGCCGCGGCAGCAGTTGCGGATAGCCGTCGCCCTTGGCACCGTCCGTGAACGCCAGCATCCCGGCGGCCTTCTTGTCCCGCCCCGCCGCGTCCAGCGTCCGCAGCCCCTGCCCGCTGCCCTCGGTGGCGAACCGGAAGTCGGACCCGGGGCAGGTCTTCCGGTACGAGGCCGCCGCGTCCACCAGTACGTCCCGGAAGGCCGTGGACCCGGTGAGGGTGAGCCGGCCGGTGGCGCAGTCCAGCGGGGCCGGGGTCTCGTCGTCGGCGAGGGACACCGCGAGCTGCCCCAGGACCACCAGCACCAGGAACACGATCAGCGCGATGACCTGCCGCGAGGCTCCGGTGCGGCTCTCGGTCTCCTGTACGCCGCCGTTCCCGACCCCGCCCTTGATGCCGCCGACGATCTCGGGCTCGGGGAACGCCTCCCCGTTGTCGCCGGGCACCCCGTCCTCCTCGGTGCGTTCGAGGGCGGCCAGCACCTTGTAGTGCGCGGCCCGGTTGAGCGGCACCTTGGGCAGCTCGATCACGCCGTCCCGCACGCTCAGGCCGGAGTCCTCGTTGAAGCAGGGCCGCAGGAAGCTGTCGCTCAGCTCCGTCACCACCAGACCGGCGACCCGGCGGCCCGGGAACCGCACCCGGATGCCGACCTTGTCGTCGGGGAGGACGGCGTAGTCGTCGGTGTCGATGTGCGTGGCGCCGTTGTTCTCGATCCGCAGCAGCACGAACGAGGGGTCGACCAGCCGCGTACCGTCGCCGTCCTGCAACTGCTGCAACGCGCCCGCGTAGCGCGAGTGGACGGCTTCGGTGGCCGTGGTGTCCATCTGCACCCGGTAGCCGAGCCGTTTCCGGCCGACGACGATGAACTCGTACAGGGCGGCCGCGATCGGCACCACCACACCGAGCACCGCAAGAACGATTTCCCACCGCAAGAAGTCCACGCCGCCTCCGCCCCCGCAGGAGAACAAGAATCAGGGCGGCAAACATACGAGCGCGGAGCGCGGCCGGCGCGGCCGGTCGTTCACCTTTCGACCACTGTTCACCGGCTGTTGCCCGTCAGGGCCGGTAGATCATCTCGATCAGAAAGGCGCTGATCAGAACCCACGCGCCGATCCCGATGAGCCACATGGCGCGGAGGAGGGCCCCGGCCGCGATCAGGGTCGCGGCGGTCACCGTCAGCAGATGGACCGAGCGCCGGACGCCCAGGTCTCCCCTGGGTGTCCTCACGCGTCCGGTCCCCGGCGACGCGGCGGGCACGGCGGGCGCAGCGAACGCTGCGGGCACGGCGGGCACGGCACGGTGCGGCACCGGTCGCCGCCGGCTGAGGGGCTCCCGTGAGGCATGTCACCGACTGTAGGGCGCCGGGCGCTCCGGGGCCGCGGTCCGTGCGCCGGACGCGCGTTAGACGCGCGTATGGAATGACGGTAGTCGCCCGTTTCGGTGGCTATCGTCGTCCGGTGCGAAAGGTCGAAGAACTGTCCGATGCCCCGGCCGCCAGGGTGAGGCCGTTGTGGTGACCCGGCCCCTGCCCCGGGTGCGGCACCCGGCGCAGGCCGTGGTCGCCGGGTTCGCCACGGCGATCGCGGCCGGCACGGGACTGCTGATGCTTCCGGTCGCCAGGTCCGGCCCGGGCGGCGCGGACCTGCTGGAGGCCCTGTTCACCTCGACCTCGGCGGTGTGCGTGACGGGGCTGGTCGTGGTCGACACCCCCGTCTACTGGAGCGGGTTCGGCCAAGTCGTGATCCTCGCGCTGATCCAGCTCGGCGGCTTCGGCATCATGACCTTCGCCTCCCTGCTCGGTCTGCTGATCTCCCACCGGATGGGGCTGCGGGCCCGGCTGACGGCGGCCGCGGAGACCAAGACACTCGGGCTGGGAGACGTACGGTCGGTCGTCGCAGGCGTGGTCAGGGTCAGCCTGCTGCTGGAGGCGGTCACCGCGCTGGCGCTGACGCTCCGCTTCGGCGCGGGTTACGACGAGCCGTGGCCGAGGGCGCTCTGGCTGGGCGTCTTCCACGCGGTCTCGGCGTTCAACAACGCCGGATTCGCCCTCTACTCCGACAGCCTCATGGGGTTCGTCACCGACCCCTGGATCTGTCTGCCCGTCGCGCTCGCGGTGATCGCCGGCGGTCTGGGCTTCCCCGTACTGTTCGAACTGCGCCGCCGCTGGCGCAGGCCGCGGGCCTGGTCGCTGCACACCAAGATCGTGGTCTGGGCGAGCGGGGCCTTCCTGGCCGGCGGCACCGTGTTCATCACCGCCGTCGAGTGGACCAACCCGGCGACCCTGGGTCCGCTGAACGTCCCGGGGAAGCTGCTCGCCGGGTTCTTCCAGGGCGTCATGCCCCGTACGGCCGGGTTCAACAGCATCGACATCGGCCAGATGAACCCCGCGAGCTGGCTGGGCACGGACGTGCTGATGTTCGTCGGCGGAGCCAGCGCGGGCACCGCGGGCGGTATCAAGGTCACCACCTTCGCGGTGCTGTTCTTCGTCATATACGCCGAGGTCCGCGGCGAGGGCGCGGTGAACATCTTCAACCGGCGCCTGCACGGCGACACCCAGCGCCAGGCCCTGACCGTGGTGCTGCTGTCGGTGGCCGCCGTGGTGACCTCCACCGTGGTCTTCATGGTGTTCACCGACATCAACCTCGACCGGTCCCTGTTCGAAGTCATCTCCGCCTTCGCCACCGTCGGGCTGTCCACCGGCATCACCGGCGACCTGCCCGCCTCGGAACAGGTCCTGCTGACCGCGCTGATGTTCATCGGCCGGCTGGGCCCGATCACCGTGGCGTCGGCGCTGGCCCTGCGCCAACGCGTTCGCATGTACGACCTGCCGGAGGAGCGACCCGTCATTGGCTAGGAACCGCAGCCCCAAACCCCGCCGCATCGCCCACAAGGACTCCGTCGCGGTCATCGGCCTGGGCCGCTTCGGGCGCTCCCTCGCCCTGGAACTGGTCGACGAGGACACCGAGGTCCTCGGCATCGACGAGAACCCCGAGGTCGTCCAGCTGCTGTCCGGCTCACTGACCCATGTGGTGCGCGCCGACTCCACCAACGAGTCCGCCCTGCGCCAGCTGGCCGTCCACGAGTTCGACCGCGCCGTCGTCGCCATCGGCAGCGACCTGGAGGCCAGCATCCTCACAGCCTCCCTGCTGGTGTCCTTCGGCATCCAGGACGTGTGGGCCAAGGCGATCAGCGAGGCCCACGGCCGGATCCTCTCCCAACTCGGCGTGCGGCACGTGGTCTACCCGGAGCACGACATGGGCCGGCGCGTCGCGCATCTCGTGCGCGGCAGGATGCTGGACTACATCGAATTCGAGGACGACTTCGCCATGGCGAAGACGACACCGCCCGCGGACCTCGTCGGCAGACGCCTGGCCGACAGCGCCGTACGCACCCGCCACGGCATCACGGTCGTCGCGATCAAACGGCTCGGCGAGGACTTCACGTACGCGACCGCCGACACCGTGATCGAGGCCGGTGACACGATCATCGTCGCCGGCCGCACCCGCCAGACCGAACGCTTCAGCGAACTGCAGTGAGCGGGGGTGCCGTAGGACGGGCGGGCCGGGCGGGCTGACCGGCGGCAGCGCGGCGGCGGACGACGAAGCGCCCCGACCGGCCGAGACCGGTCGGGGCGCGAGCGGCAGAGCGGAGACGCCGCCCCGCCCTGAACGTGCGTGAGGCCCAGTCCAGAATGACTCTGAACTGGGCCTTCCTCGTAGGCCGTGTGGGACTCGAACCCACAACCAATGGATTAAAAGTCCACTGCTCTGCCAATTGAGCTAACGGCCCGCCGGTCGTGCTCCCCCGAGCATAGTCGCACCCGTGGCCTTAACCGATCGGGTATCCCCCGGGTCACCCGCCGCGGCGGGCCCCGCCGGACCCGGCCCGCCCCGCCCGGTGGCCGGACGCGCGGACACGGCACACGTACGGGCAGGCGGGACGCGGAAGCCGTACGGGCGGCGCGGACGCCGACGGCGCGGCCTACGCGAACGGACACGCGGCCCGCGCGAACGGACGCGGGGCCCGCACGACGATGTCGTACGGGCCCCGCGACTCGAGCCGCTCCGGGCGGCCGGGCGGCCGGGCGGCCTCAAGTGTTGCCGCTGCCGTCAGCCGTTGCGCTTCCAGCGCGGCTTCTCGGTGCGGCGGTCGAAGGAACGGCCGCCGGTGTTGCTGCCGCCGCGGTGGTCGTCGCGGCGGGCGGGACGCTCGTCGCGGCGGTCACGGTTGAACGGGCGGTCGTCGCGGCGGTCGCGGTTGTGCGGGCGGTCACCGCCACGGTGGTTGTGGTCGCGGCGCTCGAAGGAACGGCCGCCGCCGAAGCCACCGCGGTCGTCGCGGCGGTCGCGGTTGAAGCCGCCACCCGTGCCGCCGCCGGACCGGTCGTCGCGGCGGAAGCCGGGGCGCTCCTCCCGGCGGTCGTCCCGCCGGTCGCGGCCGTAGCCACCCGAACCGCCACCGGAACGGTCGTCACGGCGCTCGTACGAACGCCCGCCGCCGTAACCACCCGAACGCTCGTCACGACGGTCGCGGTTGAAGCCGCCACCCGTGCCGCCGCCGGAACGGTCGTCGCGGCGGTCGCGGTTGTAGCCGCCGCCGGAACGGTCGTCACGACGGAAGCCCGGACGCTCCTCCCGGCGGTCGTCCCGCCGGTCACGGCCGTAGCCACCCGAACCGCCACCGGAACGGTCGTCACGGCGCTCGTACGAACGCCCGCCGCCGTAACCACCCGAACGCTCGTCACGACGGTGGTCGCGGCGGTCGAAGTTGCCCCGCTCGTCCCGCCGGTCCGGACCGGAAGCCTGCGCCGGAGCCGAAGCCGCGGCCTCGGCCGCTTCCGCCTCGGCGGCGGCCACCGCGGCCTCCGCGGCAGCGGCCACGGCCGCCTCCGGGTCCTCGCCCCGCTCACGCGCGGCGCGGGCCAGCAGCCGGTCGGCCTCGCCGCGCAGCTCGCTCGCGCGGCGCTGCGCCCGCTCCAGCTGCTTGGTGAGTTCCAGCACCTCCCGCTCGGCCTGCTTGGCGGAGTTGCCGGCCGACTCGGCCTGCACCTCGGTGAGCGAACGCGCGCCGGTGATCTTGGCGACGTCCTCGTCGAACGCGCCCGCGCCGCCGACGACGTGGCGCGAGGCGTCGACGCCCGCGTCCTCCATCAGCCGGAAGATCTGCTTGCGCTGGTGCGGCAGGGCCAGCGACACGACCGTGCCGCTGCGGCCCGCACGGGCCGTACGGCCGGAGCGGTGCAGGTAGTCCTTGTGGTCACCGGCCGGGTCGACGTTCAGCACCAGGTCGATGTCGTCGACGTGGATGCCGCGCGCGGCGACGTCCGTGGCGACCAGGCAGTTGACGTAGCCGTCCTTGAAGTCGGACAGCACCCGGGTGCGGGCGCCCTGCGTCATGCCGCCGTGCAGCGCGTCCGCGCGCACCCCGGCGTCCACGAGCTGCTCCGCGACCCGGTCGGCGCCCATCTGGGTCCGCACGAAGATGATCGTGCGGCCCTTGCGGGCGGCGATCGCGGCCGTCACCGGCGCCTTGTCCTTCGGCTTCACGACGAGGACGTGGTGGGACATGGTCGTGACCGCGCCCTGCGCCGCGTCCACCTCGTGCGTGACCGGGTCGACCAGGTAGCGCTTGACGAGGGAGTCGATCTCGTTCTCCAGCGTCGCGGAGAACAGCAGCCGCTGGCCGCCCGCCGGCACCAGGTTGAGGATCTCGGTGACCTCGGGCAGGAAGCCCATGTCGGCCATCTGGTCGGCCTCGTCGAGGACGGCGACCTCGACCTTGTCGAGCGAGGCGGCCTTCCGGTCGATGATGTCGCGCAGCCGGCCGGGAGTGGCGACGAGGATGTCGACGCCGCGCTCCAGGGCGTAGATCTGGTTGCCCATCGACGTACCGCCGCAGACGACCTTCATCTTGAGGCCGAGGACGTCGCCGTACGGCTGGAGCGCGTCGGCGACCTGCATCGCCAGCTCACGGGTCGGGGTGAGGATCAGACCGCGCGGGTGCTTCTTCTCGGTGCGGCCCCCGGCGAGCCGGGTCAGCAGAGGCAGGCCGAAGGACAGCGTCTTGCCGGAGCCGGTACGGCCGCGGCCGAGGATGTCCTTGCCGGCCAGGGCGTCCGGGATGGTCGCGGCCTGGATCGGGAAGGGCGTGCTGACGCCGTTCTGGGAGAGCTTGCGGACGAGCTGCTCGGCGAGGCCGAGGTCGCCGAAGGTCACCTCGGGAGCGCCGTCGGCGGCCGCGTCGGCCGCACCGGCGTCGCCGGTCTCAGTGGTCTCACCGGTCTCAGCGGTCGCACCGGTCACGGAAGCCGTGGTGCCGGTGGTGCCAGTGGTGCCGGCGGCCTCGGAAGCCGCGGTGTCGGTGGTGGCCGTGGTGCCGGCGGCCTCGTCGGCGGTGACGCCCTCGGGCGTCCCGGTCAGGAGGGCGTCGACGGTCTCCGCGCTCTCGGGCATGACGGCGCGGTCAGAAGCAGAAATGGACATGCGAAATGCAAAACCTCTCGGAGTCTCGGCACGCGCCCAAACTCCGTGTGTGCATACGCCGCCTCGATGCGGTCAGCCACGGCTCGGTACAGGAACGCGCCTCGCGGCGCGTTTCGCCCTCTCATTCGGAGAGGAAAATCAAGCGCCGGGCAATGGGGTCAAACGATCTATCACCATACGCACCCCGGGACTCCCCGCGCAAATCACTTGCCGCCCGTCCCGGCGCCGGCCGGGGTAGTGGGGCGCACAGGGCGCGGGCATCCCGCAGGTCAGACGAACGGCGGGTACGACAGCGGGGCGGACTCCGTCCGGCTGGTGGCGGAACTCACATCCTCCGGTGAGGACGGCGGCCCTCCGGACGGGTCCGGGTCGGGCTCCGGCTTCGAGGTCGAGGGCTCGGGCTCCGGCTCGGGCCGCGGGTCGGGCCGGGTGGGTTCCGGGTCCGGGGTCGCCCGCGTCGGGCCCGGCCCGGGCTCGGTCGGCCGCGGGTCGTCGCCGGGACGCGGGCCCGGCCTCCCGTCCCCGCCGCCCGCCGTCTTCCCGGCGGGTGTGCGCCCCTCCGGCTTCCCGTCCTTCTCCCGCTTCCCGCCGTCCCGCTCGCCCGCCCGGCCGTCCGGGCCGTTCCGCTGGCCCGCCCGCTCGCCGTCGGCCGACCGCGCGCCGGGGGCCGCGTCGCCCGCGGCCCCGCCCAGGCCGCCGTCCGGCTCCGTACCGCCGTCGCGCTGCCCGGCCGAACCCTGCGGCTTCGGGGCGACCGTGTCGTCCCCCACGCTCATGCAGCCGCTCGCGGCGGCGACGACGAGAAGCGCGGCGGCCGCCCGCAACGGCGCCCGGACGGCCGCCCCGGCCACGGTGCGGACGACGGGGGCGGTACGGGCCGCGGGGGCGCCCCCGGCGGCGTCGCCGGGGTCACGGCGGGGGCGCGGGCGGTGTGGGACAGGGATGGCGAGCGGGCGCACGGAGGGCACCTCCGGGGTACGAGGACGGGGACTGGCGGAAGCTCCGCCGTGCACAACTCCCGCCGGGCGGCGCAGGACACGCCCCGCAGGGACGCGAGTCCGCACGGGCCGGTCGGGCACCGGTTCCGGGGCCGCCGCCACACGCCCCGCACGACGCGGGTCGGCATGCGGGACACAGGGGCACGGGGCACAGGGCACGGGACACGGGACACGGGACACGGGGCACGGGGCATAGGGCACGGGGCACAGGGCACGGGGCACGGGGCACGGGGCACGGGGCACAGGGCACGGAGCTGGGACCGGGGCGGGCACCGGTTCCGGGGACGAGTCCGGTTCCGTACCGTGTCGGCGCGTCAGCGTGCACCCTGTGACCCGGTGCACCGCCGCCCAGCCCCCGGGCGCCCCCGTAACGCCGTAACCGCCGCGCGCCACCGGACAACGCCGCGCAGCACACGCCGCCGGGACATCGGGGACGTCGGGACGTCGGGACGTCGGGACGTCGGGACGCAGTGCACCGCCGTGACCGCCGCGCGCCACCGCACATCGCCGTTCGCCGTGCGCTGTGCGCTGTGCGCTGTGCGGCGTGCGCTGTGCGGCGTGCGCTGTGCGGCGTGCGCTGTGCGCCGTGCGCCATGGAGGCCGTTCGCCGTCAGCCCAACAGGCCCTCAGCCAGGGCCGCTCCCGCCCAGACCGCTCCCAGTCCGATCGGGAGCGACCCCAGGGCGTTCGCGGCGGCGGCCAGTGGATGCCCGCGTTCCGCCAGCCGCAGCGTCTCGTACGAGAACGTCGAATACGTCGTCAGGGCGCCGCACAACCCGGTGCCGAGCAGCAGGCGCATCTCCGGCGGGGCCGCTCCGGACGCCGCGGCGCCGGTGAGCGTCCCGAGCAGCAGACTGCCGGCGGCGTTGACGGTGAACGTCCCCCAGGGGAACAGCGAGGCGTGCCGGGCCTGCACCGCGCGGTCGGCCAGATAACGCAGCGGAGCGCCGACGGCGCCCCCGATCAGCACCAGCAGCCAGTTCACCGCGCCTCCGGCACCGCGGGGCGGCGCGCGGCCCCCGCCTCGTACCGCCGCACCGCGCCGCGGGTGAGCAGCACCGCGGCCCACACCGCGGCGAGCGCCGCGAACAGGGTGCCCGCCGCGTACGCCGCCGCCGTGCCCGGAGCGCCGTCCACCAACAGGGTGCGGATGTCCACGGCGTAGGTGGAGAAGGTGGTGTACCCGCCGAGCACACCGGTCCCGAGGAACGGCCGCCACAGCGGATGCGGCCCCGCACCGGCCCGCCCGCCCCGCGCCGCACAGCCGTCCGCCGGTACGCGGCCCTCCGGTACCTCCCGCGCGCGGTGCCCCGGGACTCGGCCCTCCGGTACGCCCGACTCCCGGCCCCGGTCCCGTACGCCCCGGTCCCGCACCTCACGATTTCGTACGTCCCGGTCCCGCGCGTCCCGGTCCCGCGCGTCCCGCTTCGGCACGCGCCCCTCGCGTACGCCCCGCTCCCGCACGCGGCTCGTCCGTACGCGGCTTTTCCGTACGCGGCTTCTCGGGGCGTCCGCCGTCGGCGCTCCCGCCGCCCGGGCAGGAATCGCGGGCCCCTCGCTCACCAGCACCATCAGCACTCCGATGAGGGCGCACCCGGTGACGTTCACGACGAGGACCGGCCACGGGAAGCCGCCCCCCGGCACCGGCCACGCCGATGTCAGCCCGTACCGCGCCGCGGCCCCGGCGGCGCCTCCCGCGGCCACCGCTGCGAGGACCCGCCACGCACCCCGGCCGGAGGCCTCCGCCCGCTGCGCCGGTACGCGGAGATCGACATCGGGGTCCACGGCCTCACCGGCGTCGACGGCCCCGTGGGCGCCCCCGCCGCGGCCGTGACGCCGCGCCCCGGCCGCGACGCCGCCGGCACCGTGCCGCGCGACGGAGCCCCCGCGACCGGAACCGTCGCGACCGGAACCGTCCCCGCCACTTCCACCGCCGTTTCCGCCGACGCCGCTGCCGCTGCCGCCGTTTCCGCCGCCGCCGTTTCCGCCACCGCCACAGCCGTCACCGTCACGGACCTCCCCGCCGTCCGCCCCGTCGCTCTCCCCGCCCTCCGGCCCGCCGCTCATCCGTAACCGAGCGCGTGCAGCCGCTCGTCGTCGATGCCGAAGTGGTGCGCGATCTCGTGGACCACGGTCACCTCCGACTCGGCCACCACGTCCTCGCGGGTCTCGCACATCCGCAGAGTCGGCCCCCGGTAGATGGTGATCCGGTCCGGCAGCACGCCCGCGTACCACTCCCCCCGCTCGGTCAGCGGCGTCCCCTCGTAGAGCCCCAGCAACTCGGGATCGTCGGCGGGCGGCTCGTCCTCCACGAACACGGCGACGTTGTCCATCAGCCGCGTCAGCTCCGGCGGGATGCGGTCCAGCGCCTCGGCGACCAGTTCCTCGAACTCCTCGCGCGTCATCTCCAACACGCGGCCATTGTGCTGCACGCGCCCCTCCCACGCCCCTCGCTCCGCCACCGCACCACCAACGCGCCCGCCACCGCACCACCCCCGGCACCCGCCACGCCACTCGCCACGCCGCTCGCCTCGGGCCGACCACGAGCCGGCCACGACACTCCCCCGGCACCGGCCACGACGCCGCCACTCCGACGCCGCACAACCGCCGCACGACCGCCGGATCCCAGCCGGGCCTCCACCCGACCTCGGCCGAGCCTCGACCGGGCCCCGGCCGGACCCCCACCCGTCCTCGGCCCGGCCCCCGCCGGACCTCTGCCGCCGCCGCCGGATCCGCCGGGTTCCGGCCGGGCCCCGTGCCGCACCGCCGCCGTACCTCCGCCGCACCCGCCCCCATCCCTCGGCCGCACCGCCCTCGTTCCGCGCTTACTCCGGGTGGCTCCGCCCCCGCGGCGGGCTTCTCCGACCGGCCGCATAGTGATCGCCCGGCCCGGGCATACGGCAGCAATG
This sequence comes from Streptomyces lycii, assembly GCF_009735685.1. GTDB lineage: Bacteria > Actinomycetota > Actinomycetes > Streptomycetales > Streptomycetaceae > Streptomyces > Streptomyces lycii. The sequence goes on along the minus strand of NZ_WHPN01000428.1, from coordinate 36,332 downwards.
GCACGCGAACCGCTCCGCCGCCGTTTCCGCATGCCCACCCCGGGCGGACGCGCCGGCACCCCGCTCACCGCCCGCCGCACCTCGCTGCTCCCGCCGCACATCCCGGACTCGCTCGCCCCCCGCGCCCACCCCTACGCGCGTGCCTTCGGCCTCGTCTGCGTGGTGCTGATCGGCGCCTGGCTCGGACTGCTGATCGTCGGCAGCGTCCGGACACCGGTCGGCCCGATGGACACCCGGATGACGCTGCGCCCGTCCTTCTCCGGCGGCACGAAAATCAACGTTTCTCCGCTCGGCGCACTCGAACTGCGGAGCCACGCCGCGCCGCTGCGCCTCGACGTCGACGTGGACCAACTCAACCCCGAGCGCTCCCAGGCCCTGGTCAACCACCCCGAGCGGATCGCCGGCCTGCAGGAGGAGATCACCGGCGACGTCACCGCCGGCACCACCGATCTGGCCGTACGGTCCGTCGTCGCGGTCGTGTCCGGCGCCACGGCGCTCGGCCTGGCCGTGTACCGGCGCCCACGGCGCGCGGCCGCAGCGGGCGGACTGGCGCTCGCGCTCCTGGCGGCCTCCGGCGTCGCCGCGTACGCGACCTGGAACCCGAAGTCCGTGCTGGAGCCGAAGTTCTCCGGCCTGCTGAGCAGCGCCCCCAGCGTCGTCGGCAGCGCGCGCAACATCGTCAGCGACTTCGACGTCTACCAGCAGGAGTTGGCCCGTCTGGTGACCAACGTCACCAAGCTGTACGACGCGACCGCGACCCTGCCGACGTACCAGCCGGACCCGACCACCATGCGTGTCCTGCACGTCTCCGACATCCATCTGAACCCGGCGGCCTGGCACATCATCGAGTCGCTCGTCGAGCAGTACGAGATCGACGTGATCATCGACTCCGGCGACACCATGGACCACGGCACCGCCGCCGAGAACGGCTTCCTGGACCCGGTTTCCGACCTCGGCGCCCCCTATGTGTGGGCGCGCGGCAACCACGACTCCGAGGAGACCCAGGAGTCGCTCGAACGACGCAAGGGCGTCCACGTCCTCGACGACGGCGAACCGGTGAACGTCGCCGGGCTGCGCATCGCCGGCATCGGGGACCCGCAGTTCACGCCGGACCGCTCGGTCAAGCCGTCCGGCGACGACGAGGAGCGGGCGGCGGGCCGGGAGCTGGCCGCCGCGATCCGCGCCGAGAAGGCGGCCGGCGAACCCGTCGACATCGCCGTCGCGCACAACCCGGAGGCGGCCCGCGAAACCGCCGGCACCGTCCCCCTCGTCCTCGCCGGCCACACCCACAACCGCAAGACGCACACCCTGGACGGCGGCACCCGGCTGATGGTCCAGGGCTCGACGGGCGGCAGCGGGCTGCGCGCCGTGGAGGGCGACGAGCCCGACGACATCCAGGCGTCCGTGCTCTACCTGGACCGCGACACGCGGCGGCTCCAGGCCTGGGACGAGATCACGCTCGGCGGGCTCGGGCTGTCGACGGCCGAGGTCAGCCGCCGTCTCCCGAAGGAGAACTCCCCCGGCGGAACCCCGTCCCCGTCCGGTTCGTCCACCGCTCCGGGCGGCTCCGGCCCGCCCCGGGAGACCGCTCCGGACGCCTCTCCGGCGCCCACCCCGACGACCTCCGGGTAAACCGTTTTGGCGATCCCCTTCCGCATCCCATATGCTTCTCACGTCCCCGACGGCGCCCCACAAGCGCCCAGGTGGGCCATCAGCCCTCATCGTCTAGTGGCCCAGGACGCCGCCCTTTCAAGGCGGTAGCACGGGTTCGAATCCCGTTGGGGGCACGCAACACCCTGCATGTGCGAGACTGGTGCTCGCACGAGCTTGGTCCTGTGGAGCAGTTTGGAGTGCTCGCCACCCTGTCAAGGTGGAGGCCGCGGGTTCAAATCCCGTCAGGACCGCAGCAGCCGTAGTGCTGCGCGGCTGGGTAGCTCAGTTGGTACGAGCGTCCGCCTGAAAAGCGGAAGGTCGCCGGTTCGACCCCGGCCCCAGCCACCTTCGCCCGATCAGGGCAAGCCCTCTCCGGATTCCTCGGAGGGGGCTTTTTCGTGCCGTCCGCTCCGGACGGCCGTGTCGGACGTCGAACGCCGAACGCCGAACGCCGCCAGTCAGCGCACCGGTCGAGCCGGCCGTCGTCCTCCGAGCCCGGACCGGCGGGTGCGGGGGGCCGGGGGGCCGGGGCGGTGTCCGGGGAACCGTCCGGCGACCATGAGTACGGCGGGACCGGCCCCGGGGCCCCCTGCCGGACCCACCAGCACCACGCCGAGGAGCCGCCCCGTGACCAGCGCCTGGATCGCCGCCCTGCTGCTCGGCGGCGTCGTGCTGGTCGGGTCCTCCGTGCAGCGGATGTCCGGGATCGGGTTCGGGCTCGTCTCCGTGCCCGCGCTGGTGCTGCTGCTCGGGCCGGGCGAGGGCGTGACGCTGGCGAACTGCGCCGCCGGGGTGATCAGCGCCGTCGGGCTGGCCAGCCACTGGCGTCAGGTGCGGCTGCGCGCCATGGTCCCGCTCGTCTGCGCGTCCGCCTGCACCGTCCCGCTCGGCGCCCTGATCGCCGGGCTGCTGCCCGAGCCGGTGCTGCTCACGGGGATGGGCGCCCTGGTCAGCGTGGCCGTGCTGCTCGTGATGCGCGGGGCCCGCGTGGCCTCGCTGCGCGGCACCGGGGGTGCGGTCGCCGCCGGTGCCGCGAGCGGGTTCATGAACTCCTCCGCCGGGGTCGGCGGCCCCGCGCTGTCGCTGTACGCCGTGAACGCGGAGTGGACGGCGCGCCAGTTCACGTCGAACGCCCTCTTCTACGGGCTCGTGGTGAACGTCTTCTCCGTCGCCGCCAAGGGCGTGCCGCAGCTCACCGCCCCCTCCTGGCTGCTGACCGCCGCCGGGATCGCGGGCGGCGCGGTCGCCGGCAGGGCGCTCGCGGCCCGGATCTCGGAGCGGCGGGCGCGGCTGGTCGTCCTGCTGCTGGCGCTCGGCGGAGGGGTCACGACCATGGCCAAGGGGCTCGTCGGGCTGTGAGCCGCGTACGGCCGCGGACCCGGGCGGTGGGGAATGTACGCCCCGGCCCCGGCCGGGCGGCGCGTGCGGCCGCTGCCCTGGCCGCGTACCGAGTGGCGGCTCCCGAACCGGTGCCCCGGGCGCACCGCACCGCCGGGGTCACCCGGTCCCGTCGCCCGCCCGTGGCCGCCCGCCCGGGTGGCGGTGCCGCCAGATCCAGAAGACCGTGCACGACAGCACCGCCCAGCCGGACAGCACCAGATACGGCATCACGTTCTGGTGGCCGGAGAAGTAGACCGCCGAGTGCTGGGCGCCCACCGACGCCCCCGGCGGCAGCCAGCGCCCGATGTGGCCCAGCAGGGAGGGGAGCAGCGGCCAGGAGACGGCACCGCCCGAGGACGGGTTGCCGATGATCACCATCAGCCCCCAGGTGGGCAGCATGGCCCACCGCCCGATGACGGCGTTGAACATCGTGAACACCATGCCGGAGGTGAACATCGTGAGCGCCAGGATCAGCCACGACTCCGCGAAGGGCAGGTCCACGGCGTTCAGCAGCGAATCCACCGTCACCGTGATCGCCAGGCCGCCGAGCAGGGCGTACGCGGCCGTGGTGGCGATGCGTTCGCCCGGGTTGAGGTCGCGGGCGTGGACGCTGAGCTGGATCGCGCCGACGAAGCCGACGATCACCGCGGCGAGGGAGATGTAGAAGAGGACGAGGCCGCGCGGGTCGCCCGGCTGGAGCGGTTTGACGTCCCGCACCTCGACCGGCACACCGATCTTCCTGCCGACCTCGGGCGCGGCCTTCGCCAGCACCTCGGCCACGGACGCCCCGGACGCGCCCGCGACCTCCACGTCCAGGACCCTGCCGCCGTCCGCCGTCCGCAGCACCGCGAACACCCGCTGGTCGTCGACCGCCTCCCGGGCCTCCTCGTACGTCCGGTAGCGGTGCAGGTCGAGGGTGGTGCCGAGGGCCTGTTCGAGGCCGTCGATGAACGCCTGCTGGCGGGCCGCCGCCCGGGTCCCCGGCTCGGCGGCGGCCACGGCGGTCGCGAGGCTGTGCGGCGCCGGGTTCCCCATGGCGTACGTGTAGGAGCCGGCGAAGGTGCCCGCGGCCAGGCCGATGATCAGCACCAGCACCGCGGCGGAGAAGAAGGGCGACCCCCGGAAGGCCCGCCACCGTTCGCGGGCGGACGGGCGGCGTCCGGACCCACGGCGCTGGGGCTGCTCCGGGTCTCGGCTCATGACAGCCACGCTATGCAGGGCGGGCCGGACCGACGAGCCCGTGCGGTCCGTTCGCGTGGCCGTCGCGCACGGGCCGGACCGACGGACCCGTACGGCGCGTGTGCGCGGCCGTCGCGCACGGGCCGGACCGACGGACCCGTACGGCGCGTGCGCGCGGCCGTCCCGCGCGGGCCGGCCACGGCCGCCCTCCCGTCCCCGCCCGAGGCCCCTCGAAGTCTCCCCTCGGTGACCCGCGGCACTCCGCGAAGGAATTCGTTGGCCCGCCCGTTCCGCGAGGTGAGATCCTGGAGCCGGTATGTCTACTTCCACTCCCCCCGGATCCCCCGCCTTCGCAGACCTGGGCGCCCGGCTGGACGAGCTGACGCTGCGCGACGCGCACCGGCTCGGCCGGCGGCTCGACGGCGCGCGCCGGATCCGCAAGCCCGAGGCCCGGCAGACCGTGCTGGGCGAGATCGCCGCCGAGGTCGAGCAGGCCGAGGCGCGGGTCGCCCGGCGGCGGGCGGGCGTGCCCCGCGTCACGTATCCGGAGGCCCTGCCGGTCAGCCGGAAGAAGGACGACATCCTGGCGGCGATCCGCGATCACCAGGTGGTGATCGTCGCCGGTGAGACGGGCTCCGGCAAGACGACGCAGATCCCGAAGATCTGCATGGAGCTGGGCCGCGGGGTCCGGGGGCTGATCGGCCACACCCAGCCGCGCCGGATCGCCGCCCGCACGGTCGCCGAGCGCGTCGCGGAGGAGCTGGGCACCCCGCTCGGCGAGACGGTCGGCTGGAAGGTGCGGTTCACCGACCAGGTCGGGCCGGACACCCACGTCAAGCTGATGACGGACGGCATCCTGCTCGCCGAGATCCAGACGGACCGCGAGCTGCGCCAGTACGACACGATCATCATCGACGAGGCGCACGAGCGCAGCCTCAACATCGACTTCATCCTGGGCTATCTCGCCCAGCTGCTGCCGAAGCGCCCCGATCTCAAGGTCGTGATCACGTCCGCGACGATCGACCCGGAGCGGTTCGCCCGGCACTTCGCCGGCCCGGACGGCGAGCCGGCCCCGATCGTCGAGGTGTCGGGGCGTACGTATCCCGTCGAGGTCCGCTACCGGCCGCTGCTGGAGGAGGGCTCGGAGGACGCCGACCGCGACCAGGTCACCGCCATCTGCGACGCCGTCGACGAGCTGCGGCGCGAGGGGCCGGGCGACGTACTCGTCTTCCTGTCCGGCGAGCGGGAGATCCGCGACACGGCGGACGCGCTGAACAAGCGGCTCACCGGCGCGGGCGGCGCCGCGGCGGGCGGCACCGAGGTGCTGCCGCTCTACGCCCGTCTGTCGCACGCCGAGCAGCACCGCGTCTTCCAGCGTCACAGCGGCCGGCGCATCGTGCTGGCCACGAACGTCGCCGAGACGTCCCTCACCGTCCCGGGCATCCGTTACGTCATCGACCCCGGCTTCGCCCGGATCTCCCGCTACAGCCACCGCACCAAGGTGCAGCGCCTGCCCATCGAGCCCGTCTCGCAGGCCAGCGCCAACCAGCGCAAGGGACGCTGCGGCCGTACGTCCGACGGCATCTGCGTGCGGCTGTACTCCGAGGACGACTTCGACTCGCGCCCGGAGTTCACCGACGCCGAGATCCTGCGCACGAACCTGGCCTCCGTCATCCTCCAGATGACGGCTGCCGGGCTCGGCGACATCGAGAAGTTCCCCTTCATCGACCCGCCGGACCGCCGCAACATCAAGGACGGCGTGCAGCTGCTGGAGGAGCTGGGCGCGCTCGACCCGAAGCAGAAGACCGGCCCCGCCCAGGACGGGAAGAAGCGGCTCACGCAGACCGGCCGCAAACTGTCCCAGCTGCCCGTCGACCCGCGGCTGGCCCGGATGGTGCTGGAGGCCGACCGGAACGGCTGCGTCCGCGAGGTCATGGTCATCGCCGCGGCGCTGTCCATCCAGGACCCGCGCGAGCGCCCCTCCGACAAGCAGCAGCAGGCGGACCAGCAGCACGCCCGCTTCCGCGACGAGACCTCCGACTTCCTCGCCTTCCTCAACCTCTGGCGTTACGTCCGCGAGCAGCAGAAGGCGCTGTCCTCGTCCGCGTTCCGCCGCATGTGCCGGTCCGAGTTCCTGAACTACCTGCGGATACGGGAATGGCAGGACATCTACACCCAGCTGCGCCAGGTCGCGAAGACCATGGGCATCCAGCTCGGTGACAGCAGCAGCCCGGACGCGCCCGCCGACCGGGTCCACGCCTCGCTGCTGGCCGGGCTGCTGTCGCACATCGGGCTCAAGGACACCGACGCGAAGAACGAGTACCTGGGCGCCCGCGGCGCGAAGTTCGCGGTCTTCCCGGGCTCCGGGCTGTTCAAGAAGCCGCCGCGCTGGATCATGTCCGCCGAGCTGGTCGAGACGTCCCGGCTGTGGGCCCGGGTGAACGCGAAGATCGAGCCGGAGTGGGTCGAACCGCTCGCCCAGCACCTGGTCAAGCGCACCTACAGCGAACCGCACTGGGAGCAGAAACAGGCCGCCGTCATGGCGTACGAACGGGTCACGCTCCACGGTGTGCCGATCGTCGCCCAGCGGAAGGTCAACTACGGGCGGATCGACCCGGAGACCTCCCGCGAGCTGTTCATCCGCAACGCCCTGGTCGAGGGCGACTGGCGCACCCACCACCAGTTCTTCCACGACAACCGCAAGCTGCTCAGCGAGGTCGAGGAGCTGGAGCACCGCGCCCGGCGCCGCGACATCCTCGTGGACGACGAGACGCTGTTCGACTTCTACGACCGGGTGATCCCCGAACACGTCGTGTCCGGGGCGCACTTCGACTCCTGGTGGAAGCAGCGGCGCCGGGAGGAGCCGGAGCTTCTCAACTTCGAGAAGTCGATGCTCATCAACGAGCAGGCGGAAGCCGTCACCAAGGACGACTACCCGGACTCCTGGCGGCAGGGAAAGCTGAAGTTCCGGGTGACCTACCAGTTCGAGCCGGGCACGGACGCGGACGGCGTGACCGTCCACATCCCGCTCCAGGTGCTCAACCAGGTCACGCCGGACGGCTTCGACTGGCAGATCCCGGGCCTGCGGGAGAACCTCGTCACCGAGCTGATCCGCTCGCTGCCCAAGCCCGTACGCCGCAACTACGTACCGGCGCCCAACTACGCCCAGCGCTTCCTCGGCACCACCGTCCCCGGCCAGGAGCCGCTGACGGCCGCGCTCGGCCGGGAACTCCAGCGCATGGTCGGCGTCCCCATCGCCCCGGAGGACTGGGACTGGACGAAGGTCCCCGACCACCTGAAGATCACCTTCCGGGTGGTGGACGAGCGTCGCCGCAAGATCGCCGAGGACAAGAGCCTGGAGGCGCTCAAGCTCAGGCTCCGGCCGAAGACCCAGGCCGCCATCAACAAGGCCTTCGACCGCTCCTTCGAGGCCCGCGCGGGGAAGCAGGGCGACGGGGCCGCGGCGGAGGACGGCGCCGCGGCCGCCGGGCCCGTGCAGCGCACCGGGCTCACCTCCTGGACGCTCGGAACGCTGCCGCGCACCTTCGAGACCCGGCGCGGCGGACAGCCCGTCAAGGCGTATCCCGCGCTGGTCGACGAGGGCAGCTCGGTGGCCGTACGGCTCTTCGACACGGAGGCGGAGCAGGCCGAGGCGATGTGGCGCGGCACGCGCCGGCTGATCCTGCTGAACGTCCCCGTGAATCCGGCCAAGTTCGCGCAGGACCAGCTCGACAACCGGCAGAAGCTGGCGCTCTCCCGCAATCCGCACGGCAGCGTCCAGGCGCTCTTCGACGACTGCGTCACCGCGGCCGCCGACCGCCTCGTCGCCGCCCGCGGCGGCCCGGCCTGGGACGAGGAGTCCTTCCGCAAGCTGTACGACGCCGTGCGCGCCGACCTGGTGGACGCGACGATGGACGCCGTGCGCAAGGTCCGCGAGGTGCTGGCCGCCTGGCACGCGTGCGAGCAGCGGCTGCGCTCCATCACCTCCCCGGTGCTCGCCGCCTCGCTGTCGGACGTCAGGGAGCAGTTGGCGGCCCTGGTGAAGCCCGGCTTCGTCACGGAGCACGGGGTGCGGCGGCTGCCGGACCTGATGCGTTACCTGGTCGCGGCCGACCGGCGGCTCCAGCAGCTGCCCGCCAACGCCGAGCGGGACCGGAGCCGGATGGCGAAGATCAAGGAGATGCAGGACGAGTACGCCTGGCTGCTGGAGCAGTTCCCGCCCGGCCGGCCGGTGCCGGAGAAGGCACGGGAGATCCGCTGGATGATCGAGGAATTGCGGGTCAGCTACTTCGCGCACGCGCTCGGCACCGCGTATCCGGTGTCGGACAAGCGCATCGTGAAGGCCGTCGACGCGGCGGCTCCGTAGGCTCGCGGCAGCTCCGCAGGCTCGCGCGGGCCCGTGGCGGCTCGGCGGGCCGCAGGCGGCTCGGCGGGCGGCACGGACGGCCGGTTCGCGGCGTTCCGTACCGGCCCGGCGACCGGCCGGGGGGACCGCCGCGAGGGCCGCCGCAAGGGCCGCCGGAGGCCCGGCCGGGGCGGCCGCACCTCGGTTCGACTGGCGGCCCTGAGCTGCTGTACAGTCTGTCTTCGCAGCGCACGCGCCGGTCGGAACGGACCGGGACGAACGCGGCGCGGCTCCTGGTCCTGTGGAGCAGTTTGGAGTGCTCGCCACCCTGTCAAGGTGGAGGCCGCGGGTTCAAATCCCGTCAGGACCGCATCGTTGAACGGCCCGTCCCCAGCAGGGGCGGGCCGTTCTGCTGCACCGACGGCACCCGGCGGCACCGCCGGCGTCCCCGGACGCGGCCAGGGACCCGGGCGCGCGAACACGACCCGAGCCGCGATCCCGGGCACGCCTCCCGGTCCGGGGCGCACATCCCCGCCCCGCCCTCGCGGGGCACCACCCACGCCGTCCCCGGGCTCACTCCCCGCCAGCCCTCGGGCGCAGTCCCCCTCCCGCCCCGGACTCCCCGCCGGGCCCCCGGGCGCACTTCCCACCCCGCCCTCGGGAGCACCCCGGCCGGGCCTCTGGCGCGTTTCCCGGGCTCCGGCCGCGGGCGCGCCCGCCCTTGCCACCCGTGACGCACGTCCCGGGGCCCCAGCCTCGGGGGCCCACCTCCCACCCCGGCGACGACCCGCCCTCGGCAACGGTGTTCCGGCCGGGCGGGAGGCCGCGCCGCGCGGTCGCCCCCTCTGGGCGGAACGTCCAATTCCAGGCTTTCGCGCGGTCCGGGCGCTTGACGGCGGCACGTACCGCGGGTACCCAGATTTCAGGGGATGCGGTACCGAGCCCGGGAGGTACGCATATGACGACGTCCACGAGGCACGAGACGAGGGCGCTGCTGCGCGCCCATCTGGCCGCCGCGGTCGGCAACCGCCATCTCACCCGGCGCTGTCCCGCCTGCCGCAGACTGCTGCGCCTGGCCATGGAAGCGCAGGCCGAACCCCCGACGACCGCCGCACCGGAGCCGTCACGCCCGTAATGGCCCATTACCGTACGGCAGTTGAAGCGGACAAGCACGGCGGCATGTGACGGGTGTCACCGAATGAGTTTTACAAGTGGGGGAACTTAGACCCCGCTTACAACAGCTCGATTTAATATGTGCAATTGCACTGCCCGGAAGGGCTCTCCGAACGGCCGGTTCCCGACCCTCGCCGCACACCCCGGAGGTCCCCCGGGACGGCCGGCGAGGCACCACCGGCACACCGCGGTACGGCCGCGGCCGCGCCCCGCGAGGCGCCCGCACCGGGCCCGGAGGCCGCCGTACGGGCACAAGAAAGATCGCGCCGGACCCGGCGGAGTCCGGCGCGATCGACGACGCTTCCTCCGCGAAGAGGACTCGGAGCCTGTAGGGGCAGGTTCCCGTCGTGTCGAGCTGTGTGGGCCAGAGCCGGGCCGAGGCCCGGAAATGCCCATTTATGCGGTTGTCAGGCCTCGCTGCGCTGCTGCGGGATGCCCGCCAGCAGTGCACGGACCTCCGCTTCGCGGTAGCGCCGATGCCCTCCGAGCGTGCGGATGGACGTGAGCTTGCCAGCCTTGGCCCAACGGGTGACCGTCTTCGGGTCCACGCGGAACATCGTGGCAACCTCAGCCGGGGTCAGCAGCGGCTCGGCATCAGGGGTGCGAGCGGTCATGAGCGGCCTCCTCGGGAGAACCGAACCATCACGGTTCTTTCCTCTAAATTCTGCACCTTGACCCACGTTGCCCGAAATGGCGGACGCGGGCCGAGTCGGTAATAGGACGAACGGCTTGTCCTCGGCACTACAACTACACCATCTGTCCAGCGACGTCGGCCAAACCGATGGAATTGCCCTCCGAGGTGCCCAACCTCGACGGAAGCCGATGGACCGGTCCAGAACGGACAGTCACCCCGCCGTGACGATCAGTCACACCGTAACCAGTGGCCATGAGTCCCACCAAGGAGTGCAATTAACGATCAATCCGCCCATAGTTGGACGGAAGGAGCCCGCGTTGGACTCCTTGTCCCATTTTGGCACGTGGAAGGCGGATCAGGGCAAGACCCCTGCTTGGTGCTTTCCGTCACGCTTGCGGCAATGGCCCGGATCGACCCGACCTCTGGTGGCCGTTCGGGCACATCACCTGCCCCGGGGGCCACAGCGGTCACACGGCCACCACGACGCCCCGGCACCGCCGCTCCAGCATTGCGGCTCCCGCACCGCGGCTCCGGCACCACCGCTCACGCCCGGCGGCCCGGCCAGCGGCACCGCCGACCCGCCCGGCACCGTCAGTTGGCGAACTGGCGCTCCCGGACCGCCCGCCAGCGCTCCACGAGCCGCTGGTAGACCTCGCCCGCCTTGGCGGGGTCGCCGCCGCGCAGGGCCTCCAGGCCCTCCGCGACATCGGCGGCCGAGTGGTCCTCGGACAGCTGGTCGTGGCCCAGTGTGTGCACCAGGCCGCCGTAGTCCAGCTCGACCAGGGAGCGGGGGTGGAACTCCTCCAGCCAGCGGCCCACGTTCTCCAGACCGTCGATGAGCGGGCTCTCCTCGAGAGCGTCACGGAGCACTTTAAGGCCCCTGGCCACCCGGCGCCTGGCCTCGACCATGGGGGTTCGGTAACGGAGTACGGGCTCCCCACCTGCGGCGTCACCGTCCGTGCCGACCGCCTCACCGTCGGCGTCCGCGCCCGCACCGGCGCCCGGGCCGGTGCCTGCGCCGCCGTCCGCCTCCGCGCCCCCGTCCCCCGCGGCGGCCTCCGGGCCTCCTCCGGTTTCCGGGCCGCCCCCGGCCTCCGGGAGCCGGCCGGCCTCCGGGCTCCCGGCACCCGGCCCCGGCACGTATTCCCGCTCCTCGTCGGAGAAGAGCGCGAACCAGCGCACCGGCACGTGCCAGGTCGCCGTGCGGATCCACGGCCGGGCGTCCGGGTTGTCGTCGATCCAGCGCTCGTAGTCGGCGGCCGCCTGGCGGCGCACCACCGGCGGCAGCACCGCGTCCAGCACCGGCGCCGGCAGCAGCTCCGGCAGGCTCTCCAGCGCCTGCCAGCCGCGCAGCCGGGTCCGCCACGGGCAGACGCAGGTGACCCCGTCGTTCTCAAGGACGAAGGCGTCCCGGCTCTCGTGCACCGGCACCGCGACCGGCGGGGTGGGCAGCAGATCACCCAGCGACCGGCGCAGCTCGTCCTGAGCCGTCGGGCGGTGGCCGCTCTCGGCGTACGCGGACCAGTGACCGCGTTCCTGGAGCGGGAAGGCCGCCAGCGGTTCATAGACCCGTAGATACGCCGCATACGGGACGAACAACGACCCCTGTCCCACCCGTTCACTCCTCCGTCAGCGGCCGGGGGCCGTCCCCGGGCCGTCCGGATCGTCCCATGCCCCGGGCCCCGGCCCGTACGGCACAAGAGCCTACGTACCGGACCCTTCCGAGTGCCCTTCGGTCCGGATCGCGGGCGGCACGGTGATCCGCGACGCGGCAGGTTCTACGCTGTGCCCAACGGCCCTCCCCACCCGCAGGAGGGCATCCTCCGCGACTTCGGGAGTCACCACCGTGACCGACGTGTCCCACACCGCCGACGATCTCGGCGTGCTGTCCACGCTGTTCCGCTCCGAGCAGGGCGGCCACGAACAGGTCGTGCTCTGCCAGGACCGCGAGAGCGGCCTCAAGGCCGTCATCGCCATCCACTCGACCGCCCTGGGCCCGGCCCTCGGCGGCACCCGCTTCCACGCCTACGCCTCCGAGGACAATCCGGAGGAGGCCGCCGTCCGCGACGCGCTCAACCTCGCGCGCGGCATGTCGTACAAGAACGCCCTCGCCGGGCTGGACCACGGCGGCGGCAAGGCCGTGATCATCGGGGATCCGGCGGCGGTCGCCGACGGCGGCCTCAAGAGCGAGCAGCTCCTCCTCGCCTACGGCCGCTTCGTGGCTTCGCTCGGCGGCCGTTACGTCACCGCCTGTGACGTCGGCACCTACGTCGCGGACATGGACGTCGTCGCCCGCGAGAACCCCTGGACCACCGGCCGCTCCCCCGAGGGCGGCGGCGCCGGCGACTCCTCCGTGCTGACCGCCTTCGGCGTCTTCCAGGGCATGCGGGCGAGCGCGGCGCACCTCTGGGGCGGGCCCACCCTGAAGGGCCGCACGGTCGGGGTGGCGGGCGTCGGCAAGGTCGGCCACCATCTGGTCGACCATCTGGTCGAAGACGGCGCACACGTCGTGATCACCGATGTCCGGCCCGAGGGCGTCGACCGGGTGCTGGCCCGGCATCCGCAGGTCAAGGCCGTCGTCGATGTCGAGGAACTGATCCGGGCGGGGCTCGACGTCTACGCTCCGTGCGCACTCGGCGGCGCGCTGAACGACGACACGGTGCCCGCCCTGACCGCCAAGGTGGTGTGCGGGGCCGCGAACAACCAGCTCGCCCACCCGGGTGTCGAGAAGGACCTCGCCGACCGGGGTGTCCTCTACGCCCCCGACTACGTCGTGAACGCCGGCGGTGTCATCCAGGTCGCCGACGAGCTGCACGGCTTCGACTTCGACCGGGCGAAGGCCAAGGCTGCGAAGATCTACGACACGACGCTGGCCATATTCGAGCGCGCCCAGGCCGACGGAGTGCCGCCCGCCGTGGCGGCCGACCGGCTCGCCGAGCAGCGGATCGCCCGGGCCCGTACCGCCGGGACGTCGGACGCCCCGCGCTGACCTGCGAGAAGACAGGACGGCCCGCCGACGAGAGAAGACTCACCCCCCGTCGGCGGGTCGATCCCGCCCAGAGGCTAAAATCTGGCCTTGACCAGCGAGGACAGGGCTCCTCACGACACCTGCCGAGTGGCACGTCCTGTGGGCGACGTACCGTAGAGCTGCGGAAGCAGGTACCGTTGAAGTCCTACGGACCGAGCTCTCACCGAGGGCCCGCTCCGACTCATGAACGCGTGTCAAGACTCTGGGGCCGTCGAGCCCCGTTACCGAGGGGGTCGAGCCATGGGGCGCGGCCGGGCCAAGGCCAAGCAGACGAAGGTCGCCCGCCAGCTGAAGTACAACAGCGGTGGGACAGATCTCTCACGTCTGGCCGATGAGCTGGGCGCATCGACGACGAAACAGCCGCCGAACGGTGAGCGCTTCGAGGACGATGAGCCGGACGACGACCCGTACGCACAGTACGCGGAGTTGTACAACGACGACGAGGACGAGGACGACGAGGAGTCGCAATCGTCCGACCGGTCCGCACAGCGCCGACGCGCCTGACGCTGCGGCGCCCGCGTCCGCGGCACACCACCCGACCCGGTCCGGAGTCCTGACCCCGGACCGGGTTCTGTGCTGCCTGCCGCCGGTCACCGCCGGCCGCGTCGCGCATGCCGTCCTCCACGCTGTCAGCCGGCGTAGTCGTGTCTCAGGGTGACGGCCGCGTTGCCGCCGTCCCGGCTGTCCCGACCGTCACGCTCGGTGATCTCGCCGCACACCCAGGCGCCCAGACCCCGGTCCGCGAGCGTGGTCAGCGCCGCTTCGGCCGAGTCCCGCGGCACGACCGCGATCATGCCGACACCCATGTTGAGGGTCTTCTCCAGCTCCGTCCGCTCGACGCCACCCGCCCTGCCGACCAGGTCGAAGACCGGGCCCGGGGTCCAGGTGGAGCGGTCGATCCCGGCGTGCAGCCCGTCGGGGATCACCCGGGCGAGGTTGTTCGCCAGCCCGCCGCCGGTGACGTGCGAGAAGGCGTGCACCTCGGTGGTGCGGGTGAGCGCGAGGCAGTCCAGGGAGTAGATCCGGGTGGGCTCGAGCAGTTCCTCGCCGAGGGTCCGGCCGAACTCCGCGACCTCCCGGTCCAGCGACCAGCCCGCCCGGTCGAAGAGCACGTGCCGGACGAGTGAGTACCCGTTCGAGTGAAGGCCGGAGGACTCCATGGCGATCACCACGTCACCGGCGCGGACACGCTCCGCGCCGAGCACCCGGTCGGCCTCGACCACGCCCGTGCCCGCGCCCGCCACGTCGAAGTCGTCCGGACCCAGCAGCCCCGGGTGCTCCGCCGTCTCGCCGCCGACCAGGGCGCAGCCCGCGAGGACACAGCCCTCGGCGATGCCCTTGACGATGGCGGCCACCCGCTCGGGGTACACCTTGCCGACACAGACGTAGTCGGTCATGAACAGCGGCTCGGCGCCGCACACCACGAGATCGTCGACGACCATGCCGACCAGGTCGTGGCCGATGGTGTCGTAGACGCCCAGCCGGCGCGCGATGTCCACCTTGGTGCCGACGCCGTCCGTGGCGGAGGCGAGCAGCGGGCGCTCGTAGCGCTTGAGGGCCGAGGCGTCGAAGAGACCGGCGAAGCCACCGAGGCCGCCGACGACCTCGGGGCGGGTGGCCTTCTTCACCCACTCCTTCATCAGGCCGACGGCGCGGTCACCCGCTTCGATGTCGACTCCGGCGGACGCGTAGCTGACCGGGCCGGGAGGTGTCTCAGACATGACGCCTCAGATCTTTCGTGTCGTGGTCGGGCGTACGGGCAGCAGTGGTGCGTGCGGCGGCCGTACGGGCAGCGGCGGTGCACGCGGCTCGTGCGGGCAGCGGCGTTGCGTGCGTCACGGGCGGCGCAGCGCGTCGGCGCCGCCGACACCGGCCGTCGGCGAGGCGAGTCCGTCCGCGTCACCGCTGCTCGGCACCTGGGCCTCGGCCTCCAGGAGGTGCTTGCCCAGCAGCTCCGGGTCCGGCAGGTCCATCGGGTACTCACCGTCAAAGCACGCCCGGCAGAGGTCCTTCTTGGGGATGGTCGTCGACTCGACCATCGCGTCGATCGAGATGTACGCCAGCGAGTCGGCGCCCATCGACTTGCCGATCTCGTCGATGGTCAGCCCGTTGGCGATCAGCTCGGCGCGGGTTGCGAAGTCGATGCCGAAGAAGCACGGCCACTTGATGGGCGGCGAGGAGATCCGGATGTGGATCTCGGCCGCGCCGGCTTCGCGGAGCATCCGGACCAGGGCGCGCTGGGTGTTGCCGCGGACGATCGAGTCGTCCACGACCACCAGCCGCTTGCCGCGGATGACTTCCTTGAGCGGGTTGAGCTTGAGCCGGATGCCGAGCTGCCGGATGGTCTGGCTCGGCTGGATGAAGGTCCGGCCGACGTAGGAGTTCTTCACCAGCCCGGAGCCGTACGGAATGCCGCTGGCCTCGGCGTAGCCCACCGCGGCCGGTGTACCGGACTCCGGGGTGGCTATCACCAGGTCGGCGTCGGCGGGGGCCTCCGCGGCCAGCCTCCGGCCCATCTCCACACGGGAGAGGTAGACGTTGCGGCCCGCGATGTCGGTGTCGGGGCGCGCCAGGTAGACGTACTCGAAGACGCAGCCCTTGGGGCGGGCGTCGGCGAAGCGGGTGCTGCGCAGGCCGTCCTCGTCGATGGCGACCAGCTCGCCGGGCTCGACCTCGCGTATGAAGCTCGCGCCGCAGATGTCGAGTGCCGCGGTCTCGCTCGCCACGACCCAGCCGCGCTCCAGCCGGCCGAGGACCAGCGGGCGGACGCCCTGCGGGTCGCGGGCGGCGTAGAGGGTGTGCTCGTCCATGAAGACGAGGGAGAAGGCGCCCTGCACCTTGGGCAGCACCAGCGGGGCGGCCTGCTCGACGGTCAGCGGCTTGCCGTCCTCGTCGGTCTGCCCGGCGAGCAGCGCGGTCACGAGGTCGGTGTCGTTGGTCGCCGCGACCTGGGTCGCCCGGCCGCCGTCCCGGGGCAGGTCGGCGACCAGCTCCGCGAGTTCGGCGGTGTTGACGAGATTGCCGTTGTGGCCGAGCGCGATCGAGCCGTGCGCGGTGGCGCGGAACGTCGGCTGGGCGTTCTCCCACACCGAGGCGCCGGTGGTGGAGTAGCGGGCATGGCCCACGGCGATGTGGCCCTGGAGCGAGCCGAGGGAGGTCTCGTCGAAGACCTGGGAGACCAGACCCATGTCCTTGAAGACGAGGATCTGTGAGCCGTTGCTCACTGCGATTCCCGCGGACTCCTGTCCCCGGTGCTGCAGCGCATACAGCCCGAAATAGGTGAGTTTGGCGACCTCTTCTCCCGGAGCCCAGACACCGAAGACGCCGCAAGCGTCCTGAGGGCCCTTCTCGCCGGGAAGGAGATCGTGGCTGAGTCGTCCGTCACCACGTGGCACGACACCGAGTCTAGGACAGGTTCCGCGAGGGGCCGAACCGGGGACTCCGCCTCGGCGCCCGCGACAGCCGGGACCGAAGAGGGCGACCGGGCGCGTCCCCGGGCCCTCCGGACCGCCCCGCGACGCCACGCTGCAGTCGTCGGAATGCCTGGTGAGACGGCTGCGGCGGCGGATCCGAGGCACGCCCGCGGCCGTACGGGCAGGGGGCGCGCCACGGGCTGCGGGACGGGGCGCCTCCGGTGTCGAACGTCACGATGGGGCGGAGGGGGCGGGCTGTCGGGTCCGGCAGGCCGGCCGGGGCGGGCCCTCGGCCGGGAACCGGCCTCCGCGTGGTGCGGAGGGCGGTCAGGGCGCGGTCGTGCCCGGGGGATCGCCGCCCAGGCGGCTCAGTGCCCGCATGGCCTCGCGCTCTGTGCGCGCGACCTCGTGCAGGACGCTGCCCGCCCGTACGAGGTACTGCTCGTCGCCCGATGTCCCCGCCCTGCCGATCAGTGCCGCGGCTTCCGTCCACAGGGTGGCGGCTTCGGCGTACAGCTCGTGGCCGGTGCGCAGATGGCTGCTGTCGAGCAGCTGGGTGCATTCGGCGAGGAAGTCGCGGTAGAGATTCCGGAACAGTGCCCCGCCGGTGCCGGCCTCCTCCATCAGCAGCGCGACCTGCGGCAGGTCGCGCCGGGGGTTGCCGGTCCGCCGGAGCCAGGTGGGCACCAGCTTGCCGGCCTTCTCGATCCCGCGGTGCCCCAGGTTGGCGATGGGCGGGTTCAGGAAGGCGTCGGCGCAGGCGGTGATCGCGGGAATGATGTGGCCCCGCGGGGCGGGAGGGGCGCTGGGAGCGGTGAGGGTGAAGGAGCGGTGTCTGGCCGTCATCGGGCCCCGTTCGGCCCTGGCCCGGGCGAGGCTCGCCAGGCTGGTGGACACCGCTCCGCCCTGCCGGCCGGTGTCGACCAGGTGGGCGTCGTGGTCGTCGTAGCCGTACATGGCGACCACATGGCCGCCGAAGTGCACCTTCGAACCGAAGTAGTCCAGGTGGTAGCTGTCGAGTTGCAGTCCGACGGGCCGGCCCGCGTCGATGGCGGCCGCCACGTTCTCCCACGCCCGGCGCGGGGAGGTGGTCTCCCGGACCACAAGGTCCAGGCCGAGCGCGGCGGCCAGGTTCCTGGTCAGCTCGAAGGGCTTGACCCGCCCCCCGAGGAAGGGAAAGTCCATGTTCTTGCTGTCCCAGTAGACGAAGGACAGACCGGAACCGAGGCCGAAGAGCATGGGCTCGGACAGATCGAGTCCCTGATGGCGCAGCAGCACCCCCAGAGCCGTCGTCTCGCAGTGCTGCGCACCGCGGGCGTCGATGCCTTTCACTGTGGTGCCTTTCAGCGTGGTCATGCCATGCACTCCCGGACGAGGACGAGGACGAGACGAAGGGGCGGGGACGGGGACGAGGACGGGGACGAGGGGGCGGGGACCGGAAACGGGGACTGGGACGGGACGGGGACTGGGACTGGGGTCGAGGACCTGGAACGAGGGGGCGAGGGCCGGCCGGGGACGGGGCCGGGACCGGGGAACGAGGGGACGAGGGCCGGGAAGGAGGTCGGGCACCGGGCCCGGGGCGAGGGGCCGGCGGTCCACTCAGCCGAGCACCGGCAGCAGGTCCGACAGGTCCGCGCGCTCCCCGCTCGCGGTGACCTCCGCCGCGTCCACCGCCTCCGCCCACGGCATCCGGCCGGTGGCGAGCCGGATCCAGGTCAGCGGGCGGGACTCCACCACGTTCGGCGGGGTACCGCGGGTGTGCCGCGGGCCCTCCACGCACTGGACCACGGCGAACGGCGGGATCCGCACCTCCACCGACCCGCCGGGCGCCCGCGCCGCCAGCGCGTCGGCCGTGAGCCGGACCACGGCGGCGAGCGCCTGCCGGTCGTGCGCCACGGCCGTGCCGGTGGCCGCCGTCAGGTCCTCGCCGTGCACCACGGTCTCCAACAGCCGCGTGACGAGGAAGTCGTCGACCGTCATGGCTCCGTAGCGGGTGGGGACCGGCCGGCCGCCCTCCGTGGCCGACACGGCCTCACCGAGCCGCCCGGCTGCGTCGTCCAGCCGCGCCAGCACCTCCTGCGGTCCGCCGTCGCCCGGCAGCTCCCCGGCCTCCCGTACGGCCGTCTCGGAGATGTCCCCGGCCTGCGAGCGGAGGCTGCGCACATAGCCCTGGACGTCCAGGTCCGCCGCGCCCGGCCGGTCCTCGGCCAGCCGCCGCGGCAGGGAGTCCAGGCACACCGCGATGTGCACGATCAGGTCCCGCACCGTCCACCCCTCCAGGCCGGACGGCGCCCGCAGCAGCTCCGCGGCGTCCGGGGCGGCACACATCACCCGTACCGCTTCCCGTACAGCTGCCACCTCCGCGTCCAGCGCGGCCCTCGTCCGGGCCGGATCGTAGGTACGGGCACGAGGCTTGCGCGGTCGCGGCGGCGTCATGGCGCCGAGCCTAGGGGGTCCCCTGCCGCTCCCCGGCCGCGGCCACGGTGAATGTCTCGCCGTTCGCCGGGACGCCGACGCCGCGCCAGCGGAACGGCACCCCGCGCGCCGTGTGCGGCTCGGGTCGGTCCATCAACTGGAAGTGCAGATGCGGCTCCGTGGAATTGCCGGTGTTCCCCACCTCGGCCAGCCGCTGCCCCGCCCGCACCCGCTCACCCGCGCGGACGGCGAGCGAGTCCTTCCGCAGATGGGCGTACGCGGCATACGTCCCGTCGCCCAGGTCGAGTATCAGATGGTTGCCGAACAGCCGTCCGGGGCCGGCGACGTCCCGGGCGAACCCCTCCAGGAAGAACGGCAGCAGCGCGGGCCAGGAATTGCGGCTGTAATGGTCGCGGCGGCTGCCCACGGCCCGCACCACCGTGGCGTCGGCGACGGCCAGCACCGGCGCCCCGAAGGCGGGAAAGTCCCGGTTGGGCCGCACCGGCGGCCACCAGCCGAACGCGGGCCGCTTCCGGTCCGGGTCGCCGGACTCGGCGACGATGTCGATGGCGTACGCCTGTCCGTACGTGCGGACCCCGTGGCTGGGGACCTTGTCCGCCGGGCTGTTCAGAGCGCTCCACCGGCCCGTCACAGGCGGCTCGGTCTCCACGGCGTCCGGCTCCCCCGCCCCAGCCGCGCGCTCGGCCTTCGGCAGCCTGCGGCTGCGTCCCGGCAGCAGTTCGACGGCGATCACGAACACGGGCACGCCGAGGGTGAGCCAGGACGGTGCGTCCAGCGGTGTCAGTTCGTTGACCAGGATCAGCAGGGCCAGCATTCCGTACCAGACGGGGCGCAGCCGCTTCAGCGCCTCGACGCCCGGGCCGGTCCGGCCGGGGCCCCCGCCCCCCGTGCGGGAGCCCCGGCCCGCATCGGCACCGGCCGCGCCCGCGGCCCGGCCGGCAGCGGGTGGCCCCGCCCCCCGGCGGGCCCCGGGCCGCTCAGCCTCGGGCTGTTCTGCCGTCGGTGGTCCGGTGGTCACCCGGTTCGCGTCCATGGCTTCTCCCCTGTGTCTTGTGCCGATCCCCTGTGTCCTGTGCCGAGCCGACCCGCTGATCGGTCCCCGGCCCCGGTCCTCCGGCCCGGGTCTCGCTCACGGTCGCCCCCGACCGGAGCCATCAGCGGCCCCGGCCACGTCGGGGCCCCGGCCGGAGGTCACCCCGCGGCCACGGTCAGCGCCACCAGCAGCGGCACCACCCGGCCCGCCGGGACCTCGAACCGCCCGCGGCCCGTGGACCTCAGCCACCCGGCGGCCGTCAGCTGCCGCAGATGGTGATAGACCTGCCCGGTCGTGCCGACGTCCGGCAGCCCGGCCAGCTCCGCGGCGGTGCGGCGGCCACCGAGGATCTCCCGCAGCAGCCGCAGCCGTACGGGCTTGCCCAGAGCCGCCAGCGCTTCCGCGGTGTCGGCCCAGTCACCCCCTTCGAGCACCTGGTCCGTGACGGCGCCGTGCTGCCACTCGTACCGCTCGCCGGTCGGCAGCCGGACGGAGCCCGTGAACAGCACCCCGCCGTTCTCCGTGCCGGCCTCGCCCAGCTGTGCCTTGAGCCCGTCCAGCGCCCAGAAGTCGGGCCGCCGGGCGACGGCGGGCCGCTCCTCCTGCCCGCCCGGGCCCTCCAGCTCCGCCAGCCGCCGTTCGATCTCGGTGACACGCTCCTCCAGTTCCACGACCACAGATTACGTAATTACGTAATCCCTGACAAGACCCGGCCCCCGGCGATCGCAGGCCGCAGGACACCGCCGGAACGCGCGCAGCCCCGCCCACCGGAGTGGACGGGGCCGCGAGCGTGCGGGACGGGAACGGGACGGACGGGAACGGGACGGGCTCAGGCCAGCAGCGCCGGAATCGTCGCGTCGTGGGCCGCGCGCAGTTCGGCCAGCGGAATGCTGAACTCACCCTGCACCTCGACCGCGTCGCCGTCGACCACGCCGATGCGGGTGGCCGGCATGCCGCGCGCGCCGCACATGTCGTTGAAGCGGACCTCCTCGCTGCGCGGGACCGCGACGATCGCGCGGCTCGCGGACTCCGAGAAGAGGAACACGAACGGCGACAGGCCGTCCGGGACGACCAGCCGGGCGCCCTTGCCGCCGCCCAGGCAGGACTCCGTGACGGCCTGCACCAGTCCGCCGTCGGACAGGTCGTGCGCCGCGTCGATCATGCCGTCGCGGGAGCCGGCGATCAGGATCTCGGCGAGCAGCTTCTCCCGCTCCAGGTCCAGCTTCGGCGGCAGACCGCCGAGGTGGCCGTGGACGACCTGGGACCAGGCCGAGCCGCCCAGCTCGTCCGCGGTGTCGCCGAGCAGATAGATCAGCTGCCCCTCCTCCGCGAACGCCATCGGGGTGCGGCGCGTGACGTCGTCGATGACGCCCAGCACGCCGACCACGGGGGTCGGGTGGATCGCGGTCTCACCGGTCTGGTTGTAGAGCGAGACGTTGCCCCCGGTGACGGGGGTGCCGAGCTCCAGGCAGGCGTCCGCCAGGCCGCGACAGGCCTCCGCGAACTGCCACATGACCGCCGGGTCCTCCGGCGAGCCGAAGTTGAGGCAGTCGGTGACGGCGAGCGGCTTGGCGCCCGTCGCGGCGACGTTGCGGTACGACTCGGCCAGCGCCAGCTGGGCGCCGGTGTACGGGTCGAGCTTGGCGTAGCGGCCGTTGCCGTCGGTGGCGACGGCCACCCCCAGGTTCGACTCCTCGTCGATCCGGATCATGCCGGAGTCCTCGGGCTGCGCCAGGACGGTGTTGCCCTGCACGAAGCGGTCGTACTGGTCCGTGACCCAGGACTTGGACGCCTGGTTCGGGGACGCCACGAGCGCGAGCACCTGCTCCCGCAGTTCCTCGCCGCCTCCCGGACGGGCCAGCTTGTCCGCCCCGTCGGCCTGGAGCGCGTCCTGCCAGGAGGGGCGCTCGTACGGCCGGTGGTAGACGGGGCCCTCGTGGGCGACGGTCCGCGGCGGTACGTCGACGATCTGCTCGCCGTGCCAGAAGATCTCCAGCCGGTCGCCCTCGGTGACCTCACCGATGACGGTGGCGATGACGTCCCACTTCTCGCAGATCTCCAGGAAGCGGTCGACCTTCCCCGGCTCCACGATCGCGCACATGCGCTCCTGCGACTCGCTCATCAGGATCTCCTCGGGGGAGAGCGAGGAGTCGCGCAGCGGCACGGTGTCCAGCTCGACGCGCATGCCGCCGGAGCCCGCCGAGGCCAGCTCGGAGGTGGCGCAGGACAGGCCCGCGCCGCCGAGGTCCTGGATGCCGGCGACCAGGTCCTCGTTGAAGATCTCCAGGGTGCACTCGATGAGCAGCTTCTCCTGGAACGGGTCGCCGACCTGGACGGCCGGCCGCTTCGCGGGCCCGGTCGAGTCGAAGGTCTCGGAGGCCAGCACGGACACCCCGCCGATACCGTCGCCGCCGGTCCGGGCGCCGTACAGGATGACCTTGTTGCCCGCGCCGGACGCCTTGGCGAGGTGGATGTCCTCGTGCTTCATGACGCCCACGCACAGCGCGTTGACCAGCGGGTTGCCCTGGTAGCAGGGATCGAAGACGACCTCGCCGCCGATGTTGGGCAGGCCGAGGCAGTTGCCGTAGCCGCCGATGCCCGCGACGACGCCCGGCAGCACCCGCTTGGTGTCCGGGTGGTCGGCGGCGCCGAAGCGCAGCGGGTCCATGACGGCGACCGGGCGGGCGCCCATCGCGAGGATGTCGCGCACGATGCCGCCGACGCCGGTGGCCGCGCCCTGGTAGGGCTCGATGTACGACGGGTGGTTGTGCGACTCGACCTTGAAGGTCACCGCGTAACCCTGGCCGACGTCGACCACGCCCGCGTTCTCGCCGATGCCGACGAGCATGGCGTCACTGGCCGGGGCCTTCTCGCCGAACTGCTTGAGATGCACCTTGCTCGACTTGTACGAGCAGTGCTCTGACCACATCACGGAGTACATGGCCAGTTCGGCGCCGGTCGGGCGGCGGCCGAGGATGTCGCGGATGCGCTCGTACTCGTCCTGCTTCAGGCCCAGTTCGGCCCAGGGCTGATCGGCGTCCGGGGTGCCGGCGGCGTGCTTGGTGGTGTCCAGAGTCATCAGGCGTTGACCAGCTTCTTCAGGATCGAGGTGAAGAATCCGAGGCCGTCCGTGCCGCCGGTGCCGACCAGCGGCTCGACGGCGTGCTCGGGGTGGGGCATGAGGCCGACGACGTTTCCGGCCTCGTTGGTGATGCCGGCGATGTCGCGCAGCGAACCGTTCGGGTTCATGCCGAGGTAGCGGAACGCGACCCGGCCCTCCGCCTCCAGCATGTCGAGGGTGCGCTCGTCGGCGACGTAGCGGCCGTCGACGTTCTTCAGCGGGATACGGATCTCCTGGCCGGCCGTGTAGTCGGCGGTCCAGGCGGTGTCCGCGTTCTCCACCCGCAGCTGCTGCTCGCGGCAGATGAAGTGCAGGTGGTTGTTGCGCAGCATCGCGCCGGGCAGCAGATGCGTCTCGGTGAGCACCTGGAATCCGTTGCAGATGCCCAGCACCGGAAGTCCGGCACGGGCCTCGCCGATCACGGTTTCCATGACGGGCGAGAAGCGGGAGATGGCGCCGGCCCGCAGATAGTCGCCGTAGGAGAAACCGCCGGGCAGTACGACCGCGTCGACGCCCTTGAGATCCTTGTCACGGTGCCACAGCGCGACCGGTTCGGCACCGGCGAGGCGGATCGCGCGCCGGGTGTCCCGGTCGTCGAGGCTGCCGGGAAAGGTGATGACGCCGATACGAGCGGTCACGACGCGGCCTGCACGGTCTCGGCGGCCGGCTCGTTCCCGGAAGCCGGTCCGTTCTCCACGCGCACCGTGAAGTCCTCGATGACGGTGTTCGCGAGAAACGTCTCGGCCAGCTCACGGACCCGGGCCAGGGCGGCCTCGTCGGCGGGCCCGTCCAGCTCGAGTTCGAATCGCTTTCCCTGGCGGACGTCGGAGATTCCGTCGAAACCGAGGCGGGGCAGTGCGCGCTGCACCGCCTGGCCCTGCGGGTCGAGGATCTCCGGCTTGAGCATGACGTCGACTACGACGCGTGCCACTGGCACTCCCGGTGGTGTGGTGGTGCGGCTGTGTCAATCCGGGACGGCCCCTGAGGCCCCCGGACGTGTCCGGTTCCGGCTTCGCCCGGGGACGGTCCCGGAACCCCCGAACAGGTGACACCCAGCGTACCCGGCCCGAGAATCTACGCGAGTAGATATGACACGCCGCCCGGCGCCCCGACGGTCACATTCGGGTATACGGTCGCGGTAACCGTTGCGGAAAATCCCCCGGAAAACGTACCGTCCGGATTGCAAGAGACACGCGGACAGAATTCACTGGGCTTCACAATGCAATGCTGATCGCTGTACAAATGAAAAAGACCTGACCCCTATCACCCCGGCGCACCACAACACCGCACGTCATCGCGGCAGCGTCGGCAGAAAGGACCGATATCCGTGGCTCAGCGCGTAGTGGTCACACTCTCCGACGACATCGATGGCGGAGAAGCGGCGGAGACGGTCATCTTCGGTCTCGACGGCAAGCAGTACGAGATCGACCTCAATCCCGCCAATGCGAAGAAACTGCGGGGAGCCCTGGCACCTTACGTGGAGGCCGGGCGCAAGAAGTCGAAGTCGGGCAAGACATACCGCCGCACATCGGTCGCCCCCGATCCTGCGACGGTCCGCGCCTGGGCCCGCTCGAACGGCATGGACGTACCGCCCCGCGGACGCATCCCCAAGAAGGTCTACGAGGCCTTCGAGGCGGCCGGTTGAACCGACTTGCGCCGCACCCCCGGTGATCGGCTAGAGTCTGGAGCACGCCGAGGGGCGAGGCCGCAAGACCGGGCCCCACGGAGTCACGCGGGTGTAGCTCAGTAGTAGAGCGCCCCCTTTCCAAGGGGGAGGCGCAGTGTGCGATCCCTGTCACCCGCTCTCATCACCTTCCGAACCACCCCGGTGGATCGGGTAGAGTGGTGGTCGCGCCGAGAGGTGAAAGCTTCTCGGAGGCATGCGGACGTGGCTCAGTTGGTAGAGCATCACCTTGCCAAGGTGAGGGTCGCGAGTTCGAATCTCGTCGTCCGCTCGGATGAGAGCCCCTGGTCGTCGACCAGGGGCTCTTCTCGTGTTCCGGTTGTTCCGGTTGTTCCGGTCGCCCGTCGTGCGGCTCGGCGCCTCGCCGGGTGCCGTGGCACTTCGCCGTGTGACGGGGCGCTCCGTCGTGCGCCCTCCGCTTTGCCGCGTGCCGTGCCGCCCCGTGCCGTGTGATGTCGCCGCCCCTTGTCGTGTGGGTGGCGCATGGGTGCCGTGTGACGTGACATGACACCCGCGTCGTCTGGCGTGACACCTCTCACGCGTTCCCCGGCGCCCCTGCGCCTCCCTCGGCGATCTCCCCGGCCATGACATGTGTCATGAGTACGGATGACAGCACTCACTGCCCCGCCCGCCACCCGGCCGGGAGCCTGGAACCACGGGCGGGCAGCCCGACCGGCGCGTCGGAACCGCCGCCCCGACCGCGCGGGCTCCGGTGCCCGCGGTGGCCCGGACGGCGCCGCCGGTGTTTCCTGTACGCCGGTGCCCCCTCCGGGAACCGAGGTGCCGAGCGGGGGCACTCCCGCCAGCCGATGGACGAAAGGTACGGGGATACGGTGCGCGCGTACTGGCGACGGCACGGCGGCGGATGGCGGAGCCGCAGCAGGATCGGCCAGGTCGACCTCTACACGCGGATGTCGCTGTACAGCCTGGCCTGGTTCGCCGTGCTCTACGCCGTCTTCCTGCTGGCCGCGGGCTTGGAACAGGGCACCGGACACCGGATCGGCGCCGGAGCCCTGGCCGTGCTGAGCCTGTTCCAGGGCGTCTCGTGCACGCGGCTGCTGCGGATGGGGATCGAGCAGTATCTCGGCCGCGCCGCGGTGCCCCGGCGGGAGCTGCTGACCGGGGTGTTCCTCGCCACCGCGGCGACCGTCGGGGTGGTGGCACTGACCGTCACCGGCGGGCTGTCGGACATGCCCGAGGCGGTCGGGCTGCTCTCGACCGCCACGATCCTCGTCATCGGCCCGTGCTGCCTGCTCGCACCGTTGCGCACCACCACGGCGGTCCAGGCGGGTACCGCGGCGGCGGTCGTCGCCGCGCTCGCCGTCGCCGGGGCCGACCGCCGCCTGCTGCTGGTCACGGCGGTGGCCCTGCCGTTCACCTACCTCTGGGTGACCGTCACCGTGCGCTGCTCGCTCTGGGTGCTGGCCGTCATGTGGGAGCTGGAGGAGGCGCGGGGCGTGCAGCCGCGGCTGGCGGTGGCCGAGGAACGGCTGCGGTTCGCCCGGGACATGCACGACGTCATGGGACGGAATCTCGCCGTGATCGCGCTCAAGAGCGAACTCGCGGTGCAGCTCAGCCGGCGGGGTTCCGCCGCGGCGGTCGACCAGATGGTCGAGGTGCAGCGGATCGCCCGGGACTCCCAGCGCGAGGTGCGGGAGGTCGTGCGCGGCTATCGGCAGGCCGACCTGCACACGGAGCTGATCGGCGCGGCCGGGGTGCTGCGCGCCGCGGGTACGGAGTGCCACATCGAGGACCGGTACGCGGGCGAGTTGCCGGCGGAGGTCCAGTCGGCGCTGGGCTGGGTGGTCCGCGAGGGGACGACGAACGTCCTGCGGCACGCGGACGCCGCGCGCTGTTCCGTACGGGTACGAATCCGCCCGGGGCGGAGGCCCGGGAACGGAAACGGAAACAGGACCGCGAACGGCAAGGGGAACGGTGCCGCGAACGGCAAGGGGATCGGCGCCACGGGCGGTAACGGGCCCGGAGACGGCGGCCGGGGCGGTCGTACGGCGGTGCTGGTGATGGAGAACGACGGCGTCCCGGACGCGCCCGCCGGCGGGGGAACGGACAGCCGGACGGGCGGCGGCCTCGGCGAGGGCTCCGGTCTGGCCGGGCTGCGACAGCGGCTGGCCGGACTCGGCGGCCGGGTGGACGCCCGGCGGCTGCCCGGCGGCGAGTTCCGGCTGACGGCGGAGATCCCGGTGGACGCGCAGGGTCCGCAGCCGGCGGAGGAGGCGTCCGGAGAGGGGGCGGCAGGGCTGCCGGACGAGCCCTCCGGAGGAGCCGTGCGGCAGGCCGAGCGGGTGGGTCGCAGGGAGCAGGCCGAGCAGGTGGATGGTGAGGAGCGGACCGAGCGGGTGGTTGGTGAGGAGCAGACCGAGCGGGTGGATCGCGTGGAACAGGCTGAACAGGCGGGACGGGAGCGTCGTACGGGGCGGGCGGAGCGGGTGCGCCGTGGGGAGCGGGCGGAACCGAAGCACCGGGTGACGGAACCGGCCCCCGAGCGGTGGGGCCGGCGGGAACGGCGGTCGGCCGGGGCACCGGGACGGCAGTGGAGAGGTGCGGCACAGTGACGGAAACCCAGGGCCCCGGGAACGAACCCCGTCCGGCAGCGCCCGGCGGCACGGGAGAGTCGCCGGAACCGGCCCCGTTGCGCGTGCTGCTCGCCGACGACGAGCATCTGATCCGGGGCGCGCTCACCGCGCTGCTCTCGCTGGAGGACGACCTGGTGATCGTGGCCGAGGCCGCCTCCGGGCCCGAGGCGCTGGCCATGGCGCGGGCGCACCGGCCGGACGTGGCGGTGCTCGATCTCCAGATGCCGGGCGCCGACGGTGTGGCGGTCGCCACGTCGCTGCGGGCCGAACTCCCGGACTGCCGGACCATGATCGTCACCAGTCACGGCAAGCCGGGCCATCTCAAGCGGGCACTCGGCGCGGGCGTCCGGGGCTTCGTACCGAAGACCGTGTCCGCGCAGCGGCTCGCCGAGATCATCCGCACCGTGCACGCCGGAAACCGTTTCGTGGACCCGGAGTTGGCGGCCGACGCGATCAGCGCGGGCGATTCCCCGCTCACCGCGCGCGAGACGGAGGTGCTGGCGCTGGCGGCGGACGGAGCGCCGGTCACTGAAATCGCGCAGCGGGCGGCGCTGTCCGCCGGGACGGTGCGCAACTACCTCTCCTCGGCCGCCGCGAAGCTCTCCGCGGAGAACCGTCATACGGCGGTGCGCGTCGCACGCGAGCGAGGTTGGCTATAGTGGGTGTCGCACCGCGCGGGAACGGGCGGGGCAGGCGGACGTGGCTCAGTTGGTAGAGCATCACCTTGCCAAGGTGAGGGTCGCGAGTTCGAATCTCGTCGTCCGCTCAGTGCGAGAACCCCCGGTCGGACGACCGGGGGTTCTCGGCTTTTCCTCCGTGTATCGGCTCCCGGGGCCGTCCTCGGGTCCGGGCCCGGTCCATGAGTCCCTGCTCGGGCCCGGTCCGTGAGTTGCCACTCGGGCCCGGGCCCGGTCCATGATTTCCCACTCGCGTCCGGGGCCGTTCCGGAGCCCGTTCCTCAGCCTGTCACCGGCAGACGGTTGCCGGTAGCCGGTCCTCATCGGCCCGCCGTCCGGCAGGCCGTGTCGGCGGCTGGTCCGCAAAACGCCGCCCGGCAGGCCGTAGCCGGTGGCCGGTAACCGGTCCGCAGCGCGCCGCCCGGCAGGCGGTTCCTCAGTCCGTCCAGGCCGTGCCGGTCAGCCGCTCGTACGCCTCCGCGTACTTGGCCCGGGTCTGCTCCACGATCTCCGCCGGCAGTTCGGGCGGCGGCTGTTCGCCGTTCCGGTCCCAGCCGGAGGCCGGTGAGGTGAGCCAGTCGCGGATGAACTGCTTGTCGAAGGACGGCTGGGAGCGGCCCGGCTCCCAGCGGTCGGCGGGCCAGAAACGGGA
The DNA here is from genome assembly GCF_009735685.1 of Streptomyces lycii. Classification (GTDB taxonomy): domain Bacteria; phylum Actinomycetota; class Actinomycetes; order Streptomycetales; family Streptomycetaceae; genus Streptomyces; species Streptomyces lycii. The sequence goes on along the minus strand of NZ_WHPN01000428.1, from coordinate 7,330 downwards.
GGAGTCGGGCGTCAGCACCTCGTCGGCGAGCACCAGCCGCTCCTGTCGCCCGCCGCCGGTGGCACCGCCCGCACCGGCACCGGCGCCCCCGGTGGCCGCGGCCTCGCCGTCCTGGATGGTCTCGTAACCGAACTCGAACTTCGTGTCGGCCAGGATGATGCCCCGCTCGCGGGCGATGTCCCGGGCCCGGCTGTAGACGGCGAGGGTCGTCTGGCGCAGCTCGGCGGCCGTCTCGGCGCCGGCCTGCCGGGCGACCTCCTCGTAGCTGACGTTCTCGTCGTGGTCGCCGACGGCCGCCTTGGTCGCGGGGGTGAAGATCGCCGCGGGAAGTTCGGAGCCGTCGATCAGCCCTTCGGGGAGGGCGAGTCCGCAGACGGTACGGGTCTTCTCGTACTCGGCGAGACCGGAGCCGGTGAGATAGCCGCGGGCCACGCATTCGACCGGGACCATGCGCAGCGGCTTGCAGATCATGGTGCGGCCCTCCCAGTCGGCGGGCGCGCCCTCGGGCACGTCCGTACCGAGCACATGGCTGGGCACGAGGTCGGCGAGCACGTCGAACCACCACAGGGACAGCTGCGTGAGGATGCGGCCCTTTCCGGGGATCTCGGTCGGCAGCACCCAGTCGTAGGCGGAGGTGCGGTCGCTGGCGACCATCACCAGCTCACCGGCCTCGTTCCGGTAGAGGTCGCGCACCTTGCCGGTGTGCAGGTGCACCAGGCCGGGAACCTGCACCGGCTCGGGCTTTTCGACGAATCCGGACACGCTGCCTCCGCGTGAGTTGGTCCAGGAGCAGGGATTTCCGATTCTCCCGTACGGGAGGCCGCTCGGTACGGCCAGGGTCGGGTAGCCCCGGATGGGGAAGATCAATCCTGCGCGCGGCAACGGACGCGCCGGGCCGGCCGGCGGACCGGCCCGCTGGACCGGCCGCGGACCGGCGGCGGACCGGAGGTGCCGGTCGGGGGCCGCGGACAGGGGTCAGGGGGGCAGGGAGCAAGGGGCAGGCGGCGGCGCCGCTCAGTCCCGCTTGCAGATCCGGTCGAGGAGGTTGGCCGTGGCGCGCTGGACGCGGGCGTCGGTGTGGCCCGGGCGGTCGAGCGCCGGGGACCAGGCGAAGGTGCCGGAGGCGAAGACGAGGGCGCCGCTGGGGGCCCGGTAGAGCGAGGTCTCCTGGTGCCGCTTGACGCCGTCGGCGTCCTCGTACGGGGAGTGTGCGAGCAGGATCCGGTCGGTGTGCTCGGGGAGCGCGGTGCGCGGGAAGTAGCGGTCGGCCTCGCCCGCGACCATGCCGTCCAGCTTGTCGCCCTCGCTCGCGCCGGTGGCCTCCCACAGCCAGTGGTCCGCGTTGCGGACGACAAGCGGGTTCGGCTCGGGCACCCTGCCCTGGTACTGGATGCCCAGCAACTGCTGCTCCGGCGCGCCCAGCTCGCGCCAGAGCGCGGCCTTGCCGGGGCACTGGCGTTTTCGGCAGGTCAGCAGCCGGTCGGGCACCCCGGACGCGGACGGGGCAAGCTCCACCTGCCAGTACATGGTGTTGGCGGAGAGGAAGACCAGCGAGGTGCCGCTGTCCCGGGCGCGCTCGGCGGCGCGGCGCATGGGGACGGACCAGTATTCGTCGTGGCCGGGGAAGACCAGGCCGCGGTACCGGCTGGGGTCGACGCGTCCCGCGTGCAGGTCGCGGGTGTCGGCGTAGGCGACGTCATAGCCGTAGCGCTCGGCCCAGCGGATGAAGTCGTACGCGTGCCCGACGTGCAGCGGGAGTCCGGCGCCCGCGTACGGACGGTCGAACGAGACGGTGGTCGCCGCCTCCTTCTCGCCGAGCAGCCGGCCCTCGTCGTCCCAGGCGTGGTAGAGGCTGGCGCCGGTGCGGCCGTCCTCCGGGTAGAGGTTGTACGCCTGCCAGGTGACGTCCGGCAGCAACAGCAGCAGATCCGCCGGATGGTCGTCACGGACGGTGAAGGGGACGTGGCTGCGGTAGCCGTCGACGGTCGTCAAAACCGCAACATATGCGCCATTGTTCCAGTACGTCGGGACCTGTAGGCGCCACGACAACCACCAGTGATGACAGGAGACCGTGCGCTGGGCCGCCATCGGGGCGGGCTGGGCGATGCCGGACAGCCGCGGACTGGTGGTGATCTTCGCGGCACCGTCGCCCGCGTAGTGCCCGATGCGGTAGACGTCGACGCTGAACTGCTGTGGCGGGTCGACCGTGATGTGGAAGTCCAGGGCCTCGCCCGGGGCGACGGCGCCGGTGGACGCGAAGCCCTTGATCTGCCCGCGCACGTCGTCCGCCGTACGCGGCGAAGACCGCTCCGAGCTGCGGCGGGGCGCGGGGATGCCGGGCTCGTCCAGGGCCACGGCCGGGTCGACGTACCAGGGGACGACCTGCCCCGTGTCGTCGAAGTAGTTCTCGCTGCCACGCAGCCAGGGCAGCGGCCCCTGGCCGAAGGGATCCGTGACGGCGTGCGCGAGTGCACCCGACTCCCAGCGCCGGATCTGCTCCGTTCCCATCGACCGCTCCCTCCCGCCCATGCGCGCGATCGTCCCGCGCGCGGCCGCTGCCGTGTTCACGCTCCGTGTTGCTCTCTTACGACGAGCGACAGCGACACGTCACAGCACATCACATTACGCACGTACTCCGTCACCGTTCGTTGTGAATTGGTGAATCCGGCCGGGGCCGGCCGGTCGCCGGCCGGTCCGAAAAGACGTACGTGACACCTATGATCATCCCTTACCGGCCGTCACACCAGGGACACGGGACCATCACACCAGCCGCACAGGCTTTTCCGGCCGGACCCCCGCAGTAACGATCCAGCCGCGCAGGGCGTCCGCGTCGCCGCCCTCGACCAGTTCCAGCACCGCCGGGAACGGATCCGCGGCCCGCTCCCGGCCGAAGCGGAGGACGGGCCCGTCGAGCCAGTCCAGTCCGGGCGCCGCTCCCGCGGTGTCCACGGCGGCGCAGCAGACCGCCGCGAGCACGTGGTCGGCGAGCAGTTCACGGCCGGTGCGGGGCGCCTGCAGGGGCAGCAGCGGCACGGGATCCTCACCCCAGGGCCCGCCGACGGCTCCGGGCCCGGCGGCCGAGGACTCCTGCCGGTGCCGCTCCTCGCGGGCCATCTCGGTGTCGAGCCGGGCGGCGAGCCGCGCCGTGAACCCCTCCTCCCCCGCTCCGCCCGCGAGCCGGTCCAGCACCCTGGCGAGGGTGGGCCCGCCGCTCGCGGCGGACGCCGGGGCGGCGTCGGGGAGTTCGTCCAGGATCCGGTGCAGCCGGGCCGCCTCGAGCCGCCACTTGCGGTCCACGACCTCCTCCGGATACGCCTCCCAGTCGACCGGCGCCCAGTCCGGGCCCCGCTCCGCCGGGCCGCCGTGGAAGAGCCGGGCCGCGAGCAGCGACGCCGCCTCGTCCACCGCGCCGGGCTCCTCCAGCAGGTCGCACGCGGGCCGCTCGCCCAGCCGCGAGGCGAAGCCCTCCGCGAGCCGGTCGCGGCGGGACAGCTCGGTGAGCGCGGAGACCACCCCGGCGTCCAGCCGGGAGGGCCAGCGGCCCATCCGCCAGGCCGGGAGGGCGACCCGGGTCAGCAGCCGGTCCCAGCCCGCGTAGGCCAGTCCCACCTGCTCCTGGGCGACGATCCGCAGGCCGTAGTCCACCGACTGGGCCCGGGCGGAGGCGGCGGCGGCGACACCGCGCTCCATCTCGCCGGCGTGCCGCCGGCAACCGCGCAGCAACGGGCGGGTCACCCAGCCGACGAGGGCCAGCGCCCGGTGCCGGTCCGCGACGGCGACCGCCGCGTCCAGCCCTCGTACGAACCGCCGGGCGGCCGCTATGTCCGGGTGGGCGGCGGGCCCGGTCCCGGCCACCACCGGGGCGAGGACGGCCCGCAGCTCGGCGACCCGCATCCACCACAGGAAGGGGGAGCCGACGACCAGCTCGGGCGCCCGCTCCGCCGCCCGCCCCCGCCCGGCCGGACGGCGGACGCCGAGGCTGCGGCGCCCGAGATGCGCCCGGTCCTCGAGCCAGCTGTCGCAGTCCGGGGTGAGCGCCACGGCGGAGGGCGCCGGTACGTCTAGCCGGTCGGCGAGCTCGCGGACCAGCCGGTAGAGGTCGGGGGCGGTCCCCTCGGCGATCGGGACGGTCGGGCTGACCGCCGGCCCGGCCCGTGCCACCACGGCGGCGACGAGCACCGCGGCGGACAGCACGACGGCGGCCACGGCGGCGGTCGTCCAGCGCGCCGTGTCCCAGCCGGAGCCGGTCAGCCGGCCGGTGGCGGGGGCGGCGAAGAGGACGACCGCGACGGCCGCCGGGAGCAGCGCGACGGCCAGCGCCGCGCCGCGGACACGCAGGACCGCGAGGGCCCGGGAACGCGCGAAGCGCATTCCGAGTTCCGCACCTTCCGGTTCGGAGACCAACGAGTTCACCCCCTGCCGACCTGCTGACGGCTGCTCATCCCCCCACTGTGGCACCGGGCGCCGACAGCGCAATGCCGGTGGGCCGGATGCCCGGCGAGCGGGCTCCGCCGTGGGGGCGGAGCTGCTTGCCGGGCACCATAGTTCGGGGGTGTGAGCGCGTCAGCCGGATGGGCAACCGGTCACTCGATGGAATGGCTTTGGTCAGAACCTCGCCATGCACGCTTCGACACGGACACGGACACGGACACGACCACGGAGACGGACACGGACACGACCACGGCGCCGGGCCCGCACCGGAACGCGGCGGTGGCGGTCAGCGGTCAGCGGTCAGCGGTCAGCGGTCAGCGGTCAGCGGTCAGCGGTCAGCGGTCAGCGGGGAACGAGCCGGGCGTGCCGCCCGTTTCAGCTCTCGGCCGCCGCCTTCGCCGCGATGTCCGTACGGTGGTGCGAGCCGTCCAGCCGGATCCGGGACACCCCCGCGTACGCGCGTTCGCGGGCCTCGGCCAGGTCCGTTCCGGTGGCGGTCACCGACAGGACCCGGCCGCCCGCGCTCAGCACCTCTCCGGACGGGCCGCGCCTGGTCCCGGCGTGCAGCACGTACGGGCCCGGGCCGCCGTCCGCTCCGCTCGCGGCGGCGAGTTCGTCCAGTCCCCCGATCGGGTCACCGGTGCGCGGAGTGCCCGGGTAGTTGTGCGAGGCGATCACGACGGTCACCGCCGCGCCGTCGCTCCAGCGCAGCGGCGGGAAGTCGGCGAGGTCCCCCGTCGCCGCCGCGAGCAGCAGCCCGGCCAGCGGCGTCCGCAGCCGGGCCAGCACGACCTGGGTCTCCGGGTCGCCGAAGCGGGCGTTGAACTCGATGACGCGCACGCCGCGCGAGGTGATCGCCAGTCCGGCGTAGAGCAGCCCCGAGAAGGGCGTGCCCCGGCGGCGCAGCTCGTCCACGGTCGGCTGGAGCACGGTCCGCAGCACCTCGTCGGCGAGCTTCGGGTCCGCCCACGGCAACGGCGAGTACGCACCCATGCCACCGGTGTTCGGCCCCTCGTCGGCGTCCAGGGCGCGCTTGAAGTCCTGCGCGGGCTGGAGCGGCACCACGGTCTCGCCGTCGGTGACGGCGAACAGCGACACCTCCGGTCCGTCCAGGAACTCCTCGATGACGACCCGGCCGCAGCTCAGCGCGTGTTCCCGGGCGACCGCCACGTCCTCGGTCACCACGACGCCCTTGCCCGCGGCGAGGCCGTCGTCCTTGACCACGTAGGGCGCGCCGAAGGCGTCCAGCGCCCGGTCGATCTCCTCGGGGCCGGTGCAGACGTACGAGCGGGCGGTGGGCACGCCCGCTCCGGCCATCACGTCCTTGGCGAACGCCTTGGAGCCCTCCAGCCGGGCGGCCTCCGCGGAGGGGCCGAACACCGGAATGCCCCGCGCGCGCACGGCGTCCGCCACACCCGCCACGAGGGGGGCTTCGGGGCCGACGACGACGAGCCCGGCACCGAGCCGGCCGGCCAGCGCGGCGACCGCGGCGCCGTCGAGGGCGTCCACCGCGTGCAGCTCGGCCACCTCGGCGATGCCGGCGTTGCCGGGGGCGCAGTGCAGCTCGGAGACGTCGGGGTCGAGGGAGAGAGAGCGGCACAGGGCGTGTTCGCGGGCGCCGCCGCCGATGACGAGGACCTTCACGCGGCTCAGAGTAGTCGTACGACGGCGGGGCACCGCGCCGCGGGGCGTACGGGCGGTGGTGCGCGCGGGCGCGGGAGGCGGTCCCCGGGAGCGGGCGGAGGCACCCCGCGGGCGGCAACTCCCGAGGCGGGATCACTCTTTCGGGTGGTCGCCGGATTCCCTATACCTGATCAGCCGCCTCATCCGTGGGTGAAAAGCGCCGTACGGCCGTCGAGCCCCACCGTTCGGCGGTATGAAGGGTCCACGCAACAGACGCCACACGCGTCGTCACACACGGTCACTGTCGGAGAGCGGCGCGACCACATGACCGATTGCCGCATATTCCGCCGATCACACGGACACGGAACAGGGAGCACACGGGTGAGCCAGCCGGAGATGCAGCCCGAGGGACCTCCTCGGGAGGACGACGGCAAGCAGCAGGGCGACCTGCTCGGCCGGCCCTTCCCCCTCGGCGACTGGGGCGAGCCCGCCGAGCGGCTCGACGAGCTCTACCAGTGGGTGGAGGAGCGCGCGCTCACCACCGCCGACTGGTATCTGCGGGACCGTCTCGGCAAGCGCCGGGGTGCGCGAGCCCTGCGGGCGGGTGCCGCGCTGTCGGCCACGGCGGGCTTCTCGCTGCCGCTGCTGGAGCTGACCGGACTGGTCGGTTCCGGCGCGGGCTGGGGCTGTCTGGCGCTCGTCGGGGCGGCGGCGTGCGTGGCCTGTGACCGCTTCTTCGGGCTGACGTCCGGCTGGATGCGCAGTGTCGCCACCGCCCAGGCGGTGCAGCGGCGGCTGGAGGCGCTCCAGTTCGACTGGGCCTCCGAGAGCGTGCGCGAGGTGCTCGGACCGACGGAGGGCACCGCGAGCGAAGCCGCCGAACGCTGTCTGTCGGTGCTGCGGCGCTTCTCCGAGGACATCTCGGAGCTGGTGCGGTCGGAGACGGCGGACTGGATGGTGGAGTTCCGGACCGGCTCCGCGCCGCTGCTGACCCAGTCCCTGGTGCCCTGGGCGTCCCGCGGCGACCACGGCGGCGGCCCGCCCGTGCCACGGTTTCCGCTGCCGCCGGGGGCCCGCCCGAACATGCCGCGGCAGCGTCCGCCGGAGTCGCCGCGCTGAGTCGCCTCCCGCGTGGGGTGACCGGTTGTGCGGGGTGCCCGGGAGCGCGGGGTGCCCGGAGTTCACCGGGTTCCCGGGGCGCGGGGTGGCCGGGGCGCGGGTGCTCGGCTTCCGGTTGTGCGGGGGGTGCGCGGTGCTCGGCTTCCGGTTGCGCCGG
>NZ_WHPN01000427.1 GCF_009735685.1 Streptomyces lycii | reverse complement strand
GCAGGAACCGTCCGGCACCGGCGGGACCTCGCGCCCGTCGCGGAAGCCGGTCAGCGTGCCCAGCGGCGGTCGGCCGGCGAGCGTGTGGGCATAGTCGACGGCGACCGCAAGCCCGCTGTCGAGAACCCCCGCGGCCGCCGCCCAGGCCGCGTCCCGGGGCCACCCGATCTCGGCCCGCGCCCCGGCCGCGGCTGCGCCACCGAGACTGCCGATGCCACTGTCACCGCCGCTCCCACTGTCACCGACACCGACACCGCCACCGACACCGACACCGACACCGACACCGCCGATGCCACCCCCGCTGCGACTGTCACCGGCATCAGCACCACCGCTGCCATCGGCACCGGCACCGGCACCGGCAGCGTCGCCGCCGCCCCCGCCGTGAGCCCCCTCGGCACCGTGAGTCCTCCCCCCGCCGTGAGCCCTGCCGGCACCGGCGCCCGCACCATCACCCGCGCCGGAACTCACACCGGCACCGGCGCCGCCCCCCAGCGGCCACCACCGTTGGAGCCACTCCGCGTCCGCCCCGGTGACCGGGCCGCCCGGTGACTCCCGCCCGTCCGGGTGGACCAGGACGAGCCGGGGGACGCCGTCGGGGTCCGTCTCCGCGACGTCGAGCGGTACGTTGTCCAGCCATTCGTTCGCGAACAGCAGCCCCCGCAGCCCCTCCTCGGGACCGGGCAGCTCGTGACGCCAGTCGATCCGCGGGTCCAGCCCGTCCGGGCGCGCGGCGCGCTCGACCGCGTACGGCCGCAGCCGCGCGGCCCGCTCCGCCGGTACGCGGCCGAGCACCGCGGTCAGCAGTTCTCCCCGCCCGGCGCCGACGTCGACCAGGGCCAGCGGGTCCGGCCGGCCCAGTGCCACGTCCACCCGCGCCAGCAGCCCGGCCACCGCCCCGGCGAAGAGCGGCGAGGCGTGCACCGAGGTGCGGAAGTGGTCGGCGGGGCGTTGCCGCAGGTAGAAGCCGCGCGGCCCGTACAGGGCGCGCTCGGTGGCCGCGCGCCAGCCCCGCCGGCCCTCCCCGTCCCCTTGATCCGTCACGCCACCACCGTATGCGTGCTGTGGGAGCACGGCGTGTCCACCTTGCGGAGTACATGGCCGGTGCAGTAATCGCTCCCCGGGGTGACCCGGGCGGCCGGATGATATGCCTACTCTGGGTTACGTGCAGCGCCTCTACGCTTTCTTCCGCGGGCACCCCACGGGTGTCGACAGCTTCTGGGCTGCCGTGCTGTTGCTGATCACGGTGATGTCGATGACCGGCAACCCCGCGGTGTCCGGCAGCAAGGAAGCGCCGACGCTCCTGACCGCCGTCGGCCTGTGCACGGCGGTCGCCGTCCGCCGCAAGTGGCCGGAGCGGGCGCTGCTGCTGACCGCCGCGTGCGGAGTCGCGCAGGTCGTGTTCGGTGTCGGGGTCAACCCGGCGGACTTCGCCATGATGGTCACGGTCTACACGGCTGCCGCCACCGGCGCGGCCTGGTCCTCCCGGCTCGGCCTGATCGGCGGCCTGCTGGCGCCGGCGATCGCGAACATCCGCTTCGCCGCGGACTACCGCTATCCGAGCACCGCCCAGGGCGTCGTCAGCACCGTGTTCATGACGGTGCCCTTCGCCCTCGCCTGGGTGCTCGGCGACTCGCTCCGCACCCGGCGCGCCTACTACGCGCAGTTGGAGGAGCGGGCCGCCCGGCTGGAGAAGGAGCGTGAGGCGCAGGCGAAGATGGCGGTCGCCGCCGAGCGCGCCAGGATCGCGCGCGAGCTGCACGACGTCGTGGCGCACAACGTGTCGGTGATGGTCGTCCAGGCGGACGGCGCCGCGTACGTCCTGGACTCCTCGCCGGAACAGACCAAGCAGGCCCTGGAGACGATCTCCGGCACGGGCCGGAAGGCGCTCGCCGAGATGCGCCGGCTGCTCGGCGTGCTGCGCACGGGCGAGACGACCGAGAGCGGCGAGTACGTGCCGCAGCCCGACGTCGGCCAGTTGGACGACCTGGTGGAGCAGGTGCGGGGCGCCGGGCTGCCGGTGGACTACCAGGTGTCCGGCAGCCCGCGGCCGCTCGCCAGCGGTGTCGAGCTGACCGTCTACCGGATCGTGCAGGAGGCGCTGACCAACACCCGCAAGCACGGCGGCCCGAACGTCGGTGCCACGGTGCGTCTCGCCTACCAGGACGGCGAGCTGGAACTGCTCGTCGAGGACGACGGCCGCGGCGCGCAGCGGGAGTTGTACGAGGAGGGCGGCACGGACGGTCTGGGGCACGGGCTGATCGGCATGCGCGAACGCGTCGGTATGGTCGGGGGGAGCCTGGACGCCGGTCCGCGGCCGGGCGGCGGGTTCCGGATCAGCGCGGTGCTGCCGCTCGCGGCGGCGGACTGACGGCGGGCGCGCCGCGGGAGAGACGGTGTCCGTACCGGGCGGCGTTCTCGACCGGGACACCGCAGCACTGGGATCACTGGCATCACTGGCCTCGCCCGCACCACCCGCACCACCCGCACCACCGCCGACCGCACGACCGACCGTCTTCACCGGGCGCCCCGCTCGTACGACCGTCCCCGGCCCTGCTCCGACCGCACGACCGACGCTCCGACCGCACGACCGACCGTCTTCACCCGGCTCCACCCCGTACGACCCCGTACGACCCCGTACGGCACCCGTACGGCAACGGCCCACCTCTGTACGACCGACTGTACGACCGGCCCGCACGACCGGCCCGTCCCGAGAAGTTCCGTCCCGAAGAAGTTCCGCCCCGGAAAGGGAACAGATGTCCATCCGCGTGATGCTCGTCGACGACCAGGTGCTGCTGCGCACCGGGTTCCGCATGGTGCTGGCGGCCCAGCCCGACATGGAGGTCGTCGCCGAGGCCGGGGACGGCGCGGAGGCCGTCGAGATGCTCCGCGCGACGGCTGTCGACGTCGTCCTCATGGACGTACGGATGCCGAGGGTCGACGGCGTCGAGGCGACCCGGCGGATCTGCTCACCCGGTCGGGAGGACGGCCCGAAGGTGCTGATCCTCACGACCTTCGACCTCGACGAGTACGCGTTCTCCGCGCTGAAGGCGGGCGCCAGCGGGTTCATGCTCAAGGACGTGCCGCCGGCCGAACTGCTGGCCGCGATCCGCGCCGTGCACAGCGGCGACGCGGTCGTCGCCCCGAGCACCACGCGCCGTCTGCTGGACCGGTTCACGCCGATGCTGCCGAGCACGTCCGCCGAGCCCGCGCAGAGCAGGCTGGGGCGGCTCACCGAGCGGGAGCGGGAGGTGATGCTGCTCGTCGCGCAGGGCCTGTCGAACGGCGAGATCGCGCAGCGGCTCGTGCTGTCCGAGGCCACGGTCAAGACGCATGTCGGGCGGATACTCACCAAGCTGGACCTGCGCGACCGGGTGCAGGCCGTGGTGCTCGCGTACGAGTCGGGGCTGGTCCGCGCGGGCGGCCGGTAACGGCACTCGCGGCCCCCGGGCGCTCGCGGCTCCCCGGGTACCCGCAGCCGCCCCGGCACCCGCCCGTCGGCGGTCCCGGTCGCCGGCCCCTCGTTCGGCCCGTGCGCGTCCTCGCCGGGCTCAGTCCCGGACGCGCTCCAGGAAGTCCGTCACCCCCGCCGCCACGTCCGCCGCCGTCCACTCCAGGCCCGGGGCCGTCACCGTCACCTCGGTCATCGACACGCCCGGCGGCCCCGAACCGTCGTCCCAGGTCCGGAACAGCACCCGCCCCGTCTCCTCCGCCTGCCGCACCCCCGCCGCGTTCAGCGTGTCCGCCGGATACGGCAGCCACACCTGGAACTCGTGCGTGTGCGGCACCTGGGGCCACACCCGGAACCACGGCGTCCCGGCCGCCCCGAACGCCTCCGACAGCGCGGCCGCCACCGTCTTCGCGTGTGCGACGTACGACGGCAGCCGGGGCAGCTCCCGGTCCAGCCCGGCCAGCGCGCTCACCGCGACGGGCCACTGCTGGAACAGCAGCCCCCCGTACCGGTGCCGCCACGCCTTCGCCTCGGCCACGAAGCTCCCGGGGCCGGCCAGCGCCGCTCCGGACAGACCGCCGAGCGACTTGTAGAAGGAGACGTACACGCTGTCCGCCAGGCCCGCGATCTCCGGGAGCGACCGCCCGAGATGGGGGGCGCACTCCCAGAGGCGCGCGCCGTCCAGATGCACCACCGCGTCGGCTTCGCGGGCGGCCGCGACGGCCTCCGCCAGCTCGTCCCAGCCGGGCAGCACGAAACCCGCCTCGCGCAGCGGCAGCTCCAGCATCAGCGTTCCGTACGGCTCGTCCAGCGCGCGGATCTCCTCCGCCAGCGGCAGCCGGGGCTCGGTCGTCGGGTGCACCGTGCGCAGCCCGGCGAGCACCGGCAGCGCGCCCCGCTCCCAGCGCTCGGGGTGCGCCAGCGGATGCAGCGCCACCGTGGCGTTCCCGGTGCGCCCCGCCCAGCAGCGCAGCGCCACCTGCTGCGCCATCGTCCCGGTCGGGAAGAACGCCGCCGCCTCCGTGCCGATCAGCCCGGAGACCCGGTCCTCCAGCGTCTCGACGACCCCGTCGCCGTACAGATCGGTCCGGTTCCCGAGGCCGTACGCCGCCGCGTCCGCCGCCAGCCGTTCCAGCTGCCGGCCGACGGTCTCCGTCGCCGCCGGAGCCGACAGCTTCCTGTCCGCCCTGCCCCAGGCCGTCAGCCTGCGAGCCCGTTCCTCGTCCCGCTGCCCGTTCGCCATGGACCGATCATGGCCCACGGAACGGGTCCCGTGCCCCGGGAACCGGCAGGTCCGGCGGTCGCGGCGCCGCCCGTCCCGCCGCCCGTTCCGCCGCCGGACGGGCCGCGCGGCGTCCTCGCGTAGCATGAGCGGGACACGTCCGGTACCGCCCCTGGCCCCCGTCGTCCCGAAGGGGAGCCAGCGGACTGGAACGGAAGGCCTGACCCCGTGAACGCTTCACATCCGTCTCCCGGCAGCGACGCCCGGGAGCGCCCCGCCCGGCTCACCGTCGGCGTGGTCGGCGCCGGGCGCGTCGGCCCGGCGCTCGCCGCCTCGCTGCGGCTGGCCGGGCACCGGCCCGTCGCCGTCTCCGGTGTCTCGGACACCTCCCGGCGGCGCGCCGAGACGATGCTGCCCGAGGTGCCGCTGGTCCGGCCCGCCGAAGTGCTGGCCCGCGCCGAGCTGGTCCTCCTCACCGTCCCCGACGACGCGCTGCCCCGCCTCGTCGAGGGGCTGGCGGAGACCGGCGCCGTACGGCCCGGGCAGTTGCTCGTGCACACCTCCGGCCGCTACGGCACGGGGGTCCTCGCCCCCGCCCTGCGCGCCGGCGCGCTGCCGCTCGCGCTGCACCCGGCGATGACCTTCACCGGCAGTCCCGTGGACGTGCAGCGGCTGGCCGGCTGTTCCTTCGGCGTGACCGCGCCCGAGGAACTGCGGCTCGCCGCCGAGGCCCTGGTCATCGAGATGGGCGGTGAGCCGGAGTGGATCGAGGAGGAGGCCCGGCCGCTCTACCACGCGGCGCTCGCGCTCGGCGCGAACCACCTGGTCACCCTGGTCGCCCAGTCCCTCGAACTGCTGCGCACCGCCGGGGTCGGCGCGCCCGACCGGATGCTCGGCCCGCTCCTCGGCGCGGCCCTCGACAACGCGCTGCGCTCCGGTGACGCGGCCCTCACCGGCCCGGTCGCCCGGGGCGACGCGGGCACCGTCGAGGCGCATGTCGCGGAGCTGCGCAAGCACGCGCCGCAGGCCGTCGCGGGCTATCTCGCCATGGCCCGCGCGACCGCCGACCGGGCCCTCGCACACGGGCTGCTGAAGCCCGAACTGGCCGAGGACCTGCTCGGCGTACTCGCCGAAGGAGACCGCGGATGACCGGCACGCCCGCTCCCCGCACCGCCGCCCCCCGCACGGCGCGCGGCGCGCTCCGGCTCGTCCGCACCGCGGCCGAGCTGAACGCCCTGCCGCGGTACGGCGAACGGGCCGTCGTGATGACCATGGGCGCGCTGCACGAGGGGCACGCCGCCCTGATCCGCGCGGCCCGTGCCCACGCGGGCCCGGACGGCCAGGTGCTGGTCACGGTCTTCGTCAACCCGCTGCAGTTCGGCGCCGGCGAGGACCTCGACCGCTATCCGCGCACGCTCGACGCCGACCTGGCCGTCGCCGGGGCGGCGGGTGCCGACACCGTCTTCGCGCCGTCCGCCGACGAGGTCTACCCGGGCGGCGAGCCGCAGGTGCGCATCGCGGCCGGCCCGATGGGGGAGCGGCTGGAGGGCGCGTCCCGGCCCGGCCACTTCGACGGGATGCTCACCGTCGTCGCCAAGCTGCTGCACCTCACGGCGCCCGGCACGGCCTTCTACGGGGAGAAGGACGCCCAGCAGCTGGCGCTGATCACCCGGATGGCACGGGACCTGAACTTCCCGGTCCGGATCGTCGGGGTGCCCACGGTCCGGGAGGGCGACGGGCTGGCGCTGTCCAGCCGCAACGGCTATCTCTCCGAGGCGGAGCGGCGCGCGGCCCCGGCGCTGTTCCACGCCCTGCGCGCGGGCCGGGAGGCGGGCCTCCGCGCGGCGGGCTTCCGCGATGGCCTCGGTCCCGCCGGCCTCGGTCCCGCCGGCCGCCTCGGCCCCGCCGGTGCGGCGGCCGTTCCCGGCGCAGATCCGGCCACCTCCGGCGCCGGACCGGACGCCCCCGCCACTCCCGCCGGCCCGGATGCCCGCGCGGATTCCGCCACTCCCGCCGACCCGGACGTCCCCGCGGATTCCGCCACTCCCGCCGACCCGGACGTCCCCGCGGATACCGCCGCCCCCGCCGCCCCGGAGGCCCGCGCGGCCCTCGTCGCCGACCCGGACGCCGTACGCGCCGCCGCCCGGCGCGTGCTCGACGAGGCCGCCCGCGCCGAACCGCCCGTCCGGCTCGACTACCTCGCGCTCGTCGACCCGTCCGACTTCACCGAGGTCACCGCCGGGCACACCGGCGAGGCCGTACTCGCGGTCGCCGCCCGGCTCGGGGCCACACGCCTGATCGACAACATCCGCCTGAGCTTCGGAGCCGCCGTATGACCGCACCGGCGGGCAGCACCCCCGGCATACCGGAGCTGGCCCTGCGCGCTCCCGAGCCGGGCTGGGCGATCGACGCCGACGTCGTGGTGGTCGGCTCAGGCGTCGCCGGGCTGACCACCGCGCTGCGCTGCGCGGCGGCCGGCCGGCGCACCGTCGTCGTCACCAAGGCCCGGCTGGACGACGGCTCCACCCGGTGGGCGCAGGGCGGCATCGCAGCCGCCCTCGGCGAGGGCGACACCCCCGCGCAGCACCTGGAGGACACCCTGGTCGCGGGCGCGGGGCTGTGCGACGAGACGGCGGTGCGCACCCTGGTCACCGAGGGGCCCGGCGCCGTACGCCGGCTGATCGGCACCGGAGCGCTGTTCGACACCGACGACCGGACCGGAGAGATCCTGCTGACCCGCGAGGGCGGCCACCACCGGCGCCGTATCGCGCACGCCGGCGGTGACGCGACCGGCGCGGAGATCTCCCGCGCCCTGGTCGAGGCCGTCCGCGCCCGCGCCCCGCGCGAGGGGAGCGCGGCCCCGGCCGTAGCCGGCACCGGCACCGGCACCGTCGAGACCATCGAGAACGCCCTCGTCCTCGATCTGGTCCGGGACGGGAACGGCCGCGCCGCCGGAGTAACCCTGCACGTCATGGGCGAGGGCCGGCGCGACGGCGTGGGCGCCGTGCGCGCCCCCGCGGTCGTCCTCGCCACCGGCGGCATGGGCCAGGTCTTCTCCGCGACGACCAACCCGGCCGTCTCCACCGGGGACGGGGTCGCGCTCGCGCTGCGGGCCGGGGCGGAGGTCTCCGACCTGGAATTCGTGCAGTTCCACCCCACCGTGCTCTATCTGGGCCCGGACGCGGAGGGCCAGCAGCCGCTGGTCTCCGAGGCGGTACGGGGCGAGGGCGCGCACCTGGTCGACGCGGACGGCGTGCGTTTCATGCTGGGGCAGCACGAGCTGGCCGAGCTGGCACCCCGCGACATCGTCGCCAAGGGCATCATGCGCCGGATGCGCGAACAGGGCACCGAGCACATGTATCTCGACGCCCGCCACTTCGGCGCCGCGATGTGGGAGAGCCGCTTCCCGACCATCCTCGCCGCCTGCCGCGCGCACGGCATCGACCCGGTCACGGAGCCGATCCCGGTCGCGCCCGCAGCGCACTACGCGAGCGGCGGCGTACGGACCGACCTGCGCGGCCGGACCACGGTGCCCGGGCTGTACGCGTGCGGCGAGGTCGCCTGCACCGGGGTGCACGGCGCGAACCGCCTCGCCTCCAACTCCCTGCTGGAGGGGCTGGTCTTCGCCGAGCGCATCGCCGAGGACATCGACGCGAACCTCCCGCCCGCCACCGCCCCGGCCCCGGCCGGGACACCTCCCGCCTCCGTGGCCCCCGGCGGCGCGCTGCTCGCCCCCGAGGCGCGGTACGCGATCCAGCGCGTCATGACCGCCGGAGCGGGCGTGCTGCGCAGCGACGCGAGCCTCACCGGGGCCGCCCGGGCGCTGGAGGAACTGCACGACGGAGCCGCCGCGGAGCTGAGCCGGGAGGGCAAGACCGCCGAGCCGTGCGTCGAGACCTGGGAGGCCACCAACCTGCTGCTGGTCTCCCGCGTCCTCGTCGCGGTGGCCCGCAGCCGCGAGGAGACCCGCGGCTGCCACTGGCGCGAGGACCACCCGGACCGCGACGACTCCGGCTGGCGCCGCCACCTGGTCGTCCGGCTCGGACGGACCACCGGCCCGGGGGCGGAACTGGTGATCAACCCCACCGACACGGCAGACTTCCCGCCCGCACGGCCGCACGGCACCCCCCACCACCGCTCCACCCCCGAAGGGACACCCTCGTGAACACCCCTGACCGTCCACAGCCCGTGGACCTCCCGCTGCTCCGGATCGGGGGCGCTCCCGCCGGAGCGGATGCCGGTGGGTGCGGCGACGCCTGCGGCTGCGGTGACGGCGCCGAAGACTTCGACCTCGACCCCCTGGAGTGCGGGCTGGACCCGGCGCTGGCGGAACTCCTCGCGGCGGCCGGGCTCGACCCCGTACAGGTCGAGGACATCGCCCATCTCGCGATCGAGGAGGATCTCGACCAGGGCGTGGACGTGACGACCGTCGCGACGATCCCCGAAGAGGCCGTCGCCACCGGTGACTTCACCGCCCGGCAGGCCGGCACCGTCGCGGGGCTGCGCGTCGCCGAGGCCGTCCTGTCGGTGGTCTGCACCGACGAGTTCGAGGTCGAGCGGCACGCGGAGGACGGCGACCGGGTCGAGCCCGGCCAGAAGCTGCTGTCCGTCCGCACCCGCACCCGGGACCTGCTCACCGGCGAGCGCAGCGCGCTGAACCTGCTCGGCCGGCTGTCCGGCATCGCGACGGCCACCCGCGCCTGGGCGGACGCCCTGGAGGGCACCGGCGCGGCCGTCCGCGACACCCGCAAGACCACCCCGGGCCTGCGCGCCCTGGAGAAGTACGCGGTGCGCTGCGGCGGCGGCGTCAACCACCGCATGTCGCTCTCCGACGCCGCGCTGATCAAGGACAACCACGTGATCGCCGCGGGAGGCGTCGCGGCCGCCTTCAAGGCCGTGCGGAGCGAGTTCCCCGACGTGCCCGTCGAGGTCGAGGTGGACCGGCTGGACCAGATCGAGCCGGTGCTCGCCGAGGGCGCCGACCTGATCCTGCTCGACAACTTCACCCCGGAGCAGACCCGCGAGGCCGTGGCCCTGGTGGCCGGCCGCTCCCGGCTGGAGTCCTCCGGCCGGCTGACGCTCGCAGGCGCCCGCGCCTACGCCGAGGCGGGCGTCGACTACCTCGCCGTCGGCGCGCTCACCCACTCCTCGCCGGTCCTCGACATCGGCCTCGACCTGCGGGACGCGGGCGGTGACGACGAACCGGCCGCGGGCGCGGCCGGCGCCGGACCGGCCGCCGGGGACGACGGCCGGGCCCGCGACGGCCGGGGAGTGTGACACCGATGCTGCTCACCATCGACGTCGGCAACACCCACACCGTGCTCGGCCTGTTCGACGGCGAGGAGATCGTCGAGCACTGGCGGATCTCCACCGACGCCCGCCGCACCGCCGACGAACTCGCCGTGCTGCTCCAGGGCCTGATGGGCATGCACCCGCTGCTCGGCGACGAACTCGGCGACGGCATCGAGGGCATCGCCATCTGCTCCACCGTGCCGTCCGTGCTGCACGAGCTGCGCGAGGTCACCCGCCGCTACTACGGCGACGTGCCGGCCGTCCTCGTCGAACCGGGCGTCAAGACGGGCGTGCCGGTCCTCATGGACAACCCCAAGGAGGTCGGCGCCGACCGCATCATCAACGCGCTGGCGGCCGTCGAGCTGTACGGCGGCCCGTGCGTGGTGGTCGACTTCGGCACCGCCACCACCTTCGACGCGGTCTCGGTGCGCGGCGAGTACGTCGGCGGCGTGATCGCCCCCGGCATCGAGATCTCCGTGGAGGCCCTCGGCGTGAAGGGCGCCCAGCTCCGCAAGATCGAGCTGGCCCGCCCGCGCAGCGTCATCGGCAAGAACACCGTCGAGGCCATGCAGGCCGGCATCCTCTACGGCTTCACCGGCCAGGTCGACGGCGTGGTGAACCGGATCGCCGCCGAACTCGCCGACGACCCCGACGAGGTCACGGTCATCGCCACCGGCGGCCTGGCCCCGATGGTGCTGGGCGAGTCCTCGGTGATCGACGAGCACGAGCCGTGGCTGACGCTGATCGGCCTGCGGCTGGTCTACGAACGGAACGTCTCCCGGGCCTGACCCGCGGAGAACCGCCGCCCGCGCCCGGCCCGGGGCCCCGGCACCGGCGAGTGCGGCGGCCCCGAGCCTGCGGCCCCCGGCACGGGCTCGGGGACGGGGACGGACACGGGCCACTGCGGCGGCCCCGAACCCGCGGCCACCGGCACGGGCTCGGGCTCGGGTACCGGCCAGTGCAGTGCCCCCCGGCACGGGCTCGGGCACGAGCACGGACACGGGTCAGTGCGGCGGCCCCGAGCCCGCCGCCTCCGGCACCGGCACCGGTACGGGCTCGGGCACCGGCCAGTGCGGCACCCCCGGAACGGGCTCGGGCACGAGCACGGACACGGGTCAGTGCGGCGGCCCCGAGTCTGCGGCCCCCGGCACGGGCTCGGGGACGGGGACGGACACGAACCACTGCGGCGGCCCCGAACCCGCGGCCACCGGCACCGGCTCGGGCTCGGGCTCGGGTACCGGCGAGTGCGGCGCCCCCGGCACCGGCCAGTGCGGCGCCCCGAGCCCGCCGCCTCCGGCACCGGCACGGGCTCGGGCACCGGCCAGTGCGGCACCCCCGGAACGGGCTCGGGCACGAGCACGGACACGGGTCAGTGCGGCGGCCCCGAACCCGCGGCCCCCGGCACCGGCCCGGTGCCCCGTGCACCGGCTCGGCCCGGACTCCCGGCCCAGTCCCCCGTCCCGGTACCGGCTGGTCCGGCGCCGGGGCCCGGGGCCCGGGGGCCGGAGACCGGCGGTCCGGCCCCGGTCCGGCACTCGGTCCCGCCCCGGCGCCGGCCACCCGGTCCCGGTACGGCCTTCTCCGCACCGCACCGGAGGGCCGGGCATCGGCGAGATCGGCGCGGAGCCCGTGCCCCGCTGCCGGGGCCGGGGGGCGCCCGGAAACCGGCGGCCCCGTCCGGCTCCGGCACCGCGACCGGCTCCGGCTCCTTCACCCGGTCCCGCTCCGGCACCGCGACCGGCTCCGGCACCCGCACCTTCACCCGGTCCCGCACCGGCACCGCGGCCCGGTCCGGCACCACCCCCTTCCCGACCCGGCACTGCCACCCCTTCCCGCTCCGGCACCGCGGTCCCGCTCCGGCACCGCAGACACCCGGTCCGGCTCCGGGGCGCGGTGTGCCCGCGGTGTCCGGGCACGGCCCGCGCCGGGGCACGCCCGGGAGGTGGCGGCTCAAGGAGCTATGTCCGGTAAGAGACTAATATCCGCGTATGCCCATGCCCTATGGCACCCGCGGTGCCCTGGTCTTCGGCGCGGACGAGTTGCCCGTCCTGCGCCGGGCCCTCGCGCTCGCCCTGCACCCAGCCCCGCTGTCCGGCGACCGCGCCCCCTGGTCCCCCGGGCGTACGGCAGGGGAGGTGCGGGAACTGCTCCGGCTCACGGAGGCGGTCGACGAGGCCGCCCGGGAGAGCGGGAGGCTGCGCGCCTTCCTGCGCGCGGACGTCGCCCGCCACCGGGCCGCGCTGCCCGGCGCGGCATCCGGCTATGTCGAGCGGCTGCGGGAGGCCGTCGCCGAGGGGTACACCCCCGCCGCCGCAGACCTCGAAGCCCTCCGCTCCCTCTGCTCCGGTCCGGCCGCGGACGGGGCCGGGGCCGGGGCGTCGCGCGGACGGGCCCTGCTGCGCCGGTGCGAGGAACTCGCGGAACGGGCCGAACTCGCCGAGCGGGCCGAACGGGCGGGCGCGGCCGTGCCGGGCGGAGGGCCGTGCCGGGCGGAGGAGCGGCCGGCCGGCCCCGGCGGTCCCGTACCGGGCCCCGGACGCCCCGGACGCCCCGGACACGCCGACGACCAGCGCCCGGCGGCGTCCGCCCGTGCGGGCACCGGCACTGGAGCCGGGTCCGCACCCGCCCCCGCCCCCGCACCCGCCCCCGCGCCCGCCGCCGTCCCGTTCCGGCGAAGCGGGGGCACGGGGCGGCTGCTGGCCCTCCCGGGTGGCCGTTCGGCCGAGGGCGAGCCCGCTGAGCGGCCCCGGCCGCAGCCGAAGCGGAGCCCGCAGAAGCCCGG
>NZ_WHPN01000426.1 GCF_009735685.1 Streptomyces lycii | reverse complement strand
CCGCGGCCGGCGGACTGCCGCCGGGGAGACCCGTCCGCCCGCGCGGCGATACGCTCGGCGCGCTCCTGCCGCAGACAGCGGCGCAGCAGTTCCGGGTCGAGCCCTTCGTTCGCCCCTTGGTGCAGCAGCCGGGCGAACACATACTCCGGATCGGTGTCCAGGGCACGCCCCAGCGCCGACCGGGCGCCCGGCTCGTCGCCGGTCGACCAGGCCACCCAGCCCGCCAGGGTGAGCGGGGCGACGGCATGGTCCGCGTAGGCGCCGACGCAGCGGCGGGACAGGGCGCGCCAGAGCCGCAACGCGGGATCCGCTTCGGGTCCTTCCATCCATTCCGCGGCGCGGTCGCGCGTCGTCCGGTCCTGCAGGCCGAGGATCACGGCGGCGGCCTCGTCGTGCGCGAGCAGGGCGTCGTCCCGCGCGTCGGCCTTCCGCCGGTCGGGGTCGGGACGGGCGGCTCCGAGCCGGCCGATCAGCGTCCCGGCGAGGGAGATCGTCTCCTCCCGTACCGTCTCCCGGTCGGTGTCGCCGAGCATGCGCGGCACGAGCTCCATCGCCGCGGCGTCGAACGCGGCCTCCTGCCGCGGCGCCTCGGCCGTGGTGAGAGGCGCGAGCCTGGCCTCCATCTCGCGCAGCGAACCGCGTACTTGAATACCGGCGGCCGTCGCCGCGGCCGCCATCACCGAGGTGCCGGGCGGGCCGAGCGGAGTGCCCTCCTGCGGACAGCACCTCACGTCCGGGCAGACGTAGGACCAGAAGCGTCCGCCGGAGAGGCACAGCGCCTCCAGCACCGGGACGTCGAGTCCTCCGCAGGCGAGGCGCAGCCGCTGGGCCAGGGGCCGGAGCCGTTCCATGACGGCCTGGGCCGACTCGCTCCCCGCCGGGTCCCGGCAGAGGAAGACGATGATGCCGTCCGGCCGGCCGCCACGCTTCTCGCTGCCGCGCACCAGGCATTCGGCGAGCCGTGCGGACACTTCGAGCCAGTCGTCCGGGTCGCCGGGGATACCCAGCCGGAGCCGTCCGCCGAAGCGGCCGCGATCACCGTGCACGGCGACGAGGACGATGCTGTCGTCGGGATGGAAACCCAGCAGATAGGGAAGCGCGTCCGCCAGTTCGGCGGGGCTGCGCAGCGTGACCTGCTGCTCGGCGAGCGGCCCGAACGGCTCGCACGGTTCTGCGCGGCCGGAGGGGTCGGCGCGGCCGGGAGGGTCGATGTGGCCCGATGGGTCGGTGTGGTTCGTCATGCCCCGAGGGTGTCGGCCGGCGATCCCATTCCACCACCCCTGTGGATAACTAAGACATATTGTCCTACTAACTCTGTGGATACGACTGTCCACAGGCCGGCACCGCCGGTCGCGCGATGTCCGAGGCATCGGGTTGCATGGGGGCATGAGCAACGAAGATCTCCGCGCCTCGGCCGACGCCGTGCTCGCCCGCCTCGTCGGTGACCCCTCCGGCAACGCCCGGCTCCGCGAGGACCAGTGGCGTGCCATCGAGGCACTGGTCGCCGACCGCCGCCGGGCGCTGGTGGTGCAGCGCACCGGCTGGGGCAAGTCGGCGGTGTACTTCGTGGCGACCGCGCTGCTCCGCGCCGCCGGCAGCGGGCCCACCGTGATCGTCTCCCCGCTGCTCGCCCTCATGCGGAACCAGGTCGGTGCCGCCGAGCGGGCCGGGATCCGGGCGCGCACCATCAACTCGGCGAACACGGAGGAGTGGGACGCCGTCCAGGCCGAGGTGGCGGCCGGCGAGGTCGACGTGCTCCTGGTCAGCCCCGAACGGCTCAACAACCCCGATTTCCGCGACCAGGTCCTGCCCAAGCTGGCCGCGAGCACCGGCCTCCTGGTCGTCGACGAGGCGCACTGCATCTCCGACTGGGGACACGACTTCCGGCCCGACTACCGACGGCTGCGCACGATGCTGGCCGATCTCCCGCCCGGCGTCCCCGTGCTGGCCACCACGGCGACCGCCAACGCCCGCGTCACCGCGGACGTCGCGGAGCAGCTGGGCACGGGCGAGAGCGCCGCGGAGGCTCTCGTCCTGCGCGGCCCGCTCGACCGGGAGAGCCTGAGCCTCGGAGTGCTCCCGCTGCCCGACGCCGCGCACCGGCTGGCCTGGCTCGCCGACCATCTCCACGAGCTGCCGGGATCCGGAATCGTCTACACCCTCACGGTGGCCGCCGCCGAAGAGGTCACGGCGTTTCTCCGGCAGCGCGGGCACACCGTCGCCTCGTACTCCGGCAAGACCGAGGACGCCGACCGCCGCGCCGCCGAGGAGGATCTGCTGGCGAACCGGGTCAAGGCCCTGGTGGCCACCTCCGCGCTCGGCATGGGCTTCGACAAGCCGGATCTCGGGTTCGTCGTGCACCTGGGTTCTCCCTCCTCGCCGATCGCGTACTACCAGCAGGTCGGCCGGGCAGGGCGCGGAGTGGACCACGCCGAGGTGCTGCTGCTGCCCGGCCGGGAGGACGAGGCGATCTGGCGCTATTTCGCCTCGCTGGCCTTTCCCCCGGAGGAGCAGGTGCGCCGCACGCTCGATGTGCTCGGCCGGGCGGACCGGCCGCTGTCGCTGCCCGCCCTGGAGCCGCAGGTCGAGCTGCGCCGGTCCCGGCTGGAGACGATGCTGAAGGTCCTCGACGTGGACGGTGCCGTCCGCCGTGTGCGGGGCGGCTGGACCGCCACCGGACAGCCCTGGGCCTACGACGCCGAGCGTTACGCCTGGGTCGCGCGGCAGCGCGAGGCGGAGCAGCAGGCCATGCGTGACTACGCCGCCACCTCCGGCTGCCGCATGGAGTTCCTGCGCCGCCAGCTCGACGACGAGGCCGCCGCCCCGTGCGGGCGCTGCGACAACTGCGCCGGCGCCCGTTTCACGGCCGAGGTGTCGCCCGCGTCCCTCGACGCGGCCCGCGGTGAGCTGGGCCGCCCGGGCGCCGAGGTCGAACCGCGGCGGATGTGGCCGACGGGTCTGGCAGCCGTCGGCGTCGACCTCAAGGGCCGCATTCCGGCCGGTGAACAGGCCGCGCCCGGACGGGCGCTGGGGCGGCTGTCCGACATCGGCTGGGGCAACCGGCTCCGCCCGCTGCTGTCACCGCAGAGCGCGGACGGCCCGGTTCCGGCCGATGTGGCCGATGCCGTGGTGACCGTTCTCGCCGACTGGGCCCGGGGCCCCGGCGGCTGGGCCTCCGGTGCGCAGGACGCGCCGGCCCGGCCGGTGGGCGTGGTGACCGTCGACTCCCGCACGCGTCCCCGACTCGTCCGGTCTCTCGGCGAACACATCGCCGCGACCGGGAGGATGCCCTTCCTGGGCACGGTTTCCTACACCGGCGACGGAACCGGTCACCCCGTTCCGCGTTCCAACAGCGCCCAGCGCGTACGGGCCCTGCACGGTGCGCTCACGGTGCCGGCTCCCCTCGCCGAGTCGCTCGCGGCCGCCGGCGGGCCCGTGCTGCTCGTGGACGACTTGGCGGACACCGGCTGGACCCTCGCGGTGGCCGCGCGGCTTCTGCGCCGGGCCGGAGCGGGCGGGGTGTTTCCGCTGGTCCTGGCCGTGCAGGGGTGAGAAGGGACGGGCCACGGCGGCGGGTTGGCCGTATCCGGCGACCGCCCGCCGCCGGGCTGCCGCCCGACCAACACAGGACGCCTCTGGCCCGCCGCCCGGCCGGCACAGGCCACCACCGGGCCGCCGCCCGGCACGGGCCACCGCCGGGCACCGCTCGCCCGGCACGGGCCGCTCGTCGGCCCGCAGCCGGTCGGTCACGTGGCGGTCCGCCGGCCCCTCACCGGCCCACCACCGCCCCGCACGGCACCACCCCCGGCCCCCGCCCCGAGGCGAGCACGGGGCGAACACCAAGCGGCGCGACGCGAGCACCGGGCGAGCGCGACTCGGACACCAGGCGGCACGGGCAGACACGAGGCGGCCCAGGGGTGGGCGTCAAGCGGGCACCGGGTGGCGCGGGGTGTGCACGAGGCAGGACCAAGCCGCACGAAGACGGATGCCAGGCCGGCGGAGGCGGCACGAGGCGGACACCAAGTGGCGCGGCGCAAGCACGGAGGGGGCGCGAGGCGAACACCAGGCGGCGCGGGGCGGACGCAAGGCCGACACAGGACGGACGCGGGGCGAGCACGACGCCGACACGAGACAGAAGCGGGGCAGAGCGGGGCGAACACAAGGCGGACACGGGACGGAAGGGGGGCGACGCGCGGCGAGCGGCGAGCGGCGAGCAGGAGGCAGATTCGGGGCGTGCACGAGGCAGGCAGCAAGCGGCACAAGGCGGACACGGAACGGACGCCCGGCGAGCATGAGGCGGATGCAGGGCGAGCGCGAGGCAAGCACCACCGGCGGCGCCACGCGGACACAAAGCGGCGGCGCCACGCGGACACCGAGCGGCGGCGCCAGGCGGACACAAAGCGGCGCAGGCAGAGCACGAAGCAGACGCGGGTCGGGAGCTGGGCGAGGGAGCTGGGCGAGGACCAGCGGCGGTGCGCGAGGCGGGCGCCAAGCGGCCTCGCGGGGCGAGCATGAGGCAGGCACAAGGCGGGCAGCAGACGGGCGTGGGGCCGTCCCTGGTGCGGACCGTCTCCTTCCGTACCCCGGCTTCGATTGCTCATTGCCGAAGGACCCCGCACCAGCGAGAATTGAATTCACCCCGCATCCGCCGCACCAGCGGCCCGGCCCTGCCACACCGGCGGTGCGCGTCCCGCACCGGTCCGTGCGGCATGCGGCTGCCGCCGGTCGGGCCGTCGCGTATCTGAAGGGAGGACTGTGACCTCCGGCTTCGTCCCGCCACCGGCCGTACCGCTGCCGCTGGCCGCCGACTCCGCCTCCCGTCCCGGCCGCTTGCTCGAGCCCGCCGAATGGGCTGCCGCGGGGATACCGCTGCTGCGCGATCCCCGCGACGTCGTCGCCGGGCTCCACGAGCGGCACCGGCCGGTACCGCCGACCGCGGTGGCCGCCGTCCTGGACGCGGAGCAGCGGGTCGTCGCCAGCGCCTCTTTCCGGCATCCGGAGACCGGCGCCGACGGCTGGGTGTTCCGCAACGCCCTGCTGGCCCGGCTGCGCCGGATCGTCCCGCACGACCTGCGGCGCCGGACACCGGTCCGTACCGCTGTGCTGCTCAACTGCCGCACCGGGAACGGCGCCTGGACCGAGGAGGACGGCGCCTGGATGTGGGGGCTGCGCGACGCCTGCACCCTGCACGGGCTGCGCTGCGGCGCGTACATCACGCTGACCGCGGAGGGCTGGCAGGTGCTGGGCGAGGGACGCGGCGGCCGCCGTCCGTTCTCCGGCTCCCCGGTGGAGAACCAGCCCGGGGAGCCGGAGAACGGACGCGCTCCGGTACCGCCGCGGCGCACCGGCGGGGGCGCGCCCGAGGCGCTGCGCCACACCGCCGCGCGCTGACCGGCGACGGCCCCGGCAGCGACGGTCCCGGCAGCGACAGTCAGGGCGGCGACGGCGCGGGCACCGACGGCCCGGCAGCGGCGGCAGCCCCGACACCTGCGGCCCGGCAGCGGCGGCAGCCCCGACACCTGCGGCCCGGCAGCGGCGGCAGCCCGGGCACCTGCGGTCCGGGCGGCAGCAGCGGTCCGGGCGGCAGCAGCGGTCCGGGCAGCGGGTGGAACGCTCAGACTCCGGCGCCGACCAGGGAGTTGATCCGCTTCGGGTCGCCGCAGACGATCAGCAGCGCCTCTGCCTTGGCCATGGCCTGCGGCAGAGCGCGCGTCGCGGCGTCGTCGGCACCGCCGTTGACGGCGACGACCACGACGGGGCGTTCCGACGTGCGTCCGGCCGCCGAGGCGTCGGCGTAGAAGATGTCTTCGCGCGCGTCGTGCTGGGCCCAGTACGCGTTCTCGCCGAACGACAGCTCGTGCACGGCCCACGGGTGCTGCTCGCCGGTGGTGAGCACCAGGACGTCGCCCGGGGCGCGCCCGGAGTCCAGGAGCAGGTCGACGGCCTCCTCGGCGGCGTCGAGCGCTCCCTCAGCGGAGGCGGGAATCAGCTGGACCTGCGGGCCCGGCGACGCGGAGCCGGCCGCCCGGGCGGTTCCCCCGGACGGGGCCGGCCCGGCGGACGCCGCGGATCCGGCGGAAGGGGCCGGTCCGGCGGACGACGCGTCGCGGGGGCCGCGCTGGGCCGGGGCCGCGGAGCCGCGGGACGGACCGGGGGGACCCGGCCGCTTCGGGACGGGACGGGGGCCCGGACCGGGGACAGGACGGGGGGTCGGCGCGGTGCGGCCGGCGGCCGGCGTGGCGCGGGGACCCGGGACACTCTCGTGAATCTGAGGCTCCTCGGGGATGAGAGGCATGGCTGATGTCTATCAAACGCCGGTGCGAACCGCATCGGCGGGGGCGGAGGTTGGACCGGTCGGTCACTCAGAAGTCGAAGCCGAGTTGCTCCCCGTCTTCCTCGGGTTCCCCGGGGAGCCCAACCCGCGACTTCTTGAGGTGCTTCCAGCGGGGCAGCGCGTCCATGTAGGCCCAGGAGACCCGGTGGTGGGGCGTCGGCCCGAACTCGGCGAGCGCCGCCCGGTGGACGGGCGAGGGATAGCCCGCGTTCGCCGCGAAGGCGAAGTCTGCGCAGTCCCGGCCCAGTTCTCCCATCATCGCGTCCCGGCGCACCTTGGCGATCACGGAGGCCGCGGCCACCGCGACGCAGGACTGGTCGCCCTTGATGACCGTACGCACCCGCCAGGGCCGCCCGAGATAGTCGTGCTTGCCGTCGAGGATGACGGCGTCCGGGCGGACCGGCAGGCTCTCCAGGGCGCGGCCCGCCGCGAGCCGGAGCGCAGCGGTCATCCCGAGGTCGTCGATCTCCTGCGGCGAGGCGTGCCCCAGGGCGTGCGCCGTGACCCAGTCCTCCAGCAGCCCGGCCAGCTCCGTACGGCGCTTGGGGGCGAGCAGCTTGGAGTCCGTCAGCCCCTCCGGCGGGCGGCGCAGCCCGGTGACGGCGGCGCAGACGGTGACGGGACCGGCCCATGCGCCCCGCCCGACCTCGTCGACACCGGCGACGATACGGGCTCCGGTGGTGGCCCGGAGCGAGCGTTCGACGGTGTGGGTGGGCGGTTCGTACGGCATGGCGTCAGCCAGGTTACGCCGCCGGGACCGCCGGGCGACAGGCGGGCCGGTTCCGCGCGCGGAACCGGGACCGGTAGGTCCGGGCAACCACTGCGTCCGGGCGGCCCGCGCCGCGGGCCGACCGGTCCCGCCGGGCGGTCAGCAGGCCTCGTCAGTAGGCCTCGCGGATGTACCCGTACAGCCCCGCTTCCTCGCAGGCCTCGGCGCCCAGCAGCGGCCGTTCCTCCAGGATGTCGCGGGCCCGGGCCTCGCCCAGACTGGTGGCGTACCACGGTTCGCCGACGGCCAGGTCGTGTTCGAAGCTTCCCAGCGCGCAGGAGCGCTGCGGCTCGGGCAACCGGTCCAGCGCCGGAACGGCGTCCGCGGACAGCTCCCGGAGGTAGTCGAGGTCGATCTCCTC
Organism: Streptomyces lycii; assembly: GCF_009735685.1. Taxonomy (GTDB): domain Bacteria; phylum Actinomycetota; class Actinomycetes; order Streptomycetales; family Streptomycetaceae; genus Streptomyces; species Streptomyces lycii. Next base: position 72,371 of record NZ_WHPN01000426.1, on the reverse strand, counting down.
CGCCCCCTGCCCCGTGCGGCCGCTGCCCGCGGCGCTCTCCTGCTCCCCGGCCTCCCCGGCCTTCTCCTGGGCCGCCCGGTACAGCTCGACGTTCTTGGCGGCCACCAGACCGTCCGGGGACAGCAGCCCGAAGACCAGCACACCCGCCGCGGCGCTCACCACGACGGCCCGCGGCAGCCAGCGGCCGCCGGTCACTCCCACGATCATGATCAGTACGAGCACCAGCCCGAGCCACAGCTCGACGGCCGTCACCGACAGCCGCAGCCTGGTCAGCCCGTAGGCGTCGACGTAGAGGTCCATGCGCCGCAGGGCGGAGGCGACGACGACGAGGGTCAGCACACAGAGGGTGCCGAGCACGGAGCGGACCAGCGTGCGGTCCCGCGGCGTGCCGCGCGGCGCCCAGCGCTGCGCGAAGGCGATCACCACCAGGGTCAGCAGCGTGGCCCAGAGCAGTTGCCAGAAGCCCTGCCGGGCGTACTCCGAATAGGTGAGGCCGGTGGTGTCGAGCACCTTGTCGTACCCGCCGAAGAGGACGGTCAGCTGGACGGCGATGAAGACCGCGAACAGCGCGTTCAGCACCACCAGCGGCAGGGCCCACTCGACCCGGCCGCGGGCACGCCCCGGGCGCGACTCGATCCGGTCCCAGCGCAGCGGCGCGGCGGCCGTCCGGGCGGCGGCCAGCGCACCCAGCACACCCAGCACGAACAGGAAGAACCGCAACGGGCTGTCGCCGACCGACACGTCCGGGGACAGCCCGCCGAGCAGGTCGGCGAAAGCCGCGTCGGCACCGGCGAAGAGCGCGCCGAAGACGACGAGCAGACCGACCGCGACACCGCCGGTACGGACCACCGGTCCCCAGCGCTCACGCGAGCCCGCCGCGCGGTCCCGCACGCCCTGCCAGCCCCAGCCGAGCCCCGGCAGCACCGCTCCGAGTACGCCGACGCAGCCGAGCAGCGCCCCGCGCCAGGTGCGGCTGCCGTGCAGCGCGAGGGAGCCGAGGCCGAGGGCGGCCGTGACCGCGAGGAAGCTCGGCCAGCCCGCGTCGCGCAGCGCCGGGACGACGAGCAGGGCGAGTCCGCCGCCCGCCCACACCAGCGTCCAGGGCCGGGCACGCCGGCCCGCCGCCGTCGCCGCGAGGGCCGCGCCGAGGGCGGCCGGCAAGGCCACGAACAGCAGGTTCAGGCCCAGTCCGGCATCGAGGAACAGGGCGCACAGCAGTCCGGTGGCGAGTGCCGCCCAGAGCGTCCCGGGCCGCACGGGGGCCGGCGGGTCCGGCTTCACCGCCAGCACCCAGGCGGGCGGCGGGGGCGTCTCGATCACGTCCGGACGGTGCGCGGGACGGTGCGGACGCTGCGCGGCGTCCGGCCCGCCGGGGCCCTTCGCGGCGTCCGGCCCGCCGGGGCCCCGCACCGCGTCCGGCCCGTCGGGGCGCTCAGCGGTGTCCGGATCCCCCTCGTCCGCCGGTGTCACCGGCGCGTACGGTTTCTCGGTCAACAGGTCCCCCCTGTCCGGCCGGGCACGGTTCCGGCCGCGGGACGGCTCGGTGGAACCCGGTCTCGTGTCACGCACCCAAGATCGGCTCGGCGTGTGGCGACACGATAGGCGGGGCCGCGGCGGCGGGGGCGCCCGGGGCGGTCATACCGGCCCAGCTGTGTCATGACCGTGACACAACACACCGGCGGCACGACTTCCGGAAGCCCGCCCCCTGTGCCTGACCCACCCCCCTGTGCCGGACCCACCAACCACTCCGGGCCAACCGCCCACGCCGCGCCGACCGCCCACACCCCGCCAACCGCCCACGCCGGCCCACCAGCCTGGAGGCGCTCAGCCTTTCCTCTCGCCCGACCGCCCGAGCGGCGCCCACCGCCTGCTCAGAGGCGGGCCGCCGCCCCGACGGTCGGCCCGGTCGACGTGTACTGCCACCGCTCCGTGCCCGCATGGCCGCCCCGAGCGCGACGGGTGCCGGCACGGCACCGGGCAGGTTCCGCCGTCCCTAGACGGCGGCGGCCGCGGCCCGGCCGGGGCCGTGGCCCGGAGCCGGCCGCATCCGCCGTTGAACCCGGGGGCCGGACCGCAGGCCGGCGAGGCGGCGGCACAGCAGGACGCCCGGCACGAAGACCCGTCGGCGGCCGGGGCAGCCGTCAGCCCGCGGAACCCGGGGCCCACTCCGGCAGCGGCTCGGTGCGCTCCAGCCACTCGGCGGGCGGCGCTCCCGCCTCCGCCGCCGCGACCACTCCCCCGGCGATCGCGCAGGTGGTGTCCACGTCCCCGCCGGCCCGGGCGGTGGTCCAGACGGCCTCCGGATAGTCCCCGGGGTTGCGCGCCGCGGCCCAGAGGGCGAACGGCACCGTGTCGTGCGCGCTGGTCCGGCGCCCGCAGCCGAGCACGGCCGCGACGGTCGCCGCGTCCCCGTAGTCGAGCATGCCCCGGGCTCGGCGCAGCCCCGCCTGCACGGCGCTGCGCGGCACCAGTTCGACCACCGCGTCCAGCAGCTCCTCGGGGCCGAGCCGCCGCTCCGGGTCCGCTGTCAGTGCGGCCGCGGCGGCGACCGCCATGGCCCCGGCCACGGCCTCCCGGTGCTGGTGGGTGGTGTACGCGGAGATCTCCGCCTGGTGGGTCGCCTGCTCGGGGTCGTCCGCGTACCAGGCGCCCAGCGGTGCGATGCGCATCGCGGCGCCATTGCCCCAGGACCCCTGGCCGCCGAAGAGGGCGGAGGCGAGTTCCCGCCAGTCGACCCCGTCGCGGACCGACCGCAGCATCCGGCTGACCCCGGCGCCGTAACCCCGGTCCGGGTCGTGGTGCCCGGCGAAGGAACGCGCGAGCGCGTCCTGATCGACGCGGCCGTGTTCCACCAGCACGGCCAGTACGGAACAGGCCATCTCGGTGTCGTCGGTCCACCGCCAGACGCCCGGCGGCAGCTCGCGGCGCTCCCGGGCGGGGTGGTTGGCGGGGAGGAAGAACTGCGAGCCCAGCGCGTCGCCCACCGCCAGGCCGCGGAGGCTGGCGAGGGCGCGGGCGAGACGTCGCGCGAGGACGGGGTCAGCGGTCATCGTCTCAGCACTCTAACCGGTGGCCCCGTACGACTCCGGGGTGCACCATCGCTCGAAAGGCCGGTCCAGGGTGTACTTGCCGTCCTCGCCGAGCAGCAGCGTCCGGCTCTCCCCGTTGCCCGGATTGCACAGGCACTCGAACTCGGCGACCGACCAGTGGAACCAGCGCATGCAGAACAGCCGCATGGTCAGCCCGTGCGTCACCAGCAGCACGTTGGGCGGGTGGTCCGGCGCCTCGAAGCTGCGGTGCAGGCTCTCCAGGAAGGCGCCGACCCGGTCGTAGACGTCGGCCCCCGACTCGCCCTGCGCGAAGCGGTAGAAGAAGTGCCCGTAGGCGTCGCGGTACCGCTTCTGCAGGCGTACGTCCTCGGCGTCCTGCCAGTTGCCCCAGTCCTGCTCGCGCAACCGCGGCTCCTCGCGCACCCGTACCCGTGCCGGGTCGAGGCCGAGGGCCCGGAACGTCTGGTGGGTGCGCCGGTACGGGGACACGTAGGCGCTGATCCGCTCCTCGCCGAACAGGCCGCGCAGCCGGTCCCCGGCCACCTCGGCCTGCCGCAGGCCCTTGTCGGTGAGCCGCAGGGCGTGGTCGGGCTCGCGTTCGTACACCGTGTCGTCGTGGTTGCCCTCCGATTCGCCGTGCCGGAGGAGGACGATGCGCCGTGGCCGTGCCATGCCCCCAGCGTAGGTTCCTCAGACGGTCCAGGACGGCTCGAGATCGACGACGTCGCCCGTGACCGCTGCCACATCCGCCTCGAGCTGGGCGCGGAGCGCGAGCCGCTCGATCCGTTCCGTCCGGTACTTGCCGTGTTCGGCCGCCGACTCCCACAGGGACAGCACCAGGAACTCGTCCCCGGGCGCCTCGCCGAACAGCCCGCGCAGCATCCCGGGTGACCCGGCCATCGCCGGGTTCCACACCTTCTCCTGCATCAGCGTGTAGTGCTCGACGCGGTCCGGCCGGATCCGGCAGTGCGCGACGCGGGCCACGTCCGCGTCCGTGAACGTCGGCTCGAAACCTACCTTGACATCGAACCGGTGCTCGAAGAGCTGGACGCGGGGATCGGTGAAGGTGCCGGCCTGCGCGGCGGCGAGACGGTCGTGGGAGCGTGCCATGAAGGAGTCGTAGAAGGCTCGGCTCTCCCAGAAGCCGAAGAGATGGGCGACCCCGGGGCGGCTGCGGCTCCACCCGCCGCCCTGCCCCCGGAATCCCGGCTCGCCGAGCAGCCCCGCCCACTTCCGCTGCCCTCGTTCAAAACCACGGCGGTCTGCCACGGTGCAGCGAATCCACTTGACCAGCACCGCGCCATCGTACGGCCCGGGGGCCCCGGGGGATCCCGTGATCGCCGAGTGCGCCCCTGAAGATCTCCCGTGCACCGCCCGCGACGCCGCCGCGTCCGGGTGCGGTTCGTCCCACCCCGGCCCGGTCCGGGTCCGGCTCGGCCCGGTCCGGGTCCGGTCCGGGCGGTCCCGCTCGTCCCGGGTGTGGCACGCGACAGTTCACGCGCGGTACGCCGCCACCCCCGGGGCACGCCACCACCCGCGGGCCCGCGGACGCGGCGCACGCGCCGGTGCGGGAAGCACGCGCGGAACGGCGGACGCCACGGACACGGAAGCGGGGACCGGCACGGCGCCGGCCCCCGCTCACCCGTGGCTGGTCAGCTGCAGCCGCTGGTCGAACCGCAGCCCTCGCAGAGGTAGCAGCTGCCCGCGCGGCGCATCTTCGTGCCGCAGGAGAAGCAGAGCGGGGCGTCGGCGTTCAGGCCCAGTTGCATCTCCATCAGCTCGGTGGAGTTGTGCGCCTCCTTCGGGGCGGGCACGGCCGCCACCTCCGGCTGCTTCGCCTGCTGCTGCTCGGCGCGGCCGGGCTCCGCACGGAGCGGAGCGGACTGCGCGAGCCCCTCGACGTCGAGTTCGTCGTCGGCCGGCTCGTACGACCCCGTCTCCAGGTGGCGCTGGCGCTCCTCGGCGGAGTGGATGCCGAGCGCCGAGCGGGTCTCGAACGGCAGGAAGTCGAGCGCCAGCCGGCGGAAGATGTAGTCGACGATCGACTGCGCCATCCGCACGTCCGGGTCGTCCGTCATGCCGGCCGGCTCGAAGCGCATGTTGGTGAACTTCGAGACGTAGGTCTCCAGCGGCACGCCGTACTGCAGGCCGACGGAGACGGCGATCGAGAAGGCGTCCATCATGCCCGCGAGGGTCGAGCCCTGCTTGGACATCTTCAGGAAGACCTCGCCCAGGCCGTCGTCCGGGTAGGAGTTGGCGGTCATGTAGCCCTCGGCGCCACCGACGGTGAAGGAGGTGGTGATGCCGGGACGTCCCTTCGGCAGCCGGTTGCGGACCGGGCGGTACTCGACGACCGGCTCCGGCTTCTCCTCCGCCTTCTCCTTCTCCTTGCCCTCCCACTTCTTGGTGGAGAGGGGCTGGCCCACCTTGCAGTTGTCGCGGTAGATCGCGAGCGCCTTCAGGCCGAGCTTCCAGCCCTCGAAGTAGACCTCCTCGATCTCCTCGACGGTGGCCGACTCCGGGACGTTGACGGTCTTGGAGATGGCGCCGGAGAGGAACGGCTGGGCCGCCGCCATCATCCGGACGTGCCCCATCGCCGAGATCGACCGCTCCCCCATGGCGCAGTCGAAGACCTCGTAGTGCTGCGGCTTGAGGCCGGGGGCGTCGATCACGTTGCCGTGCTCGGCGATGTGGGCGACGATCGCCTCGACCTGCTCCTGCTGGTAGCCGAGCCGCTTGAGGGCCTTGGGGACCGTGTTGTTCACGATCTGCATGGACCCGCCGCCGACCAGCTTCTTGTACTTGACGAGCGCCAGGTCCGGCTCGACGCCGGTGGTGTCGCAGTCCATCATCAGGCCGATGGTGCCCGTCGGGGCGAGGACGGACGCCTGGGCGTTGCGGAAGCCGTTCTTCGCGCCGATCCGCAGGACGTCCTGCCAGGCCTCGGTGGCCGCGGCCCAGACCGGGGTGTCGAGGTCGTCCATCCGCTTGGCCGCGGCGTTGGCGTCGGAGTGCTGCTTCATGACGCGCTTGTGCGCGTCGGCGTTGCGGGCGTAGCCGTCGTACGGGCCGACGACCGCCGCCAGCTCGGCGGAGCGCTTGTACGAGGTGCCGGTCATCAGGGAGGTGATGGCACCGGCGAGGGCGCGGCCGCCGTCCGAGTCGTACGCGTGGCCGGTCGCCATCAGCAGGGCGCCGAGGTTGGCGTAGCCGATGCCGAGCTGGCGGAAGGCGCGGGTCGTCTCGGCGATCTTCTCGGTCGGGAAGTCGGCGAAGCAGATGGAGATGTCCATCGCCGTGATGACCAGCTCGACGACGGACGCGAAGCGCTCGGCGTCGAAGGACTGGTTGCCCTGGTCGTCGTCGCGCAGGAACTTCATCAGGTTCAGCGACGCGAGGTTGCACGAGGAGTTGTCCAGGTGCATGTACTCGCTGCACGGGTTCGAGGCGGTGATCCGGCCCGACTCCGGCGAGGTGTGCCAGTGGTTGATGGTGTCGTCGTACTGGATGCCGGGGTCGGCGCAGGCCCAGGCGGCCTCGGCCATCTTGCGGAACAGGCCCTTGGCCTCGACCTCCTCGATGACCTCGCCGGTCATCCGGGCGCGGAGCCCGAACTTCCCGCCGGCCTCGACGGCCTTCATGAACTCGTCGTTGACCCGGACGGAGTTGTTGGCGTTCTGGTACTGGACGGACGTGATGTCGTCGCCGCCCAGGTCCATGTCGAAGCCCGCGTCGCGCAGCGCGCGGACCTTCTCCTCTTCCTTCACCTTGGTCTCGATGAAGGCCTCGACGTCCGGGTGGTCGACGTCGAGCACGACCATCTTGGCCGCGCGGCGGGTGGCGCCGCCGGACTTGATGGTGCCGGCGGAGGCGTCCGCGCCGCGCATGAAGGAGACCGGGCCGGAGGCGTTGCCGCCGGAGGACAGCAGTTCCTTGGAGGAGCGGATGCGGGAGAGGTTCAGGCCGGCGCCGGAGCCGCCCTTGAAGATCATCCCCTCTTCCTTGTACCAGTCCAGGATCGACTCCATGGAGTCGTCGACGGAGAGGATGAAGCACGCGGAGACCTGCTGCGGCTGCTGGGTCCCGACGTTGAACCACACCGGCGAGTTGAAGCTGAAGATCTGGTGCAGCAGGGCGTACGCCAGCTCGTGTTCGAAGATCTCGGCGTCCGCGGGGGAGGCGAAGTATCCGTTCTTCTCACCGGAGGCGCGGTAGGTCTTCACCACCCGGTCGATGAGCTGCTTCAGGCTCGACTCCCGGACCGGCGAGCCGACCGCTCCGCGGAAGTACTTGCTGGTGACGATGTTGACCGCGTTCACCGACCAGAAGTCGGGGAACTCGACGCCACGCTGCTCGAAGTTGACCGAGCCGTCGCGCCAGTTGGTCATGACGACGTCACGGCGCTCCCAGGCCACCTCGTCGTACGGGTGCACACCCGGGGTGGTGTGGACCCGCTCGATACGCAGACCCTTGGCCGCCTTGGTGCCCTTGCGGGAACCTCGCGCCGGGCCGCTCGCCGTCTCTGTCATGCCGCCTCCCTGTACGGGCTGAAACGCCCTGATGTGCCCAGTTCTTCCCTCGGCACGGTGTCTGTTCTGCTGCCCGGGCACGCGGTGCGCGCCGGGCGGGTCCGGTCGCCGTCAGTCGGCTTGGGGTCCCCCGCGCCGGAGCCCGGGGGCGGCGGGCGCGGGGACCGACGGGCCCTCCGGGGGCCCGTCCGCGCCTGCCGTCGGCTGCTGGTCACGGAGTTCCGCGACCGCGGCCTCGAAGTCCTCGAGTGAGTCGAACGCCCGGTAAACGGACGCAAACCGCAGGTAGGCGACGAGGTCCAGCTCCTGGAGCGGGCCCAGGATGGCCAGGCCCACGTCGTGGGTGGAGAGCTCCGCGCTGCCGGTCGCCCGCACGGCCTCCTCGACCTGCTGGCCCAGCTTCGCGAGGGCGTCCTCCGTGACGGGGCGGCCCTGGCACGCCTTGCGCACGCCGGAGATCACCTTGTCGCGGCTGAAGGGCTCGGTGACCCCGCTGCGCTTGATCACCATGAGCGAGGCGGTCTCCACCGTGGTGAAGCGGCGGGAGCAGTCGGGGCACTGACGGCGCCGACGGATCGAACATCCGTCGTCGGTCGTGCGGCTGTCGACCACCCGGCTGTCGGGGTGCCTGCAGAAGGGGCAGTACATCTCTCCGTCACCCTCCTCGGGACCTCGTCGAACCGCGCCGTACCTGTTGTCCGGGCACAGCTCCGCCATGACGGAGCGTGCCTCTCCGGCAGGCCGTGAGGCCTTCGGAGCGGGCCCCAGCATAGGCGATCTCGGCGGTGCGGATGCACCGGGAAACACAACTTCTGGGCGCCGACAGCTATGAAACCACTAGATCTGGGGGTTGGCGACCAAGAAGACTCTCCGCGTGTCGCGGGGCTCCGGCGCATGGGAAGACTACGGCAGGGGACCCGCGGGCCGTCCTGCGGGGAGGGCTGTCACACTGGGTGGCGCACGGCGACGCAGCGGCACGGAGAAGCCTCCGGAGCGCCGGGGCGGCGACCTCGCGAGAGGCACCCCGAGGGCACCTCGGCAGTGCACATACACTCATTTCCGCGATTCGGGCAGCCGAACGTCGAATTTTCACTCGAACGTGTGTTTGGCGCAACCTTTCGAAAGCAACTACCGTTGTCCAACTAGGGAGAACATCTCGAGAGGGGCCCGATGTGACGACCACCGCAGGCAGCGCGACCATCAGCGCGCAGGACCGCTCCCAGCACCGCCCGGAGCCGGCCCAGCCGGACGGCGAAGCGGTGCCGGGACCCGAGGAGCAGAAGCCCGTGCGCTCGCTGCCCGGCCGCCCACCCGGAATCCGGGCGGACAGCTCCGGACTCACCGAGCGGCAGCGCCGGGTCATCGAGGTGATCCGCGACTCCGTGCAGCGCCGGGGCTATCCGCCGTCCATGCGCGAGATCGGCCAGGCGGTCGGCCTCTCCAGCACCTCCTCGGTAGCCCACCAGCTGATGGCCCTCGAGCGCAAGGGCTTCCTCCGCCGCGACCCGCACCGCCCGCGCGCCTACGAGGTCCGGGGCTCCGACGGGCCCGCCACCCCGCCCGCGGACACCACGGGGAAGCCCGCCGCCTCCTATGTGCCGCTGGTCGGCCGGATCGCGGCCGGTGGTCCGATCCTGGCCGAGGAGTCCGTCGAGGACGTCTTTCCGCTGCCCCGGCAGCTGGTCGGCGACGGCGAGCTGTTCGTGCTCAAGGTCGTCGGAGACTCCATGGTCGATGCCGCGATCTGTGACGGCGACTGGGTGACCGTCCGCCGCCAGCCCGTCGCGGAGAACGGCGACATCGTCGCCGCCATGCTCGACGGCGAGGCCACGGTCAAGCGCTTCAAGCGGGAGGACGGCCATGTGTGGCTGCTCCCGCACAACGCCGCGTACCAGCCGATCCCCGGCGACGAGGCCACCATCCTGGGCAAGGTCGTCGCCGTCCTGCGGCGCGTCTGAGGGCGGAACGGCCGGGCCCCGGGACCACCGCGCCCGGCACCGCCGCGCCCGGCACCGCTCCTCTCGGCACCACTGTGCCCGGGACCGCCGTGCCCGGGACCGCCACTCCCAGCGCCTCCGTGCTTGGCGCCTCCGTGCTTGGCGCCTCCACGCCCGGGAAGCGCCGTACCCGGGGGCGCTGTGTGCCCGGGGACGCCCGGCTCGGAGCTGTCGGCTCCCCGGTCGCGCGCCCGGCTCCAGCGTCCCGGCCGGGACGCTGTGGCCCAACCGGATCGCTGCCGCCCGGCCGGGACGCTGTCGCCCGGCCGGATCGCCCGCCCGGGACCGCCGCCGCCCGCCCGGGACCGCTCAGTCCCGGGCCTGCCCGGACTCTCCTGCCTCCCTGGCCGCCCGGTCGATGGCGGCCAGGGACCTGCGGACCTGGTTCCGGTCCGTGGTGTACCAGAAGTCCGGCATCGAGGCCCGCAGAAAACTGCCGTACCGCGCCTTGGCGAGCCTCGGATCGAGTACGGCGACCACTCCCCGGTCCCCGGACGCCCTGACCAGCCGGCCCGAGCCCTGGGCCATCAGCAGGGCGGCATGCGTCGCCGCGACGGCCATGAAGCCGTTCCCCCCGCTCTCCTCCACCGCCTTCTGCCGCGCGCTCATCAGCGGGTCGTCCGGCCGCGGGAACGGAATCCGGTCCATCACCACCAGCTGGCAGCTCGGCCCGGGCACGTCCACCCCCTGCCACAGCGACAGCGTCCCGAAGAGACAGGTCCGGTCGTCGGCGGCGAACGTACGGATCAGCTCACCGAGCGTCTCCTCGCCCTGCAGCAGGATCGGCACGTCGAGCCGGCCGCGCAGCGCCTCGGCCGCGGACTGGGCTCCCCGCATGGAAGAGAAGAGACCGAGCGTCCGCCCGCCCGCGGCCTCCACCAGCTCCGTCAGCTCGTCCAGCATGTCCCCCCGGCTGCCCTCCCGGCCCGGCTGCGCCAGATGCTGGGCGACGTAGAGGATGCCCTGCTTGGGATAGTCGAACGGCGAGCCGACGTCGATACCCCTCCAGCGGGGAATCTCCGCGGCGGGGCCGTCCTCCGCCGGGCCGCTCCCCGGCGTGGAGCCCGCCGGGGCCCCCGCCGGCCGTGAGGACCCCACGGCTCCCGGCGGCCCGGCGGCTCCCTCCGGCGACAGGCCCAGCGACGCGCCCACGCCGTTGAAGTCACCGCCCAGCTTCAGGGTCGCGGAGGTGAGGACCACGGACCGGTCGGCGAACAGCTTCTCCCGCAGCAGTCCGGAGACCGACAGCGGCGCGACCCGCAGCGACGCGCCGAACCGGTCGTGCCGCTCGCACCAGATGACGTCGTACTCGGAGCCGTTGGCGATGCGCTCCGCCACCGCGTGGACGTTCTCCACCGAGGCCAGCGCCTGCTTGCGCACGGCGTCCTCGTCCTGGACGGACTTGTCGCGGGTGCCCGCGATGGCCGAGATGACCGTCCGGGCGGCGTCCCGGAGAGCCATCACGGCATACCCGAGATCCTCCGGCACCTCCTCGATCCGGCCCGGGAGAGCCAGCTCCATCAGCCGCTCGAAGCCCTCGGCCGCGGTCTGCAGGGCGTCGGCCGCCTTCTCGTTGACCAGCTTGGACGCCCGGCGGACCGCGCGGTTGACCCCGCCGGGGGACAGCTCGCCGGTCGCGGCGCCGGTGACCCGGGAGACCAGTTCGTGCGCCTCGTCGACGATCAGCACCTCGTGGCCGGGCAGCACCGGCGCGCCCTCGATGGCGTCGATCGCGAGCAGCGCGTGGTTCGTGACGACGACGTCCGCCAGCTTGGCGCGCTCGCGGGCCGCTTCGGCGAAGCACTCGGCGCCGTACGCGCACCGGGTGGCGCCGAGACATTCCCGGGACGTGACGGAGACCTGGGACCAGGCCCGGTCGGACACGCCCGGGGTGAGGGCGTCCCGGTCGCCCGTCTCCGTCTCGTCGGCCCAGTCCCGCATCCGCAGCAGGTCCTTGCCCAGCTTGCTGGTGGGGGTCGCCGACTCGAAGACGTCGAACAGGCCGTCCTCTTCCTCCTGCGGCACGCCTTCGTGCAGCCGGTGCAGGCAGAGGTAGTTGGAGCGGCCCTTGAGCATGGCGAACTCGGGGCGCCGGCGGAGCAGCGGATGGAGCGCCTCCACCGTGCGCGGGAGGTCCCGCTCCACCAGCTGCCGCTGGAGCGCCAGGGTCGCCGTCGCGACCACGACCTTCTCGCCGTGCGCGAGCGCGGGCACGAGATAGCCGAGGGACTTGCCCGTGCCCGTACCGGCCTGGACGAGCAGATGGGAGCCGTCGTCGACGGCCTCGGCGACGGATTCGGCCATGGTCACCTGGCCGGGCCGCTCCGTACCGCCCACGGCGGTGACGGCGGCGTGCAGCAGGTCGGGAAGGGAGGGCTTCGTCATAGCGCGACCAGCCTACGGTGCCCCACCGACATCCCCCGCCCTCACTCCGTACCGCTCCCCCGTCCTCACTCCGTACCGCTCCCCCGTCCTCACTCCGTACCGCTCCCCCGTCCTCACTCCGTACCGCTCACCGGTCATCGCTCCGTACCGCTCCCCCGCCCCCGCGCCGCCGTCATTCCCGGGCGAGCGGATTGGCCACGGTGCCGTGGACGGCGGCGTGCGGCCGGTCCGACCGGTCGCGGTAGCCGTCGAGGTGGAGCCGGTTGCGGTTCAGGCACAGCCGGTCGATCCGGGGCGTGAGCAGGTCGAAGATCTCGAACCGCTCCTTCAGCTCGGGGAACCGGGCGTGGTGCCGGACGATCTCCGCCCGTACGAGGGACCAGAAGGTGTCCTCCGGCACGTCCAGCTGGTCCGCGCACAGCGGCGCGAGGTAGCGGAAGACGCCGACGAACAGACCGGAGTGGATGAACTGGGTCAGAAACGCGGGCTCCTCGGTCAGCAGCACCTCGCGCACGTCGTCGGGCATGCCGGCGTGCTCGGGCAGCGGGCTGGAGCTGACGTTCACGTCGTCGACGAAGTCCTTCACGGCCAGCCGCACCGGCACGTCCCGCTCGTCGAAGACCACGATGGCGTTCTCGCCGTGCGGGGAGAAGACGGTGCCGTACCGGTAGAGGAAGTGCAGCAGCGGCGGCAGCAGCGCCGCGAACAGCCGCTGGAGCCAGGCCTCGGGAGTCAGTCCGGAGCGCCGGACCAGCTCGGCGGTGAAGGACTCACCGGCCGGATCGGTGTGCAGCAGGGCCGCCAGCGTCCGGGCCCGCTCGCCCGGGTCGAGCCGCGGCGCCAGCGGTTCGCGCCAGATGCAGCCGAGCAGTTCGCGGTACTGGTACGGAACCTGCGGCAGCCGGTCGTAGAGCGGGTGCTCCACGGTGACGGACGCGGTCTCGCCGAGCAGGATCACCCGGGTCTCGTCCCGCAGGAACGGGTCCGCGTCGCGCAGGCCGTGCACCCACGCGGTGACGGCGGGCGCCGCCAGCGTGCGCTCCGTCGGCAGTCCGCGCCACACCAGGGTGTTCAGCACCGAGAGCGGGAGCTTGACGGTGCGGCCCTGCGGGCGGCTGACATTGAGGAACGTCCGGATCGACTGCTGCGGCAGCCGCAGGTCCTCGTCCTCGGGCAGCGGAATGATGCGCGCGTCGGCGATGTACGGGGCGAACAGGTGACTGATGCTCTCGTCCCACTGCCAGGGGTGCACGGGGAGCCAGAGATAGTCGGCGGGGTCCCGGCCGTGCTCGGTGACCGTGCGGTCGAAGGCCGCGCGGGTGCTCGGGGACAGCTCCTCGTCGTACAGCCGTTCCGGTGCCGCCAGCGCGGTCACGCCGCGGTAGTCGGCGATGTCGCGGTGCACGGCGAGCCACGGCAGCCGCTGCGGGACGCGCGACTCGGGGGCCCAGCGCTCGGTGTCGGCCGCGGAGAAGCCGACCCGACCCTTGTTGGCGACGATCCAGGGGTGGCCGGTCTGGTGGCCCTCCAGCTCCGCGTAGCCGAGGTCGGCGAGTTCCGCGACGGTGCGCGCGGTCTCGTCGATGCGGGTGTCGGCGGCGAGGGTGGTGGTCAGCTCGCGGATCAGATGGCCGGTGGTGTCTCCGGTGAGACCGAGCACGGACTCGTGCGCGCGGGCGAGGAACTCCAGCGGATCGGCGGAGGGTTCGATCGAGTCCGGGTCGACCCGCCAGTGTCCGTAGGCCCCGCGGCCGGCGCGGAACCGGTAGGTGATCTCCGGGGACACGGTGAGCCGGTGGGCGAGGGGGTCGTCGCCGTCGGGCTCGGGGGTGATGACTTCCTCGTACGCGAACTCGCCGAGCATCTTGGCGAACATGCGGCGAGTTGCCCGCTGCCAGGCTTCATGGCGCTGCTGAGGTGTCACATGCAAGGTCTTTGCTCCTCGGGGACGAAACGGGGACGGGCCGGGCTGGGACAGGGGAGCGGCACGGCGTGCTCGTCGCGCGAGCGGTTTCGTCACCGGGGCGGGACGGACGGGCCGCGGCCTCAGAGGAGGTCGCGCAGGGAGCGTTCGCGCATCATCAGGGCGGCTCGTCTGTCGGGGATGCCCACCTCGGCGGAGAAACGGAAACCCGCACGGAGAAAGGCTGCCACGGAAGGGGCGTTCCTAAGGTCGGGTTCGGCCACGACACGGGTGCAGGATGGCCGATTGTCGAGAACCAGCCCGGAAACGGCGCGGAGCAGACAGCTGCCGATTCCGCGGCCCCGGTCGGCGACGGCCCCGATCAGCAGGCGCAGCCCGGTGTCGTGCGGCCGGGCCGGATAGTGGCGCGCGAGAGGGGCGAGATCGGCGCGGTAGATCTCCCAGTAGCTCATCGGGACGCCGTCCAGCAGGCCGAGACAGGGCACGCTGCGCCCGTCCCCGTCGAGCTGCGCCCGCAGATGGGCGGCGGTCGTCTCCTCGGGACCGCCGAGCCCCCACAGCGCGGCCACGGCCGGGTCGTTCATCCAGGCGGTGACGAGGGCGAGGTCTCGTTCGGCGCGTACGGGGAGCAGCCGCAGCCGTCCGGCCGGGGTGACGGTCTCCCCCCATCCGGCGACGGCGCCGAGGAGTTCGTGGCCCGCCGGGCGCGGGATGTCTCCCGTGCCCGGCGGACGCCCGGCACCCGGCGGGTGTCCGGCACTCCGCGGATGTCCGGAGCCAGGCGGTAGCCCGGAGCCCGGCGGGTGTCCGGCACCTCCCGGTTGCCCGGAGCCCGGCGGGTCCTCCGTGCCCGGCGCCGGATAGTCCTCCGCGCGGAACGGCGGGAGCGGCACCCGCAGTTCCAGGGTGTCGTCCTCACCGGAGGTGCTTTCCGGGGCGGGCACGGTGTCGTTCCCGCCTCAGCCGGCGGGCGCGGCGAGCGGGTTCGCCAGGGTGACGTACACCGACTGGGTGTCGACCGGGCCGACCAGTTCGTCCAGTCCGTGCAACCGGGTCAGCAGGTTCGCCTTGCAGCGCAGCGTGGGCGACTCCAGCAGGAGGGCGGGCAGCGGCGAGCCGCACGCCCGGGGCCCGGACGCGGCGTCGCCGAGGAAGCGCCGGAACGCGGCCAGCAGCACCCGCTCGTCGACGAGGCGCTGGGAGCCGAACGCGCCGATCAGCCCGAGGACGTTGTTGATCCCGAGGTAGTAGGCGAAGCGCTCGTCGGCGATCTCGTCGGCGACGAAGGTGTCGCTCTCCACGCCGAGGCCGGGCAGCCTGCGGTCGAGTTCCTCCCGCCGGGACTTGCGGAAGTAATAGCCCTGGTTGTCGCGGTACCGGCCGCCGGCGGGCCAGCCCTCGGCGTCGAGCAGGACGAGCGTGTTCTGCTGGTGCGCCTCCAGGGCGACCCCGGCCGTCCCGTCCAGCCACAGCACGGGCCGGACGACGGCCTCCAGATAGCGCAGGAACCACTCGGCGGCCACGGCGGCGGCCGTCCTGCCCGTACGGCCCGCGAGCGCGGCGACGACCTCCGCCAGCCGGGACCGCATCGCGGGCACGCCGGGCTGCGTCGTCCCCGGCTGCGTCGTCCCCGGCTGCGTCGTCCCGGGGAGCGGCACCGGCCGCGGCGAGACCAGCCCGGCGACGCACACCGCATCGTCCTCCGGGCCGAACGGGTTGTGCCGGATCATCACGTCCAGGCCGGGCAGCGGAGCGCCGTCCGTGCCGCGCACGGCCAGCCAGGCCGGGTCGCGGACGATGTCGAAGCCGGGATGCGCCCGCTGCCACTCCTCGCCCAGCCCGCTGCGCAGCAGCCGGTGCACCTCGACGCCGCGCAGCAGCTCCTTGGCGAGGTTCTCCCGGCGGGAGTTGGTGATGCGCAGGGCCAGGGACAGCTTGAGCATCGCGGGGGCGCCGGGCCGGAACACGGTGCGCACCGAGGACGTCGGATGCCAGTCGGGTCCGGACGGGCCGAGGTCGTGCAGCAGCCCGTCGCCGAGGAGTGCGGCGACGGCGGGCCGGTGCCGGATCTCCCGCGCCTGCCAGGGGTGCAGCGGCAGCGGAACGGTGCCCTCCGGGATGGCGGGGCCGGTGCCGGGACCGCCCGCCAGCCGGGTCGCGAGCTGTTCGGCGGATACCGTCCGGCCGCGTTCGGTCCATGCCGAGTCGGTGGCCAGAACGCTCCGGTCGACCGCGATCCAGTGCAGCGGGAAGGAGCCGCGCAGCTCGGGCGAGTACGCGCGGGACTCGGCGTCGGAGAGCCCTTCGCGGCTCTTGGGGGTCGGGTGCAGCGGATGGCCGAGCACGAGCGACTGCTCGGCGTCCAGGAAGCGGCCGTGGTCCGGTGCCGCGCCGGCGGCGCGGCGGCCGGCGAGGAACACGGCGGTGCGGCGCACGGAGTCGGCGACCCGGCCGACGAGATCGGCGCCGTCGGCCGCGGTGGCCGGATCCGCTCCGTGTGCGGCCTCGCGTCCCAGGAGGGCGGCGAGCGTCACAGCGTCGACGGCGAGTACGCCGGCGGGGGCGCCCTCCAGCGAGGGCTGCCCGAAGCGGTGCCAGCCGGTGGCCGACCAGTGGCGGACCGGGACCAGCAGCACACAGCCGCCGGAGCGGAGCGGCAGCCGGAGCAGGCCGTCGGCAGGGGCGGGCGTACCGCACTCCCGCACCCAGCAGCGCAGCAGGTTCTCTGCGGCCGCCGCGTCGGCGGCCGCCCGGGGGTCGGGGTGCTCCAGCGGGTCGCGGGCGGAGCCGGGGCCGGCGTCCGCGGGGCCGTGCTGGCGCGGCAGGAGGGCTTCGGTGGCGGCGGTGTCGGACCGGGGGGCGGGGTGTGCGTTCATGTGCGGTCGGCGGCCGCGGGGCCCGCGGGCGGGCGGCACGGGCGCCGGTCTCCTTTGCGGCGGTCGGGGGTCGGGCGGGCCGGACGGCCCCGGTGCGGAGCGGTTCCGCACCGTGCGCCGGGCGGGTGTCCGGTGGTGACCGGCGCGCTCCCCGGCGGGCGGTGGCACGGCGGGGGTCAGGGGCCGTGCCGGAGGGCGGCCTCGGCCTGGACGGCATCGGTCAGCCGGTCCAGGACCGCGGCGGCCTGTTCGTCGGTGACGGTCAGCGGGGGCAGGAGCAGGACGACGCCGGACTTCCGCCCGGCGAGTTCGACGATGAGGCCGCGGCGCAGACAGGCGTTCCGCACCCGGGCGGCGCGTCCGGGCGCGGCGAACGCGATGCCGATCAGCAGCCCGCGGCCCCGCACGTCGGCGGCGCAGGGCAGTCCCGCGGCGAAGTCCCGCAGCTGGCGCAGCATCCGCCCGCCGAGGTCCGCGGCGCGGGCGGCGAGGCCGTTCTCCCGGACGTACGCCAGCGTCGCGGCGCCCGCGGCCATCGCCAGCTGGTTGCCCCGGAAGCTGTCCGCGCGGTCCTGCGGCGCGCCGGGAACGAGGTCGTCGCGGTGCACGACGGCGGCCAGCGGCAGGCTGCCGCCGATCGCCCGGGCCACGACCATCACGTCGGGCACGACGCCGCTGTGTCCCACCGCCCAGAACGCGCCGGTCCGGCCGACACCGGTCCGCGTCTCGTCGGCGATCAGCGGGATGCCCGCGGCGGCGGTCCGCTCCCGCAGCTCGCGCACCCGGGCGTCCGGGGCGGGCGTGACGCCGCCGTCGCCGCGCACGGGCCGCAGCAGCGTACCGGGGCGGCCCCCGGCCGCCACCAGCCGCAGCGCCTCCGGGACCGGGTCGCCCGCCGCCGGGGAGCAGAACCGCACCCGGGCCCGTTCGGCGAGTCCCGCCGGGAGGGTGCGCAGGAGTTCGGCGGTGAAGTCCTCCTCGGCCCCGGTCACCAGCCCCGGGGTGTGCAGCGGAGCCCCCGAGTCGAGCACGGAGCGAATCGCCCGGAGCACCACCGGGTGATTGTGCCCGAGGGCCAGCGCGCCCGAGCCGGACGCGCAGTCCAGATAGCGCCGCCCGTCCGCGCCCTCGATCGTCAGTCCGCGGGCGCGCACCGGCACGACGGGGAGGGAGCGCGCGCCGGGATCGCGCGCCGTCACGCCGCTCTGCCCGGCGGACAGCTCCGCCACGGGAGACTCGGTCACGGCCACCTCTGATCGGCCCTCCTGTGAACACCGCTCTGGTCCTCTACGTAGCAACGAGGAGGAGAGCCGCGAGGATTCGGCCGACGACGAGATCATTTCCCGCCGCGGGACGGGAACCGGAGACCCGCTCGTGATAGTCCTAGCCCGCACCGGCATAGTGGGGTGCCCGAGCGGTCCACCGTGACCGTTCCGGAGAACCGAAGACGAGCAACGGGGAGTTCCACCGATGGGATCGATACGCAGGCCCGCTCTTGCCGCGGCCGCGCTCACCGCAGTCCTCTCGCTGACCGTCGGCGCGTGCGGCCCGGGCGAGGACGACGCGGGCGGCTCCTCCGGCTCCTCAGCCGGAACCGGGCAGGAAGACCTCGCGCTCCCCGACGACTTCGGCGAGCGGCTCAAGGAACTGGGCGTCGACCTCGACCAGTGGCGGGACGGCGAGTGGCGCAACTGGAAGAAGGACGACTGGCTGCGCGAGGCCAACGACTTCATCAACCCGATCATCGAGGACCTCTGGGACCCGGGCCGCATGCGCGACGCCGAGGAGCCGGACAAGACGGTGCCGCCGGACATCTCCGACGACCAGGGCGTCACGGACCCGGTGCCCGAGCCCGTCGAGGCGGAGCCGGTGGCGACGCCGTACCACGAGAACGCCGCCCCGGTGGGCAAGGTGTTCTTCGACGGCCCCAAGGGCTCGATGGTCTGCTCCGGCACCCTGGTGAAGGACCCGGCCAACCCGGGCAAGTCCAACATGGTGTGGACGGCCGGCCACTGCGTGCACGCCGGCAAGCAGGGCGGCTGGTACCGCAACATCGTCTTCGTGCCGTCGTACAACGACAACGGCGCCGAGGCGTCGCAGATCGCGAACACGCCGCGCGAGGAGGTCGCCCCGTACGGCATCTGGTGGTCCGACTGGGCGTCGACGTCCCAGGAGTGGATCTCCGAGGGAGCCGCCGAGGGCGGCGCGGGAGCGCCGCACGACTACGCCGTGCTGCACGTGAAGCCGGAGAACAGCGGCGGCAAGTCCCTGGAGGAGACGGTCGGGACCGCGCTGCCCGTCGCGTTCGACGCCCCCGCGGTGAAGGACATCGACTCGATGGGCGCCTGGGGCTACCCGGCGGCGCCGCCGTTCGACGGCGTGAAGATGCACAGCTGCGTCGACACCCCGGGCCGTCTCTCGCTGTCCGCGGCGCAGCCCACGATGTACCGGATCGGCTGCACCATGACCGGTGGTTCGTCCGGCGGCGGCTGGTTCGCGAAGGTCGGCGGCGAGACGGCGCTGCTGTCGAACACCTCGATCGGACCGGTGAACGCCGGCTGGCTGGCGGGCCCGCATCTCGGTGACGGGGCCAAGTCGGTCTTCGACGGCGTCAGCGAGAAGTTCGCGCCGTAACCGGCGGAACCCGGCGCTGCCCGCGCCGCCGGCCACCGGGCGCCAAGCGCGCGGAAGAGGCCCGCCCCCACCGTGAACGGTGAGGGGCGGGCCTCTCGGCTGCGCGGGGCACGTCACCTCACGCGCACGAAGGCGGCCTCCCGAAACCGGGAGGCGCCTTCGTGCGCGGCACCTTCATGCGCTGCTCGTGCGCGGCACCTTCATGCGCTGCGCCCCGCCGTGTCCTCCGCGGGCGGAGGGCGTCAGCGCTGCCCGGCGAGGACGTACGGCTCCAGCTCGGCCGCCAGCTCCGCGTGCACCCGCGCCTTGAGCAGGGTGCCGTCGCCCGTGTGCTCCTCGGAGATCACCTCTCCGTCGGCGTGCACCCGCGAGACCAGACCGCCCCGGGTGTACGGCACGAGCGCCTCGATCTCGACCTGCGGCCGCGGCAGTTCCTCGTCGATCAGCGCGAGCAGCTCGTCGATGCCCCGGCCGGTGCGGGCCGACACCGCGATGGCGTGCTTCTCGGTGCGCAGCAGCCGCTGGAGGACCAGCGGGTCCGCCGCGTCCGCCTTGTTGATCACCACGATCTCCGGCACGTCCACCGCGCCGACGTCACGGATGACCTCGCGCACGGCGGCCAGCTGCTCCTCCGGGACCGGGTGCGAGCCGTCCACGACGTGCAGGATGAGATCGGAGTCGCCGACCTCCTCCATCGTGGACCGGAACGCCTCGACCAGGTGGTGCGGCAGGTGCCGGACGAAGCCGACGGTGTCGGCCAGGGTGTAGAGCCGCCCGCTGGGGGTCTCGGCGCGGCGCACGGTCGGGTCCAGGGTGGCGAACAGGGCGTTCTCCACCAGCACACCCGCGCCGGTGAGCCGGTTCAGCAGCGACGACTTGCCGGCGTTGGTGTATCCGGCGATGGCGACCGAGGGCACCTTGTTGCGGCGGCGTTCCTGCCGCTTGATGTCGCGGCCGGTCTTCATCTCCGCGATCTCCCGGCGCATCTTCGCCATCTTCTCGCGGATCCGCCGCCGGTCGGTCTCGATCTTGGTCTCACCGGGGCCGCGGGTGGCCATGCCGCCACCGGAGGAACCGGAGCCACCGCCACCCATCTGCCGGGACAGCGACTGGCCCCAGCCGCGCAGCCTCGGCAGCATGTACTGCATCTGTGCCAGCGAGACCTGTGCCTTGCCCTCGCGGGACTTGGCGTGCTGGGCGAAGATGTCGAGGATCAGGGCGGTGCGGTCGACCACCTTGACCTTGACGACGTCCTCCAGGTGGATCAGCTGGCCCGGGGACAGCTCACCGTCGCAGACCACGGTGTCGGCCCCGGTCTCCAGCACCACGTCGCGCAGCTCCAGCGCCTTGCCGGATCCGATGTACGTGGCGGGGTCGGGCTTGTCACGGCGCTGGATGACACCGTCGAGGACCACGGCTCCGGCGGTCTCGGCGAGCGCGGCCAGCTCCGCGAGGCTGTTCTCGGCGTCGTCCACGGTGCCCGAGGTCCAGACGCCGACGAGCACGACGCGCTCCAGGCGGAGCTGCCGGTACTCGACCTCGGTGACGTCCTCCAGCTCGGTGGACAGGCCCACGACGCGTCGCAGCGCCGCACGGTCGGAGCGGTCGTACTGCTCGCCGTCGTGGCCCTCGGTCCCGTAATCCCGGGCGACATCCTCTTCCATCAGAGCGTCGGCCCTGAGACTCGCCGAGAGATTCTGCGGGAAATTCTGGGCGTCCTGGGAAGGGGAAGAGGCGGTCATTGGATCCTTACGTCGATGGGATGTCCTGTCGGGAGAACGCCCGGAGGGCCCGGGAGATTCCCCGGCACCGGCCGCGCCGACCCGACGATGGTCCCACGGCCCACCCCGGCCGTCACGCGGTTTCCCGCCCGCTCAGGTGACCGCGCCGGCCGGCGGCTCCGTCACCCGGACCGGTGCGGCACCGCCGGCCGGCCACCGGACGCGGCTGACGTCGTACACGCCGGGGACGTCGCGCATGGCGCGGATCAGCGACGGGAGCCCGGCGGGGTCCGTCAGCTCGACCGTGTACGTATGCCGTACGCGCTGTTCGTGCGGGGGCTCGACCTCCGCGGAGACGACGGCCGCGCCTTCCCGGGCGATGGCCTCCGTGAGGTCCGCGAGCAGGTGCGGGCCGCCGAAGGCCTCGGCGAGGAGGGTGATCCGGCCGCCGGGGCCGGCGGCACCGGGCGGAGCCGCGTCCCGCGCCGCACCGGAGCGCGCCGAACCGGCCACCGGCGGGGCCTGGCCGCGGGTGACCGCGCCCGGAGCCGCGGGCCCGGCCGCGTCCGGCCCCGCGGGCACGGCGGGATGGGCCCGGAGCCAGCCGCTGATGGCGATCCGCGCGGCGGGCGTACGGGCGTGCTCCAGCCACTCCGGGGACGGCCCGGCGGCCGGGTCCTGGGCCATCAGCAGGTCCAGCGCGTCCCCGTCGGCGAGCACGGTGCCCAGCGCCGCGAGCCGGCCGTTGACCCGGGCGCCGATGCAGGTGTGCGCCGCGTCGCCGTGCAGGGCGTAGGCGGCGTCCACACAGCTGGAGCCCGCCGGGAGTGCGAGCGTTCGGCCCGCGCCGTGGAAGACGGTGATCTCGCGGTCCTCGGCGAGGTCGGCGCGCAGCGAGGCCCAGAAGGCGTCCGGGTCGGGGGTGGCCTGCTGCCAGTCGAGCAGCCGGGAGAGCCAGCCGGGCCGGGTGGGATCGGCCCGCTCGCCGTCCGCGGTGTCCGCGGACGGCGCGCCGTCGGTGCCCGGGGCGTAGGGGTTGCCGAGCGCGACGACGCCCGCCTCTGCCACCCGGTGCATCCGGCGGGTCCGGATGAGCACCTCGGCGACCTCACCGCCGGACCGGGCGACGACGGCCGTGTGCAGGGACTGGTAGAGGTTGAACTTGGGTGTCGCGATGAAGTCCTTGAACTCCGAGATCACCGGGGTGAAGCAGGTGTGCAGCTCGCCGAGGACCGCGTAGCAGTCGGCGTCCTCGGTGACGAGCACCAGCAGCCGGCCCAGGTCGGTGGCGGTCAGCCCGCCGCGTTTGAGCCCGACGCGGTGGACGGAGACGAGGTGCCGGGGGCGGATCAGGACCTCGGCGGTGATGCCCGCCTCGCGCAGCACGGCGCGGATCTGCTCGGCGGCGGCGGACAGCGGGCCCGCGCCGACGGCGTGCTCCCGCGCGACGGCGCGGGCGCGGGCGCAGTCCTCGGGCTGCAGGACCGCGAAGACCAGGTCCTCCAGCTCGGTCTTGAGCGCCTGGACACCGAGCCGGTCGGCCAGCGGGATGAGCACGTCCCGGGTGACCTCGGCGATCCGTACCTGCTTCTCGCGGCGCATGACGCCCAGGGTCCGCATGTTGTGCAGCCGGTCCGCGAGCTTGATCGACATGACCCGGACGTCGTTGCCCGTGGCGACCAGCATCTTGCGGAACGTCTCCGGTTCGGCGGCGGAACCGTACTCGACCTTCTCCAGCTTGGTGACCCCGTCGACGAGGAAGCGCACCTCCTCGCCGAACTCCCCGCCGACCTGGGCGAGCGTCACCGCCGTGTCCTCGACCGTGTCGTGCAGCAGGGAGGCGGTCAGGGTGGTCGTCTCGGCGCCCAGCTCGGCGAGGATCAGGGTCACGGCCAGCGGGTGGGTGATGTACGGCTCGCCGCTCTTGCGGGTCTGGCCGCGGTGCGAGGACTCGGCGAGGAGGTACGCGCGGCGCAGCGGTTCCAGATCGGCGCCCGGGTGGTGGGCGCGGTGCGCCTTCGCGACGTGCTCGATGGCGTCCGGCACCCGGTGCCGGGCGGCGGGGCCGAGGAGGGCGGCGCGGCCGAGTCTGCGCAGCTCGACGCGCGGGCGGCCGCGCCTGCGGGGAGAAGCTGGTTTCACGGCCTCTTCGCACATGGGCACCTCCGGCTGCAGACCGGCGTGCTGGGGTTCTTCCGGGCGAGGGCCCGCCGCGGCAGTGCCGCGCTCCCCCGGACGTCCGAACGGTCGTCCAGGCCGGTGCTTGATGCTACCGGCCCCGTCAGGCACCGCCGAACCGCGCCCGCCCGGAGTGAATGACATCACCCGTTCGAGCGAAAGCTCAGGCGAATGCGATTGCGAGCCAGTCCGGGTCCAAGGTGCCCTCGGCGACGATTTCGGCGGGCCCGGTCATCTCGATCTCGCCGTCCGGCCGCTCGGTGACCGTCAGCCGTCCGCCGGGCAGGTCCACGGCGTACGTCTCGGGGCGGCCGCTGACCGCGGGGTCCGCGCCGTCCCGGCGGGCGGCGGCGACCATGACGGCGCAGGCGCCGGTGCCGCAGGAGCGGGTCTCCCCGGAGCCCCGCTCGTGCACGCGCATCGCCACGTGCCGGCGGCCGCGGTCGGCGACGAACTCGACGTTCGTGCCGTCGGGGTAGGCGCTCGCCGGGCGGACCTCGGGCGCGGTGTGCAGATCACCGGCCTCGGCGAGGTCGGACACGAAGACCACGGCGTGCGGGTTGCCCATGTTGACGTTGCGCGCGGGCCGGGTCCCGTCCCCGACGGACACCGTCACCTCTCCGCCGGGGAGCAGTGCCCGCCCCATGCCGACGGTGATCTCGCCGGGCGTCCCGTCGGGTCCCGCCTTCGCGATGTGCACCCGGCGCACTCCCGCGCGGGTGGCGACGGCGAGGTCGCCCTCGGCCGCGAGCCCGGCCCGCTGGAGGTACCGGGCGAAGACCCGGACGCCGTTGCCGCACATCTCGGCGACGCTGCCGTCGCCGTTGCGGTAGTCCATGAACCACTCGGCCTCGCCGGCCATCGCGGCCGCCTCCGGGTGTGCGGCGGAGCGCACGACGTGCAGCAGCCCGTCGCCGCCGATGCCGGCCCGCCGGTCGCACAGCCGGGCGACGGCGGACGGGGACAGCTCCAGGGCGTTGCCGGGGTCGGGCAGGATGACGAAGTCGTTCTCCGTGCCGTGTCCCTTGAGGAAGGCGAGGGGTGCGGTGCTCACCCTTCCGATCCTACGCGGCCCCGCCGCGCCCGCGTGTGCGCGCCGGTACGGCCCCCGCCGCGGTCAGCGCAGCCGGCCGACGCGCCACAGGCAGAGCACGACCACGGTGGCGACGACCAGGGCGTAGCAGGCGGCGACGCGCCAGTCGGGGCGGGTGCCGGAGCCGGGCGCCGGGAGCCCCGGCCAGCTGAGGCCGACCCGGCGGGTGGCCATCACGCTCCAGCCGGCCGCGCAGCCGCTGAGGAGGAGCCCGAGCATGGCGACGACCGCTCCCCCGTCGCCGAAGGCGAAGGCCAGCGGGAAGGCGAACATCAGGGAGCCGAGGGCGGCGAGCGCCACGATCGGCGCGAGCTGCCAGATCCGCAGCCGCCGGGGCGGGCGGATCTCGCTGAACGACTCACCGCCGTGCGGCAGATCCGTGCCGTCGGCAGCGGGACCGTCGGGGGCCAGGGACGCGGCGGGCGCGTCCGGGGACTGCTGTCTGTCGCGAGGGCCGGCCTCCATCGCCACGCGCCCTCCCTACCTGAGACATCAGGGCTCGATCGAGGTCGATGATGACACGCTCCAGAGGGCCCGGAGCGCGCCTGGAGCGTCCCGATGCCATCACGTGATCAGGCTGTGACCGCTCGTTCGACCAACGTCAGCGCCTGCCCGGGGAGTTCCCGCCGGCCGTCCGCCGCCCCGCTCAGCCAGTGCACCCGGGGGTCGCGCCGGAACCAGGAGTCCTGGCGGCGCGCGAACCGCTTCGTGGCCCGTACGGTCTCGGCCCGCGCCTCGTCCTCCGTGCACTCCCCGGCGAGGAAGGCGAGCACCTGCTGGTAGCCGAGGGCCCGGGAGGCCGTACGGCCCTCGCGGAGCCCGGCGGCCTCCAGCGCCCGTACCTCCGCGACCAGCCCCTGGTCCCACATGCGGTCGACGCGGGAGGCGATCCGCGCGTCGAGCTCGGGCCGTGCGACGTCGACGCCGATCTGAACGGTGTCGTAGACGGACTCGTGGCCGGGGAGGTTGGCGGTGAAGGGGCGGCCCGTGATCTCGATGACCTCCAGGGCGCGCACGATGCGCCGTCCGTTGCCCGGCAGGATCGCCCCGGCGGCCGCGGGGTCGGCCGCGGCCAGCCGGGCGTGCAGCGCGCCGGGGCCGTCCGCCGCTAGCTCCGCCTCCAGCCGGGCGCGTACGGCCGGGTCGGTGCCGGGGAACTCCAGGGCGTCGATGGCGCCCCGGACGTACAGCCCGGAGCCGCCCACCAGGACGGGGGTGCGGCCCTCCGCGAGCAGCCGGTCGATCTCGGCGCGGGCCAGCCGCTGGTACTCCGCGACGCTGGCGGCCTCGGTCACGTCCCAGATGTCGAGCAGCCGGTGCGGCACTCCCTCCCGTTCGGCGGGGGTCAGCTTGGCGGTGCCGATGTCCATGCCCCGGTACAGCTGCATGGAGTCGGCGTTCACGACCTCGCCACCGAGCCGGTGGGCGAGGGCGACGCCCAGATCGGACTTTCCGGCCGCGGTGGGACCGACGACGGCGATGACCCGGGGGGCGTGCCTGGTGCTCTTCACCCGTCCAGTCTCCCAAAGACCGGGGCCGCTCCGGACCCGGTTCCGGGTCCGGAGCCACCGGGCGGGATCGGCCCAACGCGCGTAAACTATTGAGGGTATATGGGCGTATTGCGGTGATTCATGCAAGCTCATGCACCGTGCACGCCGCCGCCCGATCTGTGACGAGGGAGATGTGGCTCATGGGCATGATGGACAAGCTCAAGGCCAAGATGAAGGGCCAGGAAGGCCGCGACCTCGCGCGCCGGCACGGGGAGAAGATGGACAAGGGTGTGGACCGGGCCGGTGATACGGCCGACGAACGCACCCAGGGCAAGTACAGCAAGCACATCGACACCGGTACGGAGAAGGGGAAGGACGCCCTCGGCCGCTACTCCGGCCGGGACGAAGGCACCGGCACCTGAGCCCCCGGACACCGGAAGGCCGCACCCTCCCCGGGCCGTGCGGCCTTCGCCGTGCGGGGCTGCGGGGCCGGACCGGCGGGGCCGGACCGGACAGCGGGCGGGCCGCCGCTGCGGGGCCGTGGGGCGCCGGCGCGGAGCCTCCGCGGGCCCGGGCGCCACGGAACGTGAGACCGGCGGCGGGGCCGGTGTCGGAGCGTTCCGCGGCCGGGCTCACGACCAGACGGCGACGAAATACCCCACGCCGTACGGCGCGTCCTCGTACAGCAGCCGGCCCTCCAGCCCGGCCGTCGCGGCGGCGCCCGCGAGCACCTGCCACGGCGCACGGCCCGCGGCCAGCAGCGAGGCCGCCGTCCCGGGGTCCAGCGCCGCCAGGGCCGCGGTGTCCGCCGCGGCGAGAGCGCGCGCGACCCCGGCGTCGAATCCCGTGGCCCGCTCGTCCAGATAACCGGGGGCCTTCACCGTGCGGCAGGCGCTGCCGTCACCGAGCACCAGCAGGGCGACGCGTTCGGCCGTCGCGGCGAGTTCCCGGCCCGCGGCGGCGCAGCGCTCCGGGTCCAGCGACTCCCCGACGCCCAGCCCTTCGACGGGGGCCGAACCCCACGCAGCGCGTTCCAGCAGCCAGCCGCCGACGGCGAGGGCCGGTGGCAGCCCGGCCCCGGCGCGGTCCGCGGCGGGCGGCTCCCCCGGGCCCAGCCGGACCTCCCGGTCGACGCCGACCGGCCGGAACGAACCGGTGGAGCCCTGCGGGTGGGCCGCGATCCCCGAGCCCTCGGCGGGGCCGACGACGACCAGCCGGTCGGGGCGGGCGGCGGCCAGGACGGAGAGGGCGTCGGCGCAGGCCGTCCGGAGATCGCCGAGTTCGGCGGCGGCCCCCGCCGCGACCTCCGGCACGAGCAGCGGCGGGCAGGGGCAGACAGCGGCGGCGGCGAGCATGATCGGAGCGTAACAAGACCGGCCGCCCGGCTCCCGTGCGTGCCGGGAGCCGGGCGGTGAGGTGAGGCGCGGAGGCGGGCGGGGCGGTGAGGCGCGGAGCCGGGCGGTGAGGCGCGGCACCGACGACGGCCCTGGTCGTGGCCGCGGCCCTCGGCGGGCGGCCCGGCCGGTCGCAGTCCGGCACGGGCCGGCCCGTGCCGGCCACGGCCCTCGGCGGCGGCCCGGCGGGCCGGTGCTAGTCGCAGCCGCAACCCGTGGCGGGCGCCGGTGACGCGGCCGGGGCACCGATCGTCGGCAGGCCCAGCATCACACCGGCCGGCTGCTGGGGCGCGGCGTTGCGCTTCTCCCAGGCGTCACCCGCGCGAGTGCGCCGGACGGCCTTGACGGGGCCCTCCGCGAGCAGGTGGTGCGGCGCGGCGTAGCTGATCCCGACGGTCACCATGTCCCCGGGGCGCACCGGCTCGGCGGGCTTGGTGAAGTGCACCAGGCGGTTGTCGGGGGCGCGGCCGGAGAGCCGGTGGGTGGCTCCGTCCTTGCGCCCCTCGCCCTCGGCGACCATGAGTTCCAGCACCCGGCCGACCTGCTGCTTGTTCTCCTGCCAGCTGATCTCCTCCTGGAGGGCGACCAGCCGCTCGTAGCGCGCCTGGACGACCTCCTTGGGGATCTGGTCCGCCATGTCGGCCGCGGGGGTGCCGGGGCGCTTGGAGTACTGGAAGGTGAAGGCCTGCGCGAACCGGGACTCCCGGACGACGTGCAGCGTCTCCTCGAAGTCCTCCTCGGTCTCGCCGGGGAAGCCGACGATGATGTCGGTGGAGATCGCGGCGTCCGGCATGGCGGCGCGGACCTTCTCGATGATGCCGAGATAGCGCTCCTGGCGGTAGCTGCGGCGCATGGCCTTGAGCACCCTGCTGGACCCGGACTGGAGCGGCATGTGCAGCTGCGGCATGACGTTCGGCGTCTCGGCCATGGCGGCGATGACGTCGTCCGTGAAGTCGCGCGGATGCGGCGAGGTGAAGCGGACCCGCTCCAGGCCCTCGATCCTCCCGCAGGCACGCAGCAGCTTGGAGAACGCCTCCCGGTCGCCGATGTCCGAGCCGTAGGCGTTGACGTTCTGGCCGAGCAGGGTGATCTCGGTGACGCCCTCCGCGACCAGCGCCTCGACCTCGGCGAGGATGTCGCCGGGCCGGCGGTCCTTCTCCTTGCCGCGGAGCGCGGGCACGATGCAGAAGGCGCAGGTGTTGTTGCAGCCGACGGAGATGGAGACCCACGCGGCGTACGCGGACTCGCGGCGGGTCGGGAGCGTCGACGGGAACGCCTCCAGCGACTCCGCGATCTCGACCTGCGCCTCCTCCTGGACCCGGGCCCGCTCCAGGAGCACCGGCAGGCTGCCGATGTTGTGCGTGCCGAAGACCACGTCGACCCAGGGCGCCTTGCTGACGATGGTGTCGCGGTCCTTCTGGGCGAGGCAACCGCCCACGGCGATCTGCATGCCGGGCCGCTTCGCCTTCATCGGGGCGAGCCGTCCGAGGTTGCCGTAGAGCCGGTTGTCGGCGTTCTCCCGCACCGCGCAGGTGTTGAAGACGACGACGTCGGCGTCGCCCTCGGCACGGCCTTCGGGCGCGCGGACGTATCCGGCGTCCTCCAGCAGGCCGGAGAGCCGCTCGGAGTCGTGGACGTTCATCTGGCACCCGTAGGTGCGCACCTCGTAAGTCTTCGCGCTCATCTCGCCCACCAGACTACGTGCTCCCCCGGACATCCCGCCCCCGGCTTCCCCCGGTCCGACCTCCCGGCCCGTTTCTGGCCACCGCCCCCGGCGGCTGGCAGGATTCCGCGCATGACACCGGTAGTCCACCGCATCGGCCGACGCCGCGCCGCGCAGGCCGTCCTCGCGGCGTCGGCCGTGCTGGCGCTGCTGCTGTGGTGGCTGCTGCCGCTGGGCGGACGGCCGGAGCCGCGGGGCACGATGGAGTTCACGACCGGGGTGCCGACGGGCGTCTACTCGCGGTACGGAAAGCTGCTCGAGGAGCAGCTGGCGCACGATCTGCCGGAGGTCGACGTACGGCTGCACGCCAGCGAGGGCTCCGTGCAGAACATCAGGCGGCTGGTCTCCGGCGAGGCCAACTTCACCATCGCGACCGCCGACTCGGTCGCCGCCTACCGCGACGAGAAGCGCCCCGGCGCCGGGACGCTGCGGGCCTGCGCCCGGCTCTACGACGACTACATGCAGCTGGTCGTCCCGGCGGGCTCGGACATCGGCAGCGCCGCGGACCTGCGAGGGCGGCGCGTGGCCGTGGGGCAGCCGGGCTCGGGCGTCAGCCTGATCACCGGGCGGCTGCTGGAGGCGGCCGGGATCGACGCCGCGAAGGACATCACGCCCGTCCCGGTGGGGATCGACCGGATGCCCGGAATGCTGCGGTCCGGGGAGATCGACGCGTTCTTCTGGTCCGGCGGGCTGCCCACCGGGGCGGTGCAGGAGCTGGCCGCGCGGACGGACGTCCGGCTGGTGCCGCTGGGGGATCTCGTCGACGAGCTGCACGCGCTGGGCGGCACCGCGCGGCACTACCGGGCCGCCGTCATGCCCGCCGACGCCTATCCGCGGGTGCAGCGCGGCAAGTCGGTGAAGACGGTCGCCGTCGCCAACCTCCTGGTGACGACGGACCGCACGGACCCGCGGCTCACCGAGGGCATCACCCGCACGGTCATCGACAGCCGGGACCGGATCGGGCGCGAGGTGCACGCGGCCCAGCTGGTGGATCTCCGCACGGCGATCTTCACGGATCCGCTGCCGCTGCACGACGGGGCGAGCCGCTACTACGGATCCGTCAAACCCTGACAACGCAACGCCGCCAAGAACCCGGCACAACCTGCCACAAGCACCAAAAACCGCCGAGAGTTCCGAGAGCCGCCAAAAAGCGGCAGGACCGCCGAGAAGCGACGGGACCGGCAGAGGACCCGCCGGAATCGGCGGACCCCGTCCGAACCGGCGGCCGCCGTCGGAAGATTCCGCTCCGGATGCGGTTGCGCGCCTGCCACCGGGTAAGACCCCCCGTGCATTCAGCCCCGCGAACCAACGGAGCCGCCGTCATGCATGACGACCGGAGCATCGTCGAACAACGACTGCACCGCGTGCTGGAGGAACGCCTGCGCCCCGCCGTCCACCGCGATCCCGTGCCCCTGACCGTCGAACGCTGGGACGCGCCGGGCGAGCCGGTGCCGGTCGCCGAGGGGCTGTCCGCGCCGTACGCCCCGGCCGCCGCCGGGGACGCCTGGGGGCCCGCCTGGGGCACCAGCTGGTTCAAGGTCACCGGCCGGGTGCCGGAGGACTGGGCGGGGCGCACCGTCGAGGCCGTGCTCGACCTGGGGTTCGAGCGGTCGATGCCCGGCTTCCAGTGCGAGGGCCTGGTCCACCGGGCCGACGGCGAGGCCGTGAAGGCTCTCAACCCGCACAACGACTGGGTACGGATCGCCGCTCCGGCCGACGGCGGCGAGGACGTGCTGCTGTACGTCGAGGCGGCGGCCAACCCGATCCTGGCCGGCCAGACCCCGACGTACCAGGGCGACCGGCTGACCGCGAGCGGCGAGCCGCTGTACCGGATCGCGCGGATGGACCTCACCGTCTTCGAGCCGGAGGTGTGGAACCTCGTCCAGGACCTGGAGGTGGCGGGCGAGCTGATGCTGGAGCTGTCGCCCGGCGACGCCCGCCGCTTCGGGCTGCTGCGCGCGACGGAGCGCTGCCTCGACGCCCTGGACCTGACCGATCTGCCGGGCACCGCCGGACGCGCCCGGGAGCGGCTCGCCGGGGCGCTCTCCTCGCCCGCCCACGCGTCGGCGCACCGGATCAGCGCCGTCGGGCACGCGCACATCGACTCGGCCTGGCTGTGGCCGCTGCGCGAGACCGTGCGGAAGGTGGCGCGCACGGCCTCCAACATGGTGGCGCTGATGGACGACCACCCGGAGTTCGTCTTCGCGATGTCCCAGGCCCAGCAGCTGGCCTGGATCAAGGAGCACCGGCCGGAGGTCTACGCACGGGTCAAGAAGAAGGTGGCGGACGGGCAGTTCGTGCCGGTCGGCGGCATGTGGGTGGAGTCCGACACCAACATGGTCGGCGGCGAGGCCATGGCCCGGCAGTTCCTCTACGGCAAGAAGTTCTTCCTCGACGAGTTCGGGATCGAGACCAAGGAGGTGTGGCTGCCGGACTCCTTCGGCTACACGGCGGCGATGCCGCAGCTGGTGAAGTTGTCCGGTTCGGACTGGTTCCTGACGCAGAAGATCTCCTGGAGCCAGACGAACAAGTTCCCGCACCACACCTTCTGGTGGGAGGGCATCGACGGCACCCGGGTCTTCACGCACTTCCCGCCGGTCGACACGTACAACTCCAACCTGGGCGGCGCCGAGATGGCGCACGCGGCGCGCAACTACCAGGAGAAGGGCCGCGGGACCCGTTCCCTGGCGCCCTTCGGATACGGCGACGGGGGCGGCGGCCCGACCCGGGAGATGCTGGCCCGCGCCGAGCGGCTGCGGGACCTGGAGGGCTCGCCGCGGGTCACGGTGGAGAAGCCGTCGGCGTTCTTCGAGGCGGCGCACGCGGAGTACGAGGACGCGCCGGTGTGGGCGGGCGAGCTGTATCTGGAGCTGCACCGCGGCACGTACACCTCGCAGGCCAAGACCAAGCAGGGCAACCGGCGCAGCGAGTCGCTGCTGCGGGAGGCCGAACTGTGGTCGGCGACGGCCGCGCTGCGGGTGCCCGGCTTCGCGTACCCGTACGAGCGGCTGGAGGAGCTGTGGAAGACGGTGCTGCTGCACCAGTTCCACGACATCCTGCCGGGCTCGTCGATCGCCTGGGTGCACCGCGAGGCCCGGGAGACGTACGCGCGCGTGCACGCCGAGCTGGACGGAATGATCACCGAGGCGCAGCGCGCGCTGGCGGGCGGCGGCACCGGCACGGTGGTCTTCAACGGCGCCCCGCACACCCGGGGCGGCGTGCCGGCGGGCGGTGCCGAGCCGGCCCCGGAGCGGCCGGGCGGGGCGGTGACCGCCGGGCCCCGCGCGGCCGGCGGCTTCGTGCTGGACAACGGGCTCCTGCGGGTCGAGATCGACGACCGGGGCCTGGTCGTCTCCGCGTACGACCTGGCGGCCCGCCGCGAGGCCGTGGCGCCGGGCGCGGCAGCCAACCTGCTGCAGATCCACCCCGATCTGCCCAACCACTGGGACGCCTGGGACGTCGACGCCTTCTACCGGAACAACGTCACCGACCTGACCGGGGCCGAGGAGGTGACGCTCACCGAGTCGGCGGAGGACCGCGCGGTGGTCACCGTGCGCCGCGTCTTCGGCAACTCCTCGGTGCTCCAGCGGCTCACGCTGGGCTCCGGCGCCAAGGTGCTGGACATCGACACCGAGGTCGACTGGCACGAGGCCGAGATGTTCCTCAAGGCGGCCTTCCCGCTGGACGTGAAGGCCGACCGGTCGGCCGCCGAGACCCAGTTCGGGCATGTCTTCCGCGCCACCCACACCAACACCTCGTGGGAGGCGGCGAAGTTCGAGATCTGCGCCCACCGCTGGATCCAGGTCGAGGAGCCGGGCTGGGGAGCGGCCCTGGTCAACGACTCGACGTACGGGCACGACGTCACCCGCGCCGTGCGCCCGGACGGCGGGCAGACCACCACCGTACGGCTGTCGCTGCTGCGTGCCCCGCGCTATCCCGACCCGGAGACCGACCAGGGCACGCACCGGCTGCGGTACGCGCTCGCACCGGGCGCCGGGATCGGGGACGCGGTGCGCGAGGGACACCGGATCAACCTGCCGGAGCGGTCGGTGCCGGGTGACCGCGCCGTCGAGCCGCTGGTGTCGGCCGACAACGACCAGGTCGTCCTGGAGGCGGTGAAGCTGGCCGAGGACCGCAGCGGTGACGTGGTGGTCCGGCTGTACGAGTCGCACGGCGGGCGCGCGCAGGCGGTGCTGTCCACCGGCTTCCCGGTGGCCGGGGTCACGGTGACCGACCTGCTGGAGCGCCCGCTGCCGGAGGGGCCGGGCGGCCCCGGGGCCGCTGTCACGGCGGGCGGCGCGGACGGCGGCCCCGGCGGCACGGGCGATGGCCCTGACGGCGCGGGCGACGGCACGGACGGCGCGGGCGGCGGCACGGACGGTGGCACGGACAGCGGCACGGTGCGGCTGTCCCTGCGGCCGTTCCAGATCGTGACGCTGCGCCTGGCCCGCGGCGACTGAGCGGCGGACCCGGGGAGCGGTCCGGAGACGCGCGGTGCGGCGCCTCCGGGCCGCGTGGGCGTGCGGCGCCTCCGGTCCGCGTGCGGCGGCACCGGGCCGAAGGTGCCGCCGCACGCGGGCGGAAAGGTGCTGCGGCACCGGACCGCGGGGACGCAGGCCCCGGGCCGCGGGGACGCAGGCCCCGGGCCGCGGGTACGGAGACTCCGGACCGCGCGTACGACGGCTGCCGACACGGGTACGGCGGCTCCGGGCCGCGGGACCGGCGGTCGGGGCCGCTGCCGAAGGCCCGGCGGCAGGCCCACGCGGCAGGTCCCGGCCGGGGCCGAACCCGCGATTCCGGCGGTCGGCCCCTCCAGGTGGCGCCGCCCGGGGCGCGGTACCGGCCCAATCCGGAACCGCGCCCCGGGCGGCGTCACCCGTCCGGCGCCCGCCCCACCCGCACGGGGCCGCCCCGGGCGTCACCCGCACGGCGCCGCCCGCCCTCACCCGTGCGGCGCCGACCTCGGCAGGGTGATCGTGACACGCAGCCCGTTCGGTTCGTTCGGCGCGTAGCCGATGGTCGCGCCGCCCGCGGCGAGCAGCGCCCGGGACACCGACAGGCCGAGTCCGGAACCGGAGACGTTCTGGTGCCGGCTGCTGCGCCAGAACCGGTCGCCGATCCGCTCGAGTTCCTCCTCGGTGAGGCCCGGCCCCCCGTCGGCGACCACGATCCGCACGGTGTCGGCCTCGCCGCCGGTCTCCGCGGACACCGTGACGCCACCGCCCTCCGGAGTGAACTTGAGCGCGTTGTCGACCACCGCGTCCAAGGCGCTGGAGAGCGCGATCGGGTCCGCCCAGCCGCTGGCCCCCGCCGGGCCCTCGTAGCGCAGGGACACCCCCTCCCGGTCGGCCACCGGCCGCCAGGCGCCGACGCGTTCGGCCGCGAGTTCGGCGATGTCCGTGAGCTGGAGGTCGGCCGCGGCGTGCTCGGCCAGCGCCAGGTCGAGCAGGTCGTCCAGGACCCGGGCCAGCCGCTTGCCCTCCGCGCGGACCGACGCGACCTCCTCGTTGCCCTCGGGAAGCTCCAGAGCCAGCAGTTCGATCCGCAGCAGCAGGGCGGACAGCGGATTGCGCAACTGGTGCGAGGCGTCGGCGACGAAGGCCCGCTGCTGTTCGAGCACGTCCTCGACGTTGTCGGCCATCTCGTTGAAGGACTTGGCGAGCCGGCGCAGCTCGGGCGGCCCGCCCCCGGCGGCGACCCGGGAGTTCATCCGCCCGGTCGCGATGTCGTGGGTCGCCGCGTCCAGCACCCGCACCGGCCGCAGCACCCAGCCGGCGAGCCGGATCGCGGCGCCGACGGCGACCAGCATGGCCGCGGACTCCCCGGCGCCGATCAGCAGCCAGCCGCGCAGCGTCCGGGAACGCATCTGCCCGGTCGGCGAGTCTGTGACGACGACGGCGACGACGTCGCCGTCCCGGATCACCGGGGACGCCACGGCGAGCCGGCCGTTCTCCCAGGGCCAGACCTGCGCCGGGTCGTGGCTGCGGCGGCCGGCCAGCGCCTCGCGGAACGCCTGGTCGATCTCCCCCTCGGAGGCGACCGTCCAGCCCACGGGCGCCACGGCCATCGCGGCGCGGTCGCGGTAGAAGACCCCGGCCCGGATGCCGTACACGTCGTGATAGCGGTCCAGCTCGGCGCGGAGCGTGGCGAGCCGGCCGCCCTCGTCCTCGGCGGGCACGGTGCCGACCGGGCGCGCGGTGACGAACTGGGCCAGGGCCGCGAACCGGGCGGTGTCGTCGATCCGGTCGACCACCGTCCGCTGCTGCTCGGCGGCGGCGAGGCTGCCCGCGAGCGGGAAGCCGAGCGCGAGCAGCACGGCCGCCATGAGGACGATGAGCAGCGGGAGAAGTCGGGTGCGCAAGGGGGACGGTCCGTACGGTTCAGCCGGCCGGCGCGACGAGCCGGTAGCCGACGCCGCGCACGGTCTCGATCAGGGCGGGCATCCGCAGCTTCGAGCGGAGCGAGGCGATGTGCACCTCCAGGGTGCGGCCGGTCCCCTCCCAGCTGGTCCGCCACACCTCGCTGATGATCTGCTCGCGCCGGAAGACCACCCCGGGCCGCTGCGCCAGCAGCGCCAGCAGGTCGAACTCCTTGCGGGTCAGCGGCACGTGCATGCCCTCGACCAGTACCCGGCGGGTCGGCAGCTCGATGTGGACGGGGCCCAGGCGCAGCGGCTCGGCCTCCCCTGCGGGGTTGTCGCCGTCGGCGGGATCACCGGGGACGGTGCGCCGGAACACCGCGTGGATACGGGCCAGCAGCTCGCCGGTGTCGTACGGCTTGACCACGTAGTCGTCCGCGCCGAGGTTCAGGCCGTGGATCCGGGAGCGCACGTCGGAGCGGGCCGTCACCATGATCACCGGGGTCGTGGTGAGCTTGCGGATCTTCCCGCACACCTCGAAGCCGTCCTGGTCGGGCAGGCCGAGGTCGAGCAGGACGACACCGAAGGGCGCCGCGTCCCCGCCGGGCAGCAGCGACTGGAGTGCCTCGGCGCCGCTGCGCGCGTGGGTCACGTCGAAGCCGTGCCGGGCGAGCACCGCGGACAGGGCCGCCGCCACGTGATCGTCGTCCTCGACGAGCAGCAGTCTCATGGGCCCCCTTCCGGTGCGTGGCGTGCGATGCCCGCGCGGCCGGTGGCGCGGCGCGTCCTCTTCGGGCATACAGCCGGATTCGGGCAGCCGGCGTCAAGCGGAAAGAGGCTCGCGCGGCCATCCGTTACGGAGCCGGTAGCCAAGCCGCCGTCTGCGCAGTCGCGCGGTCACCGTACGTGGTGCGTGGTGGCCGTATCGTTATGCTCAATTTAGGCTCAGATGTAATGACGCTGGTCGGCCACGGTCATTAAGGTCACTCCTCAACCGAGGAGGACGGAGCAAGAGCTCGATGACCGAAGTATCGGTGACCAAGGACGCCGCACCGGCCGCGGACCCGCTGGTCGTGCTGGACAACGTCAACAAGCACTTCGGCGCGCTGCATGTGCTCCAGGACATCGACCTGACCATCGCGCGCGGCGAGGTCGTCGTCGTGATCGGGCCCTCCGGGTCCGGGAAGTCGACGCTGTGCCGCACGATCAACCGGCTGGAGACGATCGACTCGGGCTCCATCACCATCGACGGAAAGCCGCTGCCCGCCGAGGGGCGGGAGCTGGCGCGGCTGCGGGCCGACGTCGGCATGGTGTTCCAGTCCTTCAACCTCTTCGCGCACAAGACCGTGCTGGAGAACGTGCTGCTGGGCCAGCTCAAGGTCCGGCGCACGGAGAAGAAGCTCGCCGAGGAGAAGGCGCGTGCCCTCCTCGACCGGGTCGGGGTCGCCAACCAGGCGGACAAGTACCCGGCGCAGCTCTCCGGCGGTCAGCAGCAGCGCGTGGCGATCGCCCGCGCCCTGGCGATGGACCCGAAGGTGATGCTGTTCGACGAGCCGACCTCGGCTCTCGACCCGGAGATGATCAATGAGGTGCTGGAGGTCATGCAGCAGCTCGCCCGGGACGGCATGACGATGGTCGTCGTCACCCACGAGATGGGCTTCGCGCGTTCCGCGGCGAACCGCGTCGTCTTCATGTCGGACGGCCGGATCGTCGAAGAGGCCCAGCCGGACCAGTTCTTCAGCAACCCGCGCAGCGACCGTGCCAAGGACTTCCTGTCGAAGATCCTGCACCACTGAGTCCGGCCCGCCCTCCGGCGCCCGGGCCGGCGATCCACCTTTACCGCTTTCAACCGTGAGGAAGTCCGCTCATGAAACTCCGCAAGGCCGGCGCTGCCGCCGCTGCTGCACTCGTTCTGACCCTCACCGCGACGGCCTGCGGGGGCGGCAGCGGTGGCAGCGGTGACGAGGAAAAGATCACCATCGGCATCAAGTTCGACCAGCCGGGCCTGGGGCTGAAGACGCCGGACGGCGAGTTCACCGGTTTTGACGTCGATGTCGCGACGTACGTGGCCAAGGAGCTGGGCTACGACGAGAAGGACATCGAGTGGAAGGAAGCGCCCAGCGCGGAGCGCGAGAACCTGATCTCCCGCGGTGACGTCGACTTCATCGCGGCGACCTACTCCATCACCGACGAGCGCAAGGAGAAGGTCAGCTTCGCCGGCCCGTACCTCCTGGCGCACCAGGACCTGCTGGTCCGCGCCGACGACTCGTCGATCACGGACGCCAAGGACCTCAACTCCAAGAAGCTCTGCTCGGTGACGGGGTCGACCTCGGCGCAGAACGTCAAGAACGACTTCGCGCCCAAGGCCGACCTCCAGGAGTACGGCGGCTACTCGGAGTGCCTGACGGGCCTGGAGAACAAGGCTGTCGACGCGCTGACCACCGACGACTCCATTCTGGCCGGCTACGCCTCGCAGAAGGAGCACCAGGGCAAGTTCAAGCTCGCGGGTCTGAACCTCAGCGACGAGAACTACGGCATCGGCCTCAAGAAGGGCGACACCGAGCTGCAGAAGAAGATCAACGACGCGCTCGAGAAGATGGTCGAGGACGGCTCCTGGGAGAAGGCCGTGAAGGCCAACTTCGGCCCCTCCGACTACAAGAACGAGCCCGCGCCGAAGATCACCGAAACCAGCTGACGACGACCGGCTGACGGCGCGCCGCCCGGCCCGGGCGGCGCGCCGCATCATCCAACCAGGGGAGAGCGCGGGAACACGTGTTCGACTTTCTAGATCTCGAACAGTACGACCTGTTCGGAGCGTTCTGGGTGACGGTGCAGCTCACCCTGTACTCGGCGGTCGGCTCCCTGGTCTGGGGAACGATCCTGGCCGGTATGCGGGTCAGCCCCGTTCCGCTGATGCGGGGCTTCGCCACCACGTACATCAACGTCATGCGGAACACACCGCTGACGGTGATCATCGTCGCCACCTCGCTCGGGCTCTACCAGACCCTCGGCATGACACTCGGCGGCGGGGACTCCAAGGAGGCGGGCTTCCGGCTGGCCGTGCTCGGATTCGTCGCCTACACCGCGACGTTCGTCTGCGAGTCACTGCGCTCCGGAATCAACACGGTGCCGGTCGGCCAGGCCGAGGCGGCGCGCGCCCTGGGCCTGGGCTTCACCCAGGTCCTGACCCTCATCGTCCTTCCCCAGGCCTTCCGTTCGGTCGTCGCGCCACTGGCGAACGTGCTGATCGCGCTGACCAAGAACACCACGGTGGCGGCGGCCATCGGCGTTCCCGAAGCCGCCCTGCTGATGAAGGAAATGATCGAGAACGAAAGCGACGCGATCTTCCTGGTGTTCGCCGTGTTCGCGTTCGGGTTCATTGTCCTCACCCTCCCGACGGGCCTCCTGCTCGGCTGGGTCAGCAAGCGCGTGGCGGTGAAGCGATGAGTGACCTCTCCGTTCTGTACGACGCCCCGGGGCCCCGCGCCAAGCGGCGGAACTGGCTCTACACCGTGCTGTTCGTCGCCGTCGTCGTCCTGGCCGCCTGGTGGGTCCTGGGCATCATGGCCGACAAGGACCAGCTGGCCGGCAACAAGTGGAGCCCCTTCGTCACCGACGGCCGGGTGTGGACGACCTATCTGCTGCCCGGGCTGCTGAACACCCTCAAGGCCGCCGCGCTGTCCATCGTCATCGCGCTGCCCGTCGGCGCGCTCTTCGGGATCGCCCGGCTCTCCGACCACCGCTGGATCAGCATGCCCGCGGGCGCGGTCGTCGAGTTCTTCCGCGCCATCCCGGTGCTGCTGCTGATGCTGTTCTCGCACGAGGCGTACGCACAGCTCACCACCATCGAGCCGGAGATCCGTCCGCTGTACGCCGTGGTCACCGGCCTGGTGCTGTACAACGCCTCGGTCATCGCCGAGATCGTCCGGGCCGGCATCCTCTCCCTGCCGCACGGGCAGACCGACGCGGCCAAGGCCATCGGCATGCGCAAGGGACAGACCATGTCCTACGTGCTGCTGCCGCAGGCGGTCACCGCGATGCTGCCTGCGCTGGTCAGCCAGCTGGTCGTGATCGTCAAGGACACCGCCCTCGGTGGCGCGCTGCTCGGCTTCGGCGAACTGCTCGGCCAGATCCGGGAGATCACCGCGAACTACGGGGCGAACACGATCGCCGCCTTCACCGTGGTCGCCCTGATCTTCATCCTGCTCAACTTCCTCCTCACCAGCTTCGCGAGCTGGCTGGAGGGCCGCATCCGGCGCGGCAAGAAGAGCACCGGGGCCGTCGTCGCGGGCACGCCGGGCGACACCGTGACCGGAGGACTGGCCGGTACGGGAGGCCCCACGGGCGGGGACGGAGACGCGAACGCCGGCTGACGTCCGCCCGGCCGCCGGCCCGCCGGGGGCCGGGCGGAGAACTGCCCGGGGGGCAGCAGCGCGAGCTGCTGCCCCCCTCGCTTGACGTG
Organism: Streptomyces lycii; assembly: GCF_009735685.1. GTDB lineage: Bacteria > Actinomycetota > Actinomycetes > Streptomycetales > Streptomycetaceae > Streptomyces > Streptomyces lycii. The sequence continues at coordinate 32,557 of NZ_WHPN01000426.1, read as the reverse complement.
GGTATCCCCCGATGGGTTGCATACGGTCTGTGATCGCGCACTCGGCTCCACCCTCCGGCTCCTCCCCGACCACCCGCCGAACCGCTGGAGCCGCGCCGTGGACCCGGTGATCGTCGTCGGAGCGGGCCCCGTCGGCCTCGCGCTCACCCGGGCCCTCACCCGTCACGGTGTCCCGGTCCTGCTGCTCGACGAGGCAGCGGACGGCGAGGACGCCCGGCCGGCCCGCACCGCCGTGCTCCGGCCGGAGACCGCCGCCTTCGCCGACCGGCTCTGCGGTACACCGGTCTCCGCCGCCGGTGCCCGCTGGTCCGCCTGGCGGACGCTGCGCCGCCGCCGTCCGGCACACCGTCAGGAGCTGGGCGAGGACGCGCCGGTACACCTCCCGCAGCACCTCCTGGCCCGGGCCCTGCGGTCCGCCGTGGACGGGGACGGTCTCGCCCGCGTCCTCACCGGCACCCGCCTCACGGGGCTCGACCAGGACTCGACGGGCGTGACCGTCCACACCCGGGGGCCGGGCGAGACCCGGCACCGGGGCAGCCATCTCGTCGGCTGTGACGGGGCCCGGTCCACCGTGCGGAAACTTCTCGACGTCCGCTTCCCCGGCCGTACGGCGGTCGAACGGCACGCGGTGGCCGCGCTCCGTGCCGAACTGCCCTGGCCCGGCGAGGCGGTGCTGCACCGGTCACCGCCGGGCGGACGCGAGGCGCTGGCACGGCCGCTGGCCGACGGCGTCTGGCGCATCGACTGGCTGTTCCCGCGCGGCGGCGAACTCGTCACCCCCGAGGCGCTGCTCACCCGGATCCACGACTCCCTCACCACCTGGTGCGGCCGGCTCCCCCCGTACGAACTCCTCGACACCGGTGTGCACACCGTGCACCACCGGCTCGCCCGGCGCTGGCGCACCGGCCGGGCCTTCCTCGCCGGCGACGCCGCCCATCTGCTGGGCTCGCTCGGCACCCAGCAGCTCGACGAGGGACTGCGGGACGCGGAGAACCTCGCCTGGAAACTCGCGCTGGTCCGGCACGGCAGCGCCCCCGACGCCCTCCTCGACAGCTATCAGGCCGAGCGGCGCGGAGCCGTCGGCGCACGGCTGCGCGCGGCCGACCAGACGCTGCCGCTGCTGCGGTCCGGCGGCGCCTGGCCCACCGTCCGCCGCTCCCTGCTCCCGGGCACCCGGGGGGAGGACACGCTGCTCACGGACGGCCACCTGGGCCGGGGCCCGCTGGGCGCACCGCCGGTGTACGCGCGCTCCCCGCTCACCCCGCCCGCCGCCGAGGCCGCCCTGCCGGTCACACCGCCCGGCGCTCCGGTGGAGGACATACCGGTGACCGCCCCGGACGGGACGGTCACCGGGCTCCGGGAGCGGCTGGGCGGCGATCTGCTGGTGCTCCTGATCGCTCCGGGCACCGGTGTCTGGGACCGCAAGCACTGGATGGGCGCGGGCCTGATGCCGCGTCTGGCGGCCGCCGTCACGGCGCTCCCGGTGCGTGCCGAACTGCTGGTGGCGGAGGCCTATCCGGGCGCCCCCGCGCACACGGTGCTGCTGATCAGGCCGGACGGGCATCTCGCCGCGGCGGTGCCGGGGGTCCGGCCGGACCAGCTCCACGCCTGCGCCGACATCGTCCGGGGCGCCGGCAGCACGCGGAACGCGGCGTCCGGCGGCAGCCGGACCACGGGGACATCCGGGACCGGGGCCGCTTCGGCGAACGGGGCCCGCACCTCGCCCTGACGAACCGGGCCGCGCCCCCGGCGGTCTTCTCCCCGAGCCCTGCGAGGGCTGTGGGGCCGCACCCCCGGCGGTCTTCTCCCCTGAGCCCTGCGAGGGCTGTCCCGTAATGCCCGGCGGGTGCCCGACGACAGCCACGGCACCCCCAAGCGTTGCCGGGCCGCCCCGAACGCACCCGGTATGAGGGCGGCCCTCCGCCTCACGGCCGCGCCATCACCCCCAAGCGTTGCCGGGCCGCCCCGAACGCACCCGGTATGAGGGCGGCCCTCCGCCTCACGGCCGCGCCATCTCACGGACGCACTGCCTTGCAGCCCTCCGCCTCGCGGAGGCGCCATCTCGCGACCCGTCACCTCGCGGACGCACCGTCTCCCGGACGCGCCGCCTCGCGGCCCGTCACCTCGCAGACGCGCCGCACGCGACGCCGCGCACCGGTCCACCGGGGCCGGGGTTTGCGGGACAGTCCTCAGGACCCGGGCAGATGCCACTCCAGGGACTCCGGGTCCTCGCCCTCCTCCTCCAGCGCACGCCGGACCACCCGCAGGGCCAAGCCCTCGGAGTAGCCCTTGCGGGCCAGCATTCCGGCCAGGCGGCGTATCCGCTTGTCGCGCTCGAGACCACGGGTGGCCCGGAGCTTGCGCTCGACCAGCTGCCGGGCGGTCTCCTCCTCCTGGTCGTGGTCGAGCCGGGACACGGCCTGGTCGATCACGGCCGTGTCCACTCCCCGATGGCGCAGTTCGCGCGCCAGGGCCCGCCGCGCGAGTCCCCGGCCCTGGTGGCGGGACTCCACCCAGGCGTCGGCGAACGCCGCGTCGTCGATCAGACCGACGTCCTCGAAGCGGCAGAGCACCTCGTCCGCGACGTCATCGGGGATGTCCCGCTTCCGCAGCGCGTCCTCCAACTGCTTGCGGGTGCGGGGGGTTCCGGTGAGCAGGCGCAGGCAGATCGCCCGCGCCTGCTCGGCGGGGTCCGCGCCTCCCGTCGCGGCCCCGCGTCCCCGGAGCGGTGCCCCCTGATCGGCCCTCGACGAAGAGGGGCCACCGCCGTCCACACCGGCCTCGCCGCTCTCCGTCGCGCCGGGCCATTCCGTTCGCCGCGTCACGGGCTAGCTCTTGGCCGCGGCAGCCTTGGCCGTCTTGCCGGCCTTGGCCGCCGGCGCGGGCACCGACTTGGCCGGCTCGGCCACCGGACCCGCGGCGTCCGCGCCCGGCTCCGCCTCGGGAGCCTCCGGCCGCACGCCGACGCCCAGCTTCTCCTTGATCTTCTTCTCGATCTCGTTGCCCAGGTCGGGGTTGTCCTTGAGGAACTTGCGGGCGTTCTCCTTGCCCTGGCCGAGCTGGTCGCCCTCGTAGGTGTACCAGGCGCCGGACTTGCGGACGAAGCCGTGCTCGACACCCATGTCGATCAGGCCGCCCTCACGGCTGATGCCCTCGCCGTAGAGGATGTCGAACTCCGCCTGCTTGAAGGGCGGGGCGACCTTGTTCTTGACGACCTTGCAGCGGGTCCGGTTGCCGACCGCGTCGGTGCCGTCCTTCAGGGTCTCGATCCGGCGGATGTCGATGCGCACCGAGGCGTAGAACTTCAGCGCGCGGCCACCGGTGGTCGTCTCGGGCGAGCCGAACATCACGCCGATCTTCTCGCGGAGCTGGTTGATGAAGATCGCGGTGGTCCTGGACTGGTTCAGCGCGCTGGTGATCTTCCGGAGCGCCTGGCTCATCAGCCGGGCCTGGAGACCGACGTGCGAGTCACCCATCTCGCCCTCGATCTCCGCACGGGGCACCAGGGCCGCGACCGAGTCGATGACGATGAGGTCGAGGGCGCCGGAGCGGACCAGCATGTCCACGATCTCGAGGGCCTGCTCGCCGGTGTCGGGCTGGGAGAGGATGAGGTTGTCCGTGTCGACGCCGAGGGCCTTGGCGTACTCCGGGTCGAGCGCGTGCTCCGCGTCGACGAAGGCCACCGTGCCGCCCGCCTTCTGGGCGTTGGCCACCGCGTGCAGCGTCAGGGTCGTCTTACCGGAGGACTCCGGTCCGTACACCTCCACCACCCTGCCGCGCGGCAGGCCTCCGACGCCCAGCGCGACGTCGAGAGCGGTCGACCCGGTGGGGATGACCTCGATGGGGTCGTTCGGCCGGTCGCCGAGGCGCATGACCGCGCCCTTGCCGAATTGCCGTTCAATCTGTGCGAGCGCGGCGTCGAGCGCCTTCTCGCGGTCGGTTCCTGCCATGGGTTCCACCCGATTTGCTTGAGTCGATCGCTTCACGTCCACGACGCTAACGCCTGCCACTGACAATCCGCCCCGGCTCCGTCCGGCCTGTGGAAAACTCCGGGACGTCCATAAGAATGGATGTTCGATTTCGGTGTCAAGCGTCCCGGTCGGCGCCCGGCAGCCGCCGTCCGCTGCGCAGCACCCGCCGCGCCCGGGCCAGCGCCGAGGCCCCCGGATTCCGCCGCGGGCGGCCGCTGACCCCCGGGTGGTCGGCCACGTCGTACCGCTTCACGTACGCGCCGAGGAACGCCTGGAGCGTGGCCGTCGCGGGAATCGCGATCAGCGCGCCGACCGCGCCCAGCAGCGCGGTGCCCGCCACCACCGAGCCGAAGGCGACCGCCGGGTGGATGTCCACGGTCCGGGCCGTGATCCGCGGCTGCAGGATGTAGTTCTCGAACTGCTGGTAGACCACGACGAAACCGAGCACCCACAGGGCGTACCAGGGGTTGACGGTGAACGCGAGCAGCATCGGCAGCGCGCCCGCCAGATAGGTGCCGATGGTCGGGATGAACTGCGACACCAGACCGACCCAGACCGCGAGCGCCGGGGCGTACGGCACACCGAGGATCTCCAGCAGCACGTAGTGCGCGAAGCCCGAGATCAGCGCCATCAGCCCGCGGGAGTAGAGGTAGCCGCCCGTCTTCGCGACCGCGATGTCCCAGGCCCGCAGGACCTCCGTCTGCCGGGTCGGCGGCAGTACGGAGCACAGGGCGCGGCGCAGCCGCGGGCCGTCGGCGGCGAAGTAGAAGGAGAAGAGCACCACGGTCAGCGTGGTGAAGAGCCCGCCGAGCACCTGGGCCGAGATGTCCAGCACCCCGCCCGCGCTGTTCTGCACGTACCGCTGCAGCCAGTCGGACTTGAGCAGGCTGTCCTGTATCTCCAGCCGCGACAGGCTGGTGTTGAAGCTCTCGTTGCTCCAGCGGATCACGGAGTCGAGATACTGCGGGAAGTTCTCGACCATGGTGATGATCTGGCCCGCGAGCATCGAGCCGAGCAGGGTCACGAAGCCCGCGACGGCGACCAGGATCCCGAGGAAGACGGAGGCCGTGGCGAACCCGCGGCGCACACCGCGCGCCGCCATCCGGTCCACGGCGGGCTCGATCGCCAGCCCCAGGAAGAACGCGATCAGTACGTTGAGCAGCAGCCCCGTCAGGGCGTGGAAGGCCCACGTCGCCAGCTGGAAGACGGCGTACGCGGCGAACACCAGGAGCACCGCGCGGGGGAACCAGCGCGGCATGCGGCCGGGATCGGCGGACGGCGCGGGGATCCCGCCACCGCCACCGGCGCCGGCTCCGTCGCCGTCTCCGCCGCCGGTCCCGTCACCGGGAACGGGATCCGGGCCGGGAGCCGGACCGGGGCCGGGGCCAGGACCGGGGCCGGTGTCGCCGGGGGCCCGGCCGGGCCCGGACCCGGCCGCCGGGCCGTGCGGAAGGTCGTCGTCTGTCGCTGCCACCCGGCAAGTCTCGCCCATCGGGCGGCCGGGACGGGCGGCAGCCCGGGAAAACCGGACCCCGTCAGCGCTTGTCGGCGGGCACCTCCACGGCCGCGCAGACCGCCCGCCACACCTCCTTGGCGTTCCACCCCGCGTCCAGCGCCTCGTACACCGTCCGCCCGCCGAGCTGGGACATCACATGATCGCGCGCGAAGGAGTCGGCGTACGCCTCGCCGAAGTGATCCGCCATCCGCTGCCAGAAAACCGTCAACCGCATGTCTCCAGTATCGCGCCCGGCCGCCTGCCCTCAGGCACCCAGCGCCCGGGCCCCGGCGGTGACCAGTACGGCGACGCCGACGACGACCAGGAACGGGGCCCGCAGCAGCAGGGCGACCGCCGCCGCGCCGACACCCGCCACGCGCGCGTCCGGGACCAGGGCCGTGCCCTCGCTCAGCGTCTGCTGGGCCGTGAGCGCGGCCAGCAGGGCGATGGGGACCAGCGCGGCCAGCCGCTTCACCGCGGGGCGTTCCAGGACGCCCGCGGGGACGGACAGACCGAGCAGTTTCACCAGATAGCAGCCGACGGTGGTGACCCCGATGGCGATCCAGACGCTCATCCGACCTGCTCCTTCTCGTCCGCGCCGGTCTCCGCACCGGATTCCGCACCGGTCTCCGCACCGGTCTCCGGGCCGGCTGCCGCGCGCCCGGTCCCGGCCCGGCCCCCTGTCGCGGTCCGTGCTCCGTCGCCCCCGACGGCCCCCGTCCCGTCCGCACCTCCGCGCCCCGGGTCCGCCGGGTCCAGCGGGTGCGGCGGGTCCTCCGGGTCCGGCGGGTCCGGCAGGTCCGCGGTGTCCGGTTCCGTCTTCGGCAGGCCCGGGACCCGGCCGCGCAGGGCGAGCACGGCGGGCGCCGCCAGCGCGGACACCAGCACCGGTACGCCCGCGGGCAGCAGCGGCACGCCGACGAGCACGAGGACGACCGCGAGCCCCGCGACGGCGCGCTCGACGGCCGTGCGCAGCATCGGGGCGAGCAGCGCCAGGAAGACGGCGGGCCCCGCGGCGTCCAGCCCCCAGGCGTCCGGGTCGCCGAGCGCCGACGCGCCGAGGGCGCCGAGCAGCGTGGTGAGGTTCCACAGCAGGTAGACCGTGGCCCCGGTCACCGCGAACCCGATGCGGGCCGCGCGCCGGCCGGACTGGGCGAGGGTGACGACGGTCGTCTCGTCGATCACCCACTGGGCGGCGAACGGCCGCAGCGCGCGCGGCAGCCGCAGCAGCTGGGCCAGCCGCAGCCCGTAGAAGGCGTTGCGGACGCCGAGGAAGAACGCCCCGGCGGCGGCCGTGAACGGGTTGCCGCCCGCCGCGAGCGCGCCCACCAGCGCGAACTGCGAGGCCCCGGTGAAGACGAGCAGGCTCAGGGCGCAGGTCTGGAGGACGGTGAGCCCGGCACCCGCCGCGGTCACTCCGAAGGCGAAGCCGGACAGCCCCACGGCGACGCCCACGCCCAGCGCGTCCCGGACCACCGCGGCGTCGGAGCGCGGCGGGGCCTCCGTCCGTATCCCGGTCTGTTGTGTCACACCCGCACGCTACGGTCCGGAGCCCGGCTCCGTCTTGTACGTTTTTGCGGCCGCCGGGACGGCGGGGCGGCGGGTGCCCTGCCCCGCGGCCCGCCCGCCCGGGGGCCCGCCCGCCGCGAAGCCTTCACCCGCGGTGTTCCGGCTCACGGCTCCGGCTGTTCCGGCCCACGGCTCCCGTGCCGACGGCCCACGGCTCCCCGTGCCGCCGTCCCCGCGGCCCGCCGAGCCCGTACGCCGGCGTTCGCGCTGGTAGGCGCCCGGCGGCACACCGACGATGCGGGTGAAATGCCGGTTCAGGTGCGGCTGGTCGGTGAAGCCGACCGCCGCCGCGGCCCCGGCGGGCGTGCAGCCCGCGTCCAGCAGCTGCCGTGCGCGCCGGACCCGGGCGCCCGTGAGCCAGCTGTGCGGCGGCAGCCCGTACGCGGCCCGGAAGGCGCGCAGCAGGGCGAACGGCCCGGTGCCGGTCGCCGCGGCGAGCCGTTCCAGCGTGGGCGGGTCCGCCATGTGCTCGACGAGCAGTTCGCGGGCCCGGGCGGCGGCCGCCGCGCCGGAACCGGCCGCTCCGGAGGGGTCCGCGGCCGTGCTGCCGCAGCGGCGCAGCAGCCGGGCGACGGTCCGGCGCAGCAGGGTGTCGGCGGCGAGGGCGTTGTCCGCCTCGGCCGCCCGGTGCACGTCCGCGATCAGCCGGCCGCCGCCGGGGTCGTCGAGCACGTTCTCGGTGAAGGACGGGGTGCCGCGCAGCGGGGTCACCTCGGCGGCGACCTCCGCGACCAGCCCGACCGGCGGGTAGAGCACCCGGTAGCTCCAGCCCTCCCGGGCGCCGGCGTACGCGGTGTGGGGTGTCTCCGGGTTGATGAGCACCACGCCCCCGGCGCCGACGTTCTCGGCGCCGCGCGGCAGCCCCACGCCCTCGACCCCGGAGGTCACGGCGGCGATCACGAAGCCGTCGTGCGCGTGCCGGGAGAAGGTGTGGCTGACGTAGCGGGCACGCAGCAGATCGACGCCGGGCAGCCGCGGATGCTGCCAGTACCGTGCGTGTTCCGTCGCGCCCATGCGGCCCATTGTGCCCGCCGGACCGCTCCCCCACCCCGGGGGCCTCACCCGTTCACCGGCTCTGACCTGCGGGTACGTACCAATGTCGGTGCCCGGGTGCACGATGGTTGGCATGTCGGACCACCCGGCCGCCCCGGCCCTGGACAATTTCTCCCCCGCGACCCGCGCCTGGTTCACCGGGGCCTTCCACGCGCCCACCGAGGCGCAGACGGGCGCCTGGCAGGCCATCGGCGAGGGCTCGGACGTGCTGGTGGTCGCCCCGACGGGGTCCGGCAAGACGCTCGCCGCGTTCCTGGCCGCGCTGGACCGGCTCGCGAGCACCCCGCCGCCCGCCGAGGCCAAGAAGCGCTGCCGGGTGCTCTACGTCTCGCCGCTCAAGGCCCTCGCGGTCGACGTCGAGCGCAATCTCCGCAGCCCGCTGACCGGCATCCGGCACGAGGCCGCACGGCTCGGCCTGCCCGAGCCGGAGGTGCGGGTCGGCATCCGCTCCGGCGACACCCCCGCCGCCGAGCGGCGGTCCATCGCCGGCCGGCCGCCGGACATCCTGATCACCACGCCCGAGTCGCTGTTCCTGATGCTGACCTCCGCCGCGCGGGACGCCCTGGCCGGGGTGGAGACCGTCATCCTCGACGAGGTCCACGCCGTCGCCGGCACCAAGCGCGGCGCCCATCTCGCCCTCTCCCTGGAGCGGCTGGACGAGCTGCTGCCCCGGCCCGCCACCCGCATCGGCCTGTCCGCGACCGTCCGGCCCGTCGAGGAGGTCGCGCGGTATCTGTCGCCGCGGCGGCAGGCGAGGATCGTCCAGCCGCCGTCGGCCAAGGAGTTCGACCTCTCCGTGGTCGTGCCGGTCGAGGACCTGGGCGAGCTGGGCGGCGCCCCGGCCCGGGACGCCGCCCCCGACACCGGAGGCGCGGCCGAGAAGCCGTCGGTCTGGCCGCATGTGGAGGAGCGGATCACCGACCTGGTCCAGGCCCACCGCTCCACGATCGTCTTCGCGAACTCCCGCCGGCTGGCGGAGCGGCTGTGCAACCGGCTCAACGAGATCGCGTACGAGCGTGCCACCGGCGAGCCCGTCCCCGAGGACCACTCCCCCGCCGAGCTGATGGGCGGATCGGGCGCGGCCCAGGGAGCGCCCCCGGTGCTGGCCCGGGCCCACCACGGATCGGTCTCCAAGGAGCAGCGCGCCCAGGTCGAGGAGGACCTCAAGGCGGGCCGGCTGCCCGCCGTCGTCGCCACCTCCAGCCTGGAGCTGGGCATCGACATGGGCGCCGTCGACCTCGTCGTCCAGGTCGAGTCACCGCCGTCGGTCGCCTCCGGCCTCCAGCGGGTCGGGCGTGCCGGGCACCAGGTCGGCGCGGTCTCCACCGGTGTGGTCTTCCCGAAGTACCGCGGCGATCTGGTGCAGGCCGCGGTCGTCACGGAGCGGATGCGGACCGGGTCCATCGAGGCGCTCCGGGTCCCCGCCAATCCGCTGGACGTGCTGGCCCAGCAGCTCGTCGCGATGACCGCGCTGGACACCTGGGACGTCGACGAGCTGCTGGCCGTCGTGCGGCGGGCCGCGCCCTTCGCCTCGCTGCCCGAGTCGGCGTACACCTCGGTGCTGGACATGCTCGCCGGGCGCTATCCGTCGGACGCCTTCGCCGAGCTCCGGCCGCGCGTCGTGTGGGACCGGGTGGCCGGTACGGTCACGGGCCGGCCGGGGGCGCAGCGGCTGGCCGTGACCTCCGGGGGCACCATCCCGGACCGCGGCCTGTTCGGGGTGTTCCTGGCGGGTGCCGACCCGAAGAAAGGCGGCGGCCGGGTCGGCGAGCTGGACGAGGAGATGGTCTACGAGTCCCGGGTCGGCGACGTCTTCACGCTCGGCACCACGACCTGGCGCATCGAGGACATCACCCGCGACCGGGTCCTGGTCACCCCCGCCCCCGGCGTGCCCGGCCGGCTGCCGTTCTGGAAGGGCGACCAGCTCGGCCGGCCGCTGGAGCTGGGGCGGGCGCTGGGCTCGTTCCTGCGCGAGATCGGCGGACTGGCGCCCGAGGACGCGCGGCGACGGCTGTCCGCCGCCGGGCTCGACACCTGGGCCGCGGACAACGTCCTGGCGTATCTCGACGAGCAGCGCCGCGCCTGCGGCCATGTCCCCGACGACCGGACGATCGTCGTCGAGCGCTTCCGCGACGAGCTGGGCGACTGGCGGGTCGTGGTGCACTCGCCCTTCGGCGCCCAGGTGCACGCGCCGTGGGCGCTCGCGCTGGGGGCCCGGCTCTCCGAGCGGTTCGGCATGGACGCGCAGGTGATGCACGCCGACGACGGCATCGTGCTGCGGCTGCCGGACGCCGACATGATGGGCCTCGACCTGCTGGACCTGCCCGCCGCCCCGGACGGTTCCGTTCCCGGCGGGGCGCCCGCCGGGTTTCCCGCCGATCCGGAGCAGCCGCCCGTCGGGGCCGCCGACACCGTCTTCGACGCCGGTGAGATCGGGCAGCTGGTCACCGACCAGGTCGGCAGCTCCGCGCTGTTCGCCGCCCGCTTCCGGGAGTGCGCCGCCCGCGCCCTGCTGCTGCCGCGCCGGGACCCGGGCAAGCGGACGCCGCTCTGGCAGCAGCGGCAGCGCGCTTCGCAACTGCTCCAGGTGGCGTCGGAGTTCGGCTCGTTCCCGATCGTCCTGGAGGCCGTGCGCGAATGCCTCCAGGACGTCTTCGACGTGCCCGGCCTGACGGAGCTGATGGGGGACGTCGAGGCGCGCCGGGTGCGTCTCGTCGAGGTCACCACGCCCGAGCCGTCCCCGTTCGCCCGCTCGCTGCTCTTCGGCTATGTCGCGCAGTACCTCTACGAGGGCGACTCCCCGCTCGCCGAGCGCCGCGCCGCCGCCCTGTCCCTGGACTCCCGGCTGCTGGCGGAGCTGCTGGGCCAGGCCGAGCTGCGCGAGCTGCTGGACGTGGAGGCGCTGGCGGACCTGGAACGGGAGCTCCAGTGGCTGACCGAGGAGCGCCGGGCCAAGGATCCCGAGAGCGTCGCCGACCTGCTCCGCCTCCTCGGGCCGCTCACCGACGCCGAGCTGGCCGACCGCGGGGCCGAGCCCGGCTGGGCGGCGGAGCTGGCCGAGGCCCGGCGCGCCATCCGGGTCCGGATCGCCGGGGCCGGGCACTGGGCCGCCGTGGAGGACGCCGGGCGGCTGCGCGACGCCCTCGGCACGGCCCTGCCCGTCGGCGTGCCGGAGGCCTTCACCGAGCCCGTCAAGGACCCCCTCGGCGATCTCCTCGCCCGGTACGCCCGCACCCACGGACCGTTCACCTCCGCCGCGGCCGCCGAGCGCTTCGGCCTGGGCACCGCCGTCACCGACGGCGCGCTGCACCGGCTCGCCGCCGCGGGGCGCGTCGTCCAGGGCGAGTTCCACCCGGCCGGGGCGGGCCAGGAGTGGTGCGACGCGGGCGTGCTGCGCCGGCTGCGCCGCCGTTCGCTGGCCGCCCTGCGCCAGGAGCTGGAGCCGGTCGCCCCGGCCGCGCTCGCGTCCTTCCTCCCCCAGTGGCAGCACGTGGGGACGCACAGCCTGCGCGGCATCGACGGCCTGGTGCGCACCGTGGAGCAGTTGCAGGGCGCGCCGGTTCCCGCGTCGGCGCTGGAGAAGCTGGTGCTGCCGTCCCGGGTCGGCGGCTACTCCCCCGCCCTGCTCGACGAGCTGACGGCCGCCGGCGAGGTGGTGTGGGCGGGCGCCGGCGCGCTGCCGGGCAAGGACGGCTGGCTGTCGCTGTATCTCGCGGACGCCGTGCCGCTGCTGCTCCCGGAGCCGCTGCCGCTCGAGGAGGGCCCGCTGCACCGGACGGTCCTGGACGCCCTCTCCGGCGGGTACGGATTGTTCTTCCGGCAGATCGCCGAGCAGGTCCGGGCCGCCGGACACCCCGACGTGACCGACACCGTGCTGGCCGGCGTCCTCTGGGACCTGGTCTGGTCCGGCCGGCTCACCAACGACACGCTGTCACCGCTGCGCTCCCTGCTCGGCTCGGGCCGTACCGCCGGGTCCACCGCCCACCGGGCGAGGCGCTCCGTGCCGCGCGGGCGCTACGGCTCGCTCACCGGGCGCGGCGCCCGGCCGACGGCCTCGCCGGGCGGTCCGCCGACGGTCGCGGGCCGCTGGTCGCTGCTGCCCCCGCGCGAGCCGGAACCGACCCACCGGGCGCACGCCCTCGCCCACACGCTGCTGGACCGGCACGGGGTGGTGACCCGCGGTGCGGTCTCGGCCGAGGGCGTCACCGGTGGTTTCTCGGCGGCCTACCGGGTGCTCTCCGCCTTCGAGGAGACCGGTCAGGCCCGGCGCGGCTATGTGGTGGAGGGACTGGGGGCCGCGCAGTTCGCGATGGACGGCGCGGTGGACCGGCTCCGCGCGGCGGGCACGGCCCGGGAGCGGGCCGCGGCGGCGGGCCCGGACCCGGGGTACGGCGCCCCGGCGCCCCGGCCCGGTGACCGCGCCGACCGGGGCAACGCGGTCCTGCTGGCCGCGGCCGACCCCGCCAACGCCTACGGCGCCGCCCTGCCCTGGCCCGACTCCCCCGCGTCCGGCGGCGGTCACAAGCCCGGCCGCAAGGCGGGCGCCCTGGTGGTCCTGGTCGACGGGGAGCTGGTGCTGTATGTCGAGCGCGGCGGGAAGAGCCTGCTGGCCTGGCCCGGCGAGAACGCGGAAAGCCCCGGCGAGGATCCCCGGCTGCGGCTCGCGGCGGAGACCCTGGCCGGCGCCGCCCGCCAGGGGGCGCTGGGCACCCTCACCGTGGAGCGGGCGAACGGCGCCTCGGCCCTGTCGTCCCCGGTGGGCCGGGCCCTGGAGGCCGCCGGCTTCCACGCCACCCCGCGCGGACTCCGGCTCCGCCCGCAGTGATGCCCGCACCGGACACGCCGGAACGCACCGGAGGATGATGGGGCCATGCCCGAAGGAGACACCGTCTGGCGAACGGCCCGCCGGCTGCGCGAAGCGCTCGCCGGAGAGCGCCTCGTGCGCTCCGACCTGCGGGTCCCGAAGCTCGCCACGACCGACCTCACCGGCCGCCGGGTCCTCGGGGTGCTGCCGCGCGGCAAGCACCTGCTGACCCGGTTCGAGGGCGGCCTGACGCTCCACTCCCATCTGCGGATGGACGGAGCCTGGCGGGTCTACGGCGCGGAGGAGCGGCCGCGCGGCGGCCCCGCCCACCAGATCCGGGCGATCCTGGCCACGCCCGCGAAACAGGCCGTCGGATACCGGCTGCCGGTGCTGGCGCTGCTGCGCACGGCCGACGAGGACGAGGTGGTCGGGCATCTCGGCCCGGATCTGCTGGGGCCGGACTGGGACGCCGCGGAGGCCCGGCGGCGGCTGCTGTCCGACCCGGCGCGACCGCTCGGCGAGGCCCTGCTGGACCAGCGGAACCTGGCCGGCATCGGCAATGTCTACAAGTCCGAGCTGTGCTTCATGCTCCGGGTCTCGCCCTGGCTTCCCACGGGCGACACCCCTTCACCCGAACGGGTGACCACGCTCGCCAAGCGGCTCCTGGAGGTCAACAAGGACCGGGTGTCACGCGTGACGACGGCCGATCCCCGGGGGGACCGGCCGCTGTGGGTGTACGGGAGGGCGGGCAAGCCCTGTCTGCGCTGCGGAACGCCGGTACGGCACCGTCTGCAGGGCGAGGCGAGCCAGGCGCGGGACACGTACTGGTGCCCGCGCTGCCAGCCCGGTCCCGTCCCCGGGGACGCCGCCACGGGCGGGTGACCGGGGACGGACGGATCGTGCCCCGGTGCCGCCGGACACCCGGCTTCAGGCATTCGTGGCGGGGCTCCGCAACACGGGGCACGGTGCCGCCCGGGATCTCCCGAGCGTCAGGCTTCGGGCGCCCCGAGGACCCAGGGCGACGCGCCGGGCGGGCCCGGTGCCGCCGGGCACCCGGCATCAGGCTCCCGTGACACCGGGAACCGAAGCCTTCAGGCTCGGTCCCGCCGGCTCCGCAGCCTCAGGCTCCTCCGGGGCGCCAGCCTCAGGCCCCTCCGGGGCGCCGCGAGAGTCCCGCGGGGCGCTCCGGGCGCCCCGCGGGCGCGAGCCGCCACGGCAGGGACCCCAGGCGCCGCATCAGGCGCCGAAGCCCTCCGCGTCCTCCGCGGCGAACATCCAGCGGTGCTTCTCCAGGTCACCGGTCAGCGTGATGATGATGTCCTGGGTCACCGGGTCCGGCTTGTCCGTGGCCTCGATCCGTTCGCGCATCCGCGTGATGACGGCCCCGAGGGCTTCCGCCAGGGTCTGCACGGCGTCGGTGTCCTTGATCCAGGTCTCCTTCACCGGCCCCGCGCCGCTGGTCTTCGCGACCGTCTCGGCCCGGCCGTCGGGGGAGATCCCGAGCGCCGCGGCCCGTTCGGCCACGGTGTCGGCGTGCTGCCGGGCGGTGTCGACCACCTCGTCGAGCTGGAGGTGTACGGAGCGGAAGCGGGGGCCGACCACGTTCCAGTGCACCTGCTTGGCCACCAGCGAGAGATCGACCAGATCCACCAGGGCGCCCTGGAGAGCCTCCGCGACGACGCGGCGGTCGCCCTCGTCGGACAGCGGGCTCTTGACGACAGACATCCGAAATCCTCCTGTTTGTCCGATCAACCCTTCTCCACCATCGCATACCCGCTCGCCGCCGGGCATGTGCGCGGGACGCCGCCGGCTTCGTGACGCGGATCACAGCAGCGGAGAGGCCGGCACCGGACAGCGGAGAGCCCCGGACGTCACCGTCCGGGGCTCTCCGCTGTCATGAACCAACTGGGTCGTCAGGCCGCGACGACGTCCACCGCCTCGGTGGGCGCCTTGATCGTCACGCGCTCCTCGGGAACGCCCGTCACGGACGTCACCGAGACCGAATTGAGCATCGGCCGCATCGGCGCAGGCACCGTCTCGTCCGCCGCCGACTGCGCCAGCTCGGCCAGCGACAGTTCGTCGCTCACCTCGCGCATGACCTGCGACATCCGCACTTCCAGTGCGTCGCAGATGGCGGAGAGCAGCTCGGAGGACGCCTCCTTCTGCCCCCGTTCGACCTCTGAGAGGTAGCCGAGGGAGACCCGCGCCGACGAGGAGACTTCGCGCAGGGTTCTGCCCTGGCGCTGGCGCTGCCGACGCAGCACGTCACCCAGCAGGCGACGGAGCAGAATCATCGGTGGCTCCCTCCTCGGACCTCGGATCCGGATCCTTCTCGCCCCACCGTACCGCCTCGGGCGGCGGCCGTGCGGGGAGCGATGACGTGTTCACTCAGGGCTGCAAACATCAATTCCCCCCACGCTGTTCCGTATTCTGTGTTCGCACATTTTCAGGGAGTTCTTCCCGCAGCAGTTCGAGAACTGCTCGAACGCTCCCCCGGCGGATGGTCTCCCGGTCACCGGACAGGTCCAGACGCCGCACCCGCGCCGGGCCGGCGGGCCCCGCGACGGCGACGTACACGGTGCCGACCGGACGGCCGTCCTGCGGTTCCGGCCCGGCGACCCCGGTCGTCGCGGCGCCCCAGTCGGCGCCCAGCAGCCGCCGCACGCCGCCGGCCATCCGCTCCGCGACCTCCGCGTCCACCGCGCCCCGCTCGGCCAGCAGAGCGGCGTCCACGCCGAGCAGCGCGTGCTTCAGCTCCGTGGCGTACGCCGTCACCCCGCCGCGGAAGACCGCCGAGGCGCCGGGGACGGCCGTGAGCTCCGCGGCCACCAGCCCACCCGTGAGCGATTCCGCGACCGCGAGCGTATTCCCGTGCGCTGCCATCGAGTGCAGTACGTCGGCGGCCGCGCTGCCGTTCACCGCTCCGCGCCCCCGGCCGCGCCGGCCGCGCCCCCGGAGGGACCGCCCTGCCGCCGCCCGGCCAGCCCGGCGCGGCGCAGGACCACGGCCTGCCGTACGTAGTCGAGGCCGGTGACCACGGTCAGCACCACGGCCACCCCCATCACCCAGAAGCGCAGCGTGGCGAGCGGTCCGGTGAGCGCCAGGACGTACATGCCGACCGCCGTGCCCTGCGCGAGGGTCTTCATCTTCCCGCCGCGGCTCGCCGGGATCACACCGTGCCGGATGACCCAGAACCGCATCAGGGTGATGCCTAGCTCCCGGAACAGGATCACCCCGGTGACCCACCACGGGAGGTCGCCGAGAGCGGAGAGACAGACCAGCGCGGCACCCATGATCGCCTTGTCCGCTATCGGGTCGGCGATCTTCCCGAAGTCGGTGACGAGGTTGTAGCGCCGGGCCAGATGGCCGTCGAACAGATCGGTGATCATGGCGATGGCGAACGCCGCCCAGGCGAACGCGCGCCAGACCGGGTCGTACCCGCCGTTGTGGAGCAGCAGCAGTACGAAGCCGGGCACGAGCAGCAGCCGCGCCATCGTCAGGATGTTGGCGATGTTCCACAGCCGCGCCGGCCGTACGGCTGCCACGGACGCTCCTGCCGCCGGCTTTCCGTGCACCGGCGCACGACCCGCACCGCCCGCCGCGGACGCGGGGATTCCTGTCATACGCCCGCCTCCTCGGTACACACCGCGCCGGACGCCACGCCGTCACCGGCGCCGGCGGCGCTCCCGGCGGCGAGGGGCTCGGCGACAAGATCGGCGCCCTCGGCCGCCACCACCTTCGCTTCGACCATACGGCCGGGGACGAGCCCGTGCGACAGGGTCAGCAGCGTCTGGCCGTCGGTCTCCGGCGCCTGGTGCGCGGCGCGCCCGACGGGGCCGTCCTCGCCGTCCGTGGACTCGACGAGCACCTGGAGGGTCTCGCCGAGCCGCTCCTCGGCGCGCTGCGCGGTGAGCTCCTCGGCGAGACGGGAGATGTGCCCGAGCCGCTCGGCGATCGTGTCCTCGTCGAGCTTCCCGTCGTACGTCAGGGCCTCCGTGCCCTCCTCGTCGGAATAGCCGAAGACGCCGATGGCGTCGAGCCGGGCGCCGGTGAGGAAACGCTCCAGCTCGGCCAGGTCGTCCTCGGTCTCGCCGGGGAAGCCCACGATGAAGTTCGACCGGACCCCGGCCTCCGGGGCCTTCGAGCGGATCGTGTCGAGCAGCTCCAGGAAGCGGTCGGTGTCACCGAAGCGGCGCATGGCGCGGAGCACACCGGGCGCGGAGTGCTGGAAGGACAGGTCGAAGTACGGGGCGACCTTCGGCGTCGAGGTGAGGACGTCGATCAGCCCGGGCCGCATCTCGGCCGGCTGGAGATAGCTGACCCGGATCCGCTCGATGCCGTCGGTGGCGGCGAGCTCGGGCAGCAGGGTCTCCAGCAGCCGGATGTCTCCGAGGTCCTTGCCGTAGGAGGTGTTGTTCTCGGAGACCAGCATGATCTCCTTCACGCCCTGCCCGGCGAGCCAGCGGGTCTCGCCCAGCACGTCGGAGGGGCGGCGGGAGATGAACGACCCGCGGAAGGCCGGGATCGCGCAGAACGAGCAGCGCCGGTCGCAGCCCGAGGCCAGCTTCACCGAGGCGACGGGGCTGCTGTCCAGCCGGCGGCGGAGCGGGGCCCGGGGCCCGGAGGCGGGCGCGACGCCCTCCGGCAGGTCGGCCGGGGCGTCGCCGTGGCCGGGCAGGGCCACGTCGGCGCTCTGCCGTTCGGCGGGGGTGATGGGCAGCAGCTTGCGGCGGTCGCGCGGGGTGTGCGAGGCGTGCACCCCGCCGGAGAGGATGGTCTGCAGACGGTCGGAGATGTCGGTGTAGTCGTCGAAGCCGAGCACGCCGTCGGCCTCGGGCAGCGCCTGGGCGAGCTCCTTGCCGTAGCGCTCGGCCATGCAGCCGACGGCGACGACGGCCTGCGTCCGCCCCCGGCCCTCGGCCGCGGCGGTCTTGAGGTCGTTGGCCTCGAGCAGGGCGTCGACGGAGTCCTTCTTGGCGGCCTCGACGAATCCGCAGGTGTTGACGACGGCGACGTCCGCGTCGGCGGCTTCCGGGACGAGATCCCAGCCATCCGCCGCCAGACGGCCTGCGAGCTCCTCCGAGTCCACCTCGTTACGGGCGCAGCCAAGGGTGACCAGTGCGACGGTACGGCGTTCGGGCATGGGATCAGACTACTTTGTCCCGACGACACCCCGAGTCCAGCCCTCCGTCGCGGAACCTCCGGCTCCGCGCCGTCCGGATCACCCGGCCTGCGGGTCGCCCTTCGTGTAGGTCAGGCGCTGGACCTCGCCGGGCTTGAACTCGTTGTCGACCTCCTTGCCGTTGACGTACAGCTGTACGCCGCCGGCGTTCCCCAGGATCAGATCGATCTTCTGCTTGTCGGTGAAGGTCTTGGAGTCGCCCTGCTCGATGACGCCCTGGTGGAGGACGGTGCCGTTGTGGTCCTTGGCGGAGACCCAGCTGGCTCCGTCCTCGGCCGTCAGCTTGACCGTGACCTTGTCCGCGGGCACGGCCGCGATGGCGCTGTCGGACGGATCCGGCTTCGGGTCGGCGGGCTTCTTGCGGTCGGGCTCGCTCTGCGGGGACTTCGTGGGCGTGGACCCGGCGGTCGGGGTGCCCCCGTCGTCGCCGCCGCCCCAGAAGGTGAAGCCGACGAAACCGACGACGGCGACGATCGCGGCGACCATGGCCGCCGTCCAGTTGGGCCGGCCCCGCTCGGGCCGGATCCGCTCGGCCTCGAAGAGCGGCGCGGCCGGGGTCGGCGCGGGCCGTCCGCCGTGCTCGGCGTCGTACTGCTCGATCAGCGGGGTGGCGTCGACGCCCACCGCACGCGCCAGGGTGCGGATGTGGCCGCGGGCATAGACGTCGCCACCACAGCGGGTGAAATCGTCCTGTTCGATCGCGTGCACGATGGGGATGCGCACCCGGGTCGTCGTACTGACCTGTTCGACGGTCAGTCCGGCGTCGATACGGGCCTGCTGGAGCGCTCGGCCGACGGAAGGACGGTCGTCTTCGGAGGAGTTGCCGATGGGCACGAGGGCGCCTTTCGAGCGTGTAGCCACCTGCTGGAGGTTCAGTCTAGGGGTGGTGCAAAAGGGTGGGGCAACCGGGAGGACGGACTTTGTAGCCCATCGGGCGGTCCGAACGCCAGATGATCACACATCCGTCCGTCGCTTCGTCCGATGTGACGTATCAGCAGGCGAAACGGTTGCCTCCGCCACTCTTACGACTGAGTCTCCCCACGGATCTCGGCAAGCATTCCGTCCAATTCATCGGGCTTGATCAGCACATCGCGGGCTTTCGACCCCTCGCTCGGGCCGACGACACCCCGTGTCTCCATGAGATCCATCAGCCGCCCCGCCTTGGCGAAGCCCACCCGCAGCTTCCGCTGGAGCATCGAGGTCGAGCCGAACTGCGTGGAGACGACCAGTTCCGCGGCCTGGCAGAGCAGGTCCAGATCGTCGCCGATCTCCTCGTCGATCTCCTTCTTCTTCGCCGTCCCCACCGTGACGTCCTCGCGGAACACCGGAGCCATCTGCTTCTTGCAGTGCTCGACGATCCCCGCGATCTCCTCCTCGGTGACGAAGGCGCCCTGCATACGGGTCGGTTTGCCCGCGCCCATCGGCAGGAACAGCCCGTCACCCTTGCCGATGAGCTTGTCCGCGCCAGGCTGGTCGAGGATGACCCGGCTGTCGGCCAGCGAGGAGGTCGCGAAGGCCAGCCGGGACGGGACGTTCGCCTTGATGAGGCCGGTCACCACGTCGACGCTCGGCCGCTGGGTGGCCAGCACCAGATGGATGCCGGCGGCGCGCGCCAGCTGCGTGATCCGCACGATGGCGTCCTCGACGTCGCGCGGGGCGACCATCATCAGATCGGCCAGCTCGTCCACGATCACCAGCAGATACGGATACGGCTGGAGATCCCGCTCGCTGCCCTCCGGGGCCTTCGCCTTGCCGCTGCGGACGGCGGCGTTGAAGTCGTCGATGTGCCGGTAGCCGTACGCCGCCAGGTCGTCGTAGCGCAGGTCCATCTCGCGGACCACCCACTGCAGGGCCTCGGCCGCCCGCTTCGGGTTGGTGATGATCGGCGTGATCAGGTGCGGGATGCCCTCGTACGCCGTCAACTCGACGCGCTTGGGGTCGATCAGGACCATCCGCACGTCCTCCGGCGTGGCCCGCATCATCACCGAGGTGATCAGGCAGTTGATGCACGAGGACTTGCCGGAACCGGTCGCGCCCGCCACCAGGATGTGCGGCATCTTGGTGAGGTTGGCCATCACGTAGCCGCCCTCGACGTCCTTGCCGAGCGCCACGAGCATCGGGTGCTCGTCACCGGCGGCGTCCGCGAGCCGGAGCACGTCGCCGAGGTTGACCATCTCGCGGTCGGTGTTGGGGATCTCGATGCCCACCGCCGACTTCCCCGGGATGGGGCTGATGATGCGCACGTCGGGGCTCGCGACGGCGTAGGCGATGTTCTTGGCCAGCGCGGTGATCTTCTCGACCTTGACCGCGGGCCCCAGCTCGACCTCGTAACGGGTCACCGTCGGCCCCCGGGTGAAACCGGTGACCTCGGCGTCGACCTTGAACTCGGAGAAGACGTTCTGCAGGGAGTTCACCACCGCGTCGTTGGCGGCGCTGCGCGTCTTCCCCGGACCGCCGCGCTCCAGCAGGCCCAGCGACGGCAGCGCATAGGTGATGTCCCCGGAGAGCTGGAGCTGCTCCGCCCGGGCCGGCAGCGGCCGGGGCGGCTCCTCGGCCCCGCGGGTGAGATCCGGTACGGCACGCTCCGCCGCGGCGTCCCTCGCGGGAGCCCGCTCGACCGGACGCGCCTCCTCCGCACCCCGGGCCCCGGGCACCTCGGCCGTCCGCTCACCGACGCTGTGGCTGAGCCCGGCCACCAGCGGCGAGGGCTGCACCCCGTGCAGCACCGCGCCGTCCAGGGAGGCCGCGGCGGCCGCCGCGACGTCCACGGCGTCCGGCTCCCCGGAGCGCACCGCGGGCTGCGCGCCGGCCGTGCGACGGGAACGCTTCCGCCGCACCGGTGCGGCCTCCACGGCCTCGTCCTCGTCGGCGTCCGCGGCGGCCGCGGCCGCCGCGGAGCGGGACGAACGGCGGCGGGGCGCGGGCTCCAGCGTCTTGCGCCAGTCCTCGTCGTACGCCGCGTCGTCCTCCGACAGGGCGTCGCCCGCCGCGGGGGCGGGCTCCACCAGGCCCAGCCGGGCGCCGAGCGCGCGCAGCCGCTGCGGGATCGCGTTCACGGGGGTGGCGGTGACGACGAGCAGCCCGAAGACGGTGACGAGGACCAGCAGCGGCACCGCCAGCACCTCGCCGACGGTGAAGACCAGCGGCTTGGAGACGCCCCAGCCGATCAGCCCGCCCGCGTCCTGGATCGCCTCGGTGCCCTCGCCGCGGCCCGGTGAGCCGCAGGCCATGTGAACCTGGCCGAGCACGCCGACGACCAGGGCCGAAAGTCCGATCACGATCCGCCCGTTGGCCTCCGGCTTCTCCGGATGGCGGATCAGCCGTACGGCGACGGTCCCGATGAGGATCGGCACCAGCAGGTCGAGGCGGCCGAAGGCGCCCGTCACCAGCATCTCGACGAGTTCACCGACCGGGCCGTCGAGGCTGGACCAGGTGCCGGCGGCGACGATCAGGGTGATGCCGAGCAGCAGCAGCGCGAGCCCGTCCTTGCGGTGCGCGGGATCCAGGCCCTTGGCACCGCGGCCTATGCCCCGGAACAGCGCGCCCACCGTGTGGGCGAGGCCGAGCCACAGGGCCCGTACGAGGCGGTAGACGCCGCCGGTCGGGGACGGCGCGGGTTTGGCCGGGGCCTTCTTCGCGGGCGCCTTCCGCGGAGCGGCCTTCTTGGCCGCCGCCTTCTTCGCGGGCGCCTTCTTCGCGGGGCCCGCGGATCGGCCGCCGCGCGGCTTGGAGGTGCCCGCCGTGCCCTGGGAACCCTTGCCGGACGTACGTGAGGCCATGTTGCGAGGTTACCGGTGTCTGCCGGATGGGACACGTGTGCCCACCGGTTGACCCGTTCGTGTCGTCGTCCGCCCCGCCGCGGCGCCGTGCTGACGCCGGGTCACGCCGGCCGGACCGCACACGGCGGGCCGGCCGACGGGGCCTCAGCTCTGCTGCGGAACCGTCCCGGCGCCACCCGTGCCGGGCTCCAGGGCGTCCAGCGCGCGGCGCAGTCCGGTGAGCTTCCGTTCGAGATGGGCGGCCGTGGCGACGGCGGCCGCGTCCGCGGACTCGTCGAGCTGCTTCGACAGCGCCTCGGCCTGCTCCTCGACCGCCGCGAGCCGCGCGGACAGCTCGGCCAGCAGCCCGGGAGGCTCCTTGGCGTCGCCCGGCTCGGGCTGGCTGCCCTCGATCTGGGCGCGCAGCAGGGAGGCCTGCTCCCGCAGCTGGCAGTTCTTCATGTACAGCTCGACGAAGACCGAGACCTTCGCCCGCAGCACCCAGGGGTCGAACGGCTTGGAGATGTAGTCCACCGCACCGGCGGCGTAACCGCGGAAGGTGTGGTGCGGCCCGTGGTTGATGGCCGTCAGGAAGATGATCGGGATGTCCCGCGTCCGCTCCCGTCGCTTGATGTGCGCCGCGGTCTCGAACCCGTCCATACCCGGCATCTGGACGTCCAGCAGGATGACTGCGAAATCGTCCGTCAGCAGCGCCTTGAGCGCTTCCTCCCCTGACGATGCCCGTACCAGTGTCTGATCGAGCGCGGAGAGAATGGCCTCCAGCGCCAGCAGATTCTCCGGCCGGTCATCGACCAGGAGGATCTTGGCCTTCTGCACCATGGCCCGTCCTCCTCGCCCCGGCGTGGAACCTCCCCTGCTCGGGGAGCTCGGGGAAGCACCGGACGCCGCCCCGGGGGACGACTCCCTTACGCCGCCCGTCCTTGTGCCGGTCATCGTAACCGCACCCCGCCTGTCGCCACACCCTGTCACCGCGATGTCACTGTGCACGTACCGGAAACGCGGTGGGGGACCAGAAGGTTCCCCGTGCACCGCGCTTCCACACCCGTTCGGAGACGGTCAGTCCTCACCTTCCCGCATCCACTGGTTCATCACGGCCAGCAGGTGGTCGGTGTCGACCGGCTTGGTCACGTAGTCCGAGGCTCCCGCCTGGATGCTCTTCTCGCGGTCGCCCTTCATCGCCTTCGCGGTCAGCGCGATGATCGGCAGCCCGGCGAACTGCGGCATCCGGCGGATCGCCGCCGTCGTCGCGTAACCGTCCATCTCGGGCATCATGATATCCATCAGCACCACGACCACGTCGTCGTGCTGCTCCAGGACCTCGATGCCCTCACGGCCGTTCTCCGCGTACAGCACCGACAGTCCGTGCTGCTCCAGCACGCTGGTCAGCGCGAAGACGTTCCGGATGTCGTCGTCGACGATCAGCACCTTCTCGCCGTGGAAGTGGCTCTCCGGACCGGGCCGGACCAGGTCCTGCCCGTTCTCCAGCCACGACTCCCGGGGGGCCGGCTGCGGCTCGGCGGACACCTCGTCCTCCGGACCGGTCAGCTCCCGCCTCGGCTCCGGCGGCGCCACCGACCGCCCGCGACGGCGGGCGGGCCGGGCCGGGGCGCGGCCCGGCTCCTCCGCACGCTCCGCCGCGGGCTGCTCCCCGTCTCCGTCGACCGCCTCCGCGGCGACCTCCCGCAGCCCGCTGAACCGCGGCCCGAGGTCCGCCCCGCCGGGCATCAGCTGCGGATAGCCCTGCGGCGGGAGCTCACCGGGGCTGAGCGGCAGATAGAGCGTGAACGTGGACCCGCGTCCCGGCTCGCTGGCCGCGTGGATCTCGCCGCCCAGCAGCCGGGCGATCTCCCGGCTGATCGACAGCCCGAGGCCCGTACCGCCGTACTTCCGGCTGGTCGTGCCGTCGGCCTGCTTGAACGCCTCGAAGATGACCCGCATCTTGCTGGCCGCGATCCCGATGCCGGTGTCGGTGACCGAGAAGGCGATCAGCGGCGCGTCGGCCTCCTGGAGCGAGCCGTGCTCCAGGAGCTGCTCGCGGATGGCGTCCGGCACGTCCGAGCCGGCCGGGCGGATCACCAGTTCCACGGCGCCGCTGTCGGTGAACTTCACCGCGTTCGACAGCAGGTTCCGCAGCACCTGGAGCAGGCGCTGCTCGTCGGTGTGCAGGGTGCCCGGCAGCTCCGGTGAGACCCGTACGGAGAAGTCCAGGCCCTTCTCGGCGGTCAGCGGGCGGAAGGTCGCCTCGACGTAGTCGACGAGCTGGACGAGGGCGATCCGGGCCGGGCTGATGTCCATCTTGCCCGCCTCGACCTTGGACAGGTCGAGGATGTCGTTGATGAGCTGGAGCAGGTCCGAACCGGCTCCATGGATCGTTTCTGCGAATTCCACCTGCTTCGGTGACAGATTGCCTTCGGCATTGTCCGCGAGCAGCTTGGCCAGGATGAGCAGCGAGTTGAGCGGGGTGCGCAGCTCGTGCGACATGTTGGCGAGGAACTCGGACTTGTAGCGCATGGAGACCGCGAGCTGCTCCGCGCGCTCCTCCAGGACCTGCCGCGCCTCCTCGATCTCGGTGTTCTTCACCTCGATGTCGCGGTTCTGCTGGGCCAGCAGCTCGGCCTTCTCCTCCAGCTCGGCGTTGGACGCCTGGAGGGCCTTCTGCCGGTTCTCCAGCTCCTCGGAGCGGTCCTGGAGCTGCTCGGCCAGCTCCTGCGACTGCTGGAGCAGCACCTCGGTCTTGGTGTTGACACTGATCGTGTTGACGCTCGTGGCGATCATCTCGGCGATCTGGCTGAGGAAGTCCTTCTGGATCTGCGCGAAGGGCTGGAACGACGCCAGCTCGATCACACCCAGCACCTGGTCCTCGAAGAGCACCGGCAGCACGATCACGTGCGCGGGCGGCGCCTCGCCGAGCCCCGAGGAGATCTTCAGATAGCCCGGCGGCACGTTCTCGACGAGGATCGTGCGCTTCTCCTCGGCCGCCGTGCCGATGAGCGACTCGCCCGGCCTGAAGGACGTCGGCATCCCGCCCATGGAGTAGCCGTACGAGCCGATCAGCCGCAGCTCGTACGAGCCCTCCTCCTCGGCGGCGGCGATCTCCGCCGTGTCACCGGTCGGTGTGGCCAGGAAGAACGCGCCGTGCTGCGCCGAGACCACCGGGGTCAGCTCGCTCATGATCAGCCGCGCCACGTCGTCCAGGTCCCGCCGGCCCTGCATGAGCCCGGAGATCCGGGCCAGGTTGCCCTTCAGCCAGTCCTGCTCCTTGTTGGCGAGCGTGGTCTCGCGGAGCGTGGCGATCATCGTGTTGATGTTGTCCTGGAGCTCCAGGATCTCACCCGCCGCGTCCACGTCGATCTTGAGATTCAGGTCGCCGCGGGTGACCGCGGCGGCGACGGCCGCGATGGCGCGGACCTGCCGGGTGAGGTTCCCGGCCATCTCGTTCACCGATTCCGTCAGGTCGCGCCAGGTGCCGTCCACGTCTCGCACCCGCGCCTGGCCGCCGAGCTGGCCCTCGGTGCCCACCTCGCGGGCCACCCGGGTCACCTGGTCGGCGAACGAGGAGAGCTGGTCGACCATCGTGTTGATGGTCGTCTTCAGCTCCAGGATCTCGCCGCGGGCGTCGACGTCGATCTTCTTCGTCAGGTCACCCTTGGCGACCGCCGTGGTGACCATCGCGATGTTGCGGACCTGGCCGGTGAGGTTGGACGCCATCGAGTTCACGGACTCGGTGAGGTCCTTCCAGGTGCCGGAGACGCCCGGCACCCGGGCCTGCCCGCCGAGCCGGCCGTCGGTGCCGACCTCGCGGGCCACCCGCGTCACCTCGTCGGCGAACGACGACAGGGTCGTCACCATCGTGTTGACGGTGTCGGCGAGCTGCGCGACCTCGCCGCGCGCCTCGACGGTGACCTTCTTCGTCAGGTCGCCGTTGGCGACGGCGGACGAGACCTGCGCGATGTTCCGCACCTGGATGGTGAGGTTGTTCGCCATCAGGTTGACGTTGTCCGTCAGGTCCTTCCAGATGCCGGACACGTCCCGCACCCGGGCCTGCCCGCCGAGCTGGCCCTCGGTGCCCACCTCACGGGCCACCCGCGTCACCTGCTCGGCGAACGACGACAGGGTGTCCACCATGGTGTTCACCGTGGTCACCAGGGCGAGGATCTCGCCCTTGGCGTCGACCGTGACCTTCTGCGACAGGTCACCGTTCGCGACCGCCGTCGTCACCTGCGCGATGTTGCGGACCTGGGTCGTCAGGTTGTTCGCCATGAAGTTGACGGACTGGGTGAGGTCCTTCCAGGTCCCGGACACGCCCTGCACCTCGGCCTGGCCGCCGAGGATGCCCTCCGTGCCGACCTCGCGGGCCACCCGCGTCACCTGGTCGGCGAACGACGAGAGCTGGTCCACCATCGTGTTGAGGGTGTTCTTCAGCTCCAGGATCTCGCCGCGGGCGTCCACGTCGATCTTCTGCGACAGATCACCGCGCGCCACCGCCGTCGCGACCTGCGCGATGTTGCGGACCTGCGCGGTGAGGTTGCCGGCCATGCCGTTCACGGAGTCGGTCAGGTCCCGCCAGACGCCGGCGACACCGGGCACCTGGGCCTGACCGCCCAGCCGGCCTTCCGTACCGACCTCCCGGGCCACCCGGGTGACCTGGTCGGCGAAGGCGGAGAGCTGGTCCACCATCGTGTTGATGGTGTTCTTCAGCTCCAGGATCTCGCCGCGGGCGTCGACCTCGATCTTCTGCGACAGATCACCGCGCGCCACCGCCGTCGTCACCTGGGCGATCTGCCTCACCTGCGAGGTGAGGTTCCCGGCCATGAAGTTGACGGAGTCGGTCAGGTCCTTCCAGGTGCCGGACACCCCGTCCACCCGGGCCTGGCCGCCGAGCCGGCCCTCGGTGCCCACGTCACGGGCCATCCGGGTGACCTGGTCGGCGAAGGACGACAGCTGGTCGACCATCGTGTTGACGGTGTTCTTCAGCTGGAGCATCTCGCCGGACACGTCGACGGTGACCTTCTGCGACAGGTCACCGTTGGCCACCGCCGTCGTCACCTGCGCGATGTTGCGGACCTGCCCGGTGAGGTTGCGGAACGCGGTGTTCACCGAGTCGGTCAGGTCCTTCCAGGTCCCCGCCGCCCCCGGCACCTGCGCCTGGCCGCCCAGCTCGCCCTCGACCCCGATCTCCCGGGCGACGCGCGTCACCTCGGCGCCGAAGGACGACAGCTGGTCGACCATCGTGTTGACCGTGTTCTTCAGCTCCAGCATCTCGCCGGACACGTCCACGGTGACCTTCTGCGACAGATCACCGTTCGCCACCGCCGTCGTCACCTGCGCGATGTCCCGCACCTGCCCGGTGAGGTTGCGGAACGCGGTGTTCACCGAGTCGGTCAGGTCCTTCCAGGTCCCCGCCGCCCCCGGCACCTGCGCCTGGCCGCCCAGCTCACCCTCGGCTCCGACCTCCCGCGCGACCCGGGTCACCTCACCGGCGAACGTGCGCAGGGTCTCCGTCATCGTGTTGATCGTCTCGGCGAGCTGCGCGACCTCGCCGCGGGCGCTCACCGTCACCTTCTGTGACAGGTCACCGTTGGCGACCGCCGTCGTGACCTGCGCGATCCCGCGCACCTGCGCGGTCAGATTGCCCGCCATGAGGTTGACGGAGTCGGTCAGGTCCTTCCACACCCCGGCGACACCCGGGACCTTCGCCTGGCCGCCCAGCTCACCCTCCGTGCCGACCTCCCGGGCGACGCGCGTCACCTCGGAGGAGAAAGAGGACAGCTGGTCCACCATCGTGTTGACGGTGTTCTTCAGTTCGAGCATCTCGCCGGCCACGTGAACCGTGACCTTCCGGGACAGATCGCCCTTCGCGACCGCCGTCGTCACCAGCGCGATGTCCCGCACCTGCGCGGTGAGCCGGTACGCCATCGTGTTGACGGAGTCCGTGAGGTCCTTCCAGGAACCCGACATCCCGCGCACCTTCGCCTGGCCGCCGAGCTTGCCCTCGGTACCGACCTCGCTGGCGACCCGGGTCACCTCGTCGGTGAACGCCGACAGCTGGTCGACCAGCCCGTTCACCGTCCGCCCGACCTTCAGGAACTCGCCGCGCAGCGGGTGCGCCGAGCCGTCCGAGCCCTGCGAGCGCAGGTCCATCCGCTGCTCGAGATCGCCCTCGGACACCGCCGACAGCACCCGGCCGACCTCGGAGACGGGCCGTACCAGATCGTCCACCAGGGCGTTCGAGGCGTCGATCGCCGCCGCCCAGGAACCCTCACAGGGCCCGGTCTCCAGGCGTTCTGTGAGTTTTCCCTCCCTGCCGACGACCCGCCGGACCCTCGCGATCTCGCCCGTGAGCTGCTGGTTGCGGTCCGCCACCTCGTTGAAGACGGCGGCGATCTCCGCCATCACACCGTCCCCGGACACGGTCAGCCGCTTCCGGAAATTGCCGTCCCGCATCGAGGCCAGCGCCGACAGCAGCCGGTTGAGGGCCGCCGTGTCCACCTCGGTCGTCCCACCACTACGGGAGCGACCGCCCTTCGCGCGCGTCTTGGTGCTTCGCGCGGCTGCGCCAGACTCCACCGTGTCCCTCCCGCAGGGTCGACCGTTCTACCCGGGCTTTCTCACTCAAGCCTGCCCAGTGTTTCACCCGGACAGAACCAGGCCATAACAGTTCGGCAGCATCGCACACCGCCCGACACGCTCCCTACCACTCTCGGGCGGAAACACGCGCGACCGGCATCCTCGCGAACGGCGAAGGTAAGTAACCTGGCATCCGGCTGTCCACCACCCGGCCGAAACGACGGGTGGGGAAGCGAGTACTGCAAGGCGTCGGTGAGGCGCCGGCGGCGGGCCGTCCGGCCGTAGGGAGTGGCATGAAGGAGCGGGGCGAAAGCCTGGTCCGGCAGGACCTGGCGGAAGCTGACACCGGCCGGCTGCCCGACGGTTCCGGCGGCGGCACGCCTCCGGGGGCAGTGACCCTGCCCACCATGCGTACGCCGGCCACCGAGACACCCTTGAGGAGACCAGTGATCACCGCGCGGGCCACGGCCACCTTCGAGGCGGTCGGGCGCTCGGTCGCGACCGCCCGAGCCTTCGTCCGCGACACCCTCCAGGGCTGGGGCTTCTCCGACATCGTCGACGATGCCGTGGTCCTCACGAGTGAGCTGGTCACCAACGCCGTCGTGCACGCGGGCACCGCCGCGGACGTGCTCTGCCTGCGCACCGAGGCCGGAGTCCGCATCGAGGTCGCCGACCGCTACCCGGAACGGGACGTGCCGCTGCAGAGCAGCGCGGCGCAGGCCGCCAACCCGGACCGCGAGGGCGGCCGCGGGCTGATGCTGTGCGGCGCGCTCGCCACCAGCTGGGGCGTGGAGTACAGCTCCACGCACAAGACCGTCTGGTTCCAGCTCGACCTCCCCGAGCGTCCCGCGGGCACCCGCTCGGCGGGCCCCGCGCTGCCGGTCGACGCCCTTCCCGTCGCCGAGACCCGGGTCCGCGTCGCCGTCGTCCAGATCGACCGCGCCGGGGCCATCAGCTCCTGGAACGACGACGCCGAGGCACTCTTCGGCCATCCCGCCGATCAGGTCCTCGGCAAGCAGCTGACCGACCTCGCCGCCTGGCCGCACACCCCGGGCACGGGCACCGGCATCGCCGAGGCGCTCCAGCTGTCCCGCTGGGAGGGCTCGTACGGCATCCGCGCCACCGACGGCCGCGTCATCCCCGTCTACGCCTCGCACCTGCGGGTCCGGGACGCGGCCGGCGACCCGTCGACCGTCTGCCTGCTGGTCCGCGACCACGAGCGCGCCGTGCTCCAGACCACCCTCCGGGCGTCCGCGGGCGACGGCGGCGGAGGCTCCGGCGAGGCCAGGGGATCCTCCGCCGACCCCTTCGAGGTCTTCATCGGCTCCCCCGCCCCCGACGACCTCGACGGACTGCTGCAGCGCACCGTGGAGCGCGCCCGTGACATGCTCGACGGGGACGCCGCCTATCTGCTGCTCGCGACCGACGACGAGACCGAGCTGGAGGTCCGCGCCTCCACCGGCCTGCCCTCGGCCCGCCAGCGCTTCGCCCGCGTCCCCGTGGAGGCGGGCACGGGCCGCTACGGGTCCGCGCGGATGCCGGCCGTGCACGAGGACCTCACGGTCGTCCCCGGCGCCGTGCCGCTGCTCGCCGGGACCGGCATGCGTTCCGTCGTCAACGTTCCGCTCAAGGTCGAGGGCCGTCTCACCGGTTCCCTCGGCGTCGCCGCCGAAGCCGCGGGCCGCTACACGAACGAGGAGGCGCTGCGGCTCCAGTTCGCCGCCGACCGCATCGCGCTCGCCGTGGAGCGCGCCCGCCTCACCGAACTCGAACGCCTCCGCCGTGGCTCGCTGTCCTTCCTCGTGGAGGCGTCCGACCTGCTCGCCGGAACCCTCGACCGGGACCAGACCCTGGCGCTGATGGCCCAGATGACCGTCCCCACCCTGGCCACCTGGTGCGCGGTCTACACCGTCGCCGACCAGGCCTCCGAGCCCGAGCTGAGTTACGTACTGCACGAGGACGAGGACCGCATCGACGGCCTCAAGACCCTGCTCGGCAAGGTCCCGCCGCCCGAGCCCGTGCCCACGCCCGGGGCGCGCGTGTGGAGCGCGCCGAGCGACGCGGCGCACTCCGCCGCCCTCCGGTCCTCCCTGCGCAGCCTCGGCCTCGGTGACGCCTCCCACTCGGCCTCGGGGCCCGGCCCGTCGCTGGCCACGGCTTCCGCCGTCGCGGGCGAGACGGTCGTGCTGCCCCTGGTGGCGCGGAACCGCGTCATCGGCATGCTCACCCTCGGCAAGCCCTCCGACGAGCACTTCCGGCAGGAGATCCTCGAACTCGCCGAGGACCTGTCCCGCCGGGCCGCCCTGGCCCTGGACAACTCCCGGCTGTACTCCGAGCGCACCGCCATCAGCCAGTCGCTCCAGCGCAGCCTGCTGCCGCCGGAGCTGCCCGAGGTCCCCGGCGTCGAGGTCGAGGTCATCTACCGCGCGGCCGGCGAGGGCAACGAGGTCGGCGGCGACTTCTACGACCTCTTCCCGATCCGCGACGGCGCGTACGGCTTCGCCATCGGTGACGTCTGCGGCACCGGTCCGGAGGCGGCCGCGGTCACCGGCCTCGCCCGGCACGCGCTGCGCCTGCTGGCCCGCGAGGGCTTCGGCGGCCCGGCCGTCCTGGAGCGGCTCAACGCGGCGATCCTCGACGAGGGCGCGCGCAGCCGCTTCCTGACGCTGCTCTACGGGGAGCTGTGGCCGCAGGATGACGGCAGCGCACTGCTGAAGGTGGTCTGCGCCGGGCATCCGCTCCCGCTGCGGCTGCGTCAGGACGGCAGCGTCGAGCCGGCCGCGGAGCCGCAGCCGCTGCTCGGTGTGATGGACGACCTGGAGCTGTACGAGGAGACGGTGACCCTGGACCCGGGGGATGTGCTGCTGTGCGTCACGGACGGCGTGACGGAGCGCCGCGAAGGTCCCCGGATGCTGGGCGACGACGGTCTCACGGACGTGCTCACGACCTGCACGGGACTGACGGCCGGAGCGGTGGCCTCCCGTGTGCTCCGCGCTGTCGAGCGCTTCGCCGCGGAGCCGGCGTCCGACGACATGGCGATCCTCGCGATGCGCGTCCCCGAGCCGCAGGCCGAGCCCGCGTAGCCCCGCGCCGCGGTCCGGACCACCCGGACCGGCGGAGGGGGCGCAACGCAGAACGTCCCGCCACCTCTTCGGTGGCGGGACGTCCTTCTCTCTGAGCCCCAATACGGAATCGAACCGTAGACCTTCTCCTTACCATGGAGACGCTCTGCCGACTGAGCTATTGGGGCGCGGCAACGGGATAGATCATACCCGATCACCGGGTGCCTCCCGCACACCCCTTCGCATGCTCAGGCGGCCGGCTGGAGGAGTCCTCCGAGGGCGTTGCAGGCGCCGGCCAACCGGTGCAGGTCGCGCTTGCGGAGACCGGCCTCGACCGGCAGGGCGAGGCACTCGTCGGAGGCCCGCTCGGTCTCGGGCAGCCAGGCAGGCTGCGTGAGGCTGTCCGGCCGGCGGAAACGGGGCATGCGGTGGACGGGCGTCTGCACGGGGACCCGGCACGGTATTCCCTTGCTCCGCAGGACGAGAGCGAACGCGTCGCGGTCGGGGCGCCCGTTCCCGGGAATGCGCACGACGTACTGCTGGTAGGTGTGCCCGGCGCCGGGAGCCACCTCGGGGGTGACGACTCCCTTGAGCCGCGCCGTCAGATACGCGGCGTTCTCCTGCCGGACCAACGTCTCGGCCGCCGTGGACTCGCTCTCCTCGAATTCGACGATCAGCAGCCCGTGACGCCGCGCCGTCTCACCGATGCCGGCCAGGTCCGCGCGGTGCCCGAACTGGTGGGCGGGGACGATCGCCGCGGTACGAGGTGTGACGGCCGCGGAGACCGCAGACGGATCGAGGCAGTAGCTGTCGGCCTCTATGTCGGCGAACACGGGGACCGCGCCGGCCAGACGAACCGCCTCGGCCACATCCGCGGTACCGAACGACGGCACGATGACTTCGTCGCCGTTACGCACTCCCGAGTCCGCCAGGGTCCGCCCAAGTCTCTCAGCTCGATCTCCCATGACGCCCATGCTTCGGGCCGAACGTGAACTTCGAGTGACCCGGAGGGCAACGCAAGAAAGCCCTGCCAGGAACACTAAGTTCCCGACAGGGCAATCCCACAACAATTGTT
>NZ_WHPN01000425.1 GCF_009735685.1 Streptomyces lycii | reverse complement strand
CCGCCCCGACGCCGGAGCGCCGTGACACCGGATCCCGGGCACCGCGGCCGGCCGGTGTGGTCTCCCGGCCCGGAGCGCCGGGACGCCGACGACCGTCAGCGGGCGCTCTCGGTGTGCACGAACTCCACGAGCCGGGTGAGCGCCTCGGGGTCGGTCGACGGCAGCACCCCGTGCCCGAGGTTGAAGATGTGGCCGGGCAGGTCGCGGGCCGCCGTGAGCACCTCGCGGGCCTTGGTCTCGACGACCTGGCGCGGGGCGAACAGCACCGCCGGGTCGAGGTTGCCCTGGAGCGCCTTGCCCGGGCCGACCCGGCGGGCGGCCTCGTCCATCGGCACCCGCCAGTCGGCGCCGACGACGTCCGCACCGGCCCGGCCCATCAGCCCGAGCAGTTCGCCCGTGCCGACGCCGAAGTGGATGCGGGGCACCCCGTGCCGGGCGACGGCGTCGAAGACCTTCGCCGAGGCGGGCAGCACCGAGGCCCGGTAGTCGTCCGGGGCCAGCGCGCCGACCCAGGAGTCGAACAGCTGCACGGCGGAGGCTCCCGCCGAGATCTGCACGTCCAGGAAGGCGGCGGTGATGTCCGCGAGCCGGTCCAGCAGTTCCGCCCACAGCTGCGGATCGCCGTACATGAGCGCCTTGGTGTGCTCGTGGTTGCGGGACGGGCCGCCCTCCACGAGATAGCTGGCGAGCGTGAACGGGGCGCCCGCGAAGCCGATCAGCGGGGTGTCGCCCAGCTCCGCGGTGAGCATGCCGA
Organism: Streptomyces lycii; assembly: GCF_009735685.1. GTDB lineage: Bacteria > Actinomycetota > Actinomycetes > Streptomycetales > Streptomycetaceae > Streptomyces > Streptomyces lycii. The sequence continues at coordinate 31,446 of NZ_WHPN01000425.1, read as the reverse complement.
CTGCCTCGGTGACGTACTTCACGTCGTCCGGCTCCAGCGGCCGCAGCCGCGCCAGGTCGGCGCGGGTACGGATCGGGCGCTCGACGACCGGGCCGACGCCCGGCTTGATGTCGAGGTCGATGCCGATCGCCTTCAGCGGCACCACGATGTCGCTGAAGTAGATGGCCGCGTCGACCTTGTGCCGGCGCACCGGCTGAAGGGTGATCTCGGTCACCAGGTCCGGGCGCATGCAGGAGTCCAGCATGGCGATGCCCTCACGGACCTTCAGGTACTCGGGCAGCGACCGCCCGGCCTGGCGCATGAACCAGACCGGGGTGTGCGGCACCGGCTCGCGCCTGCACGCCCTCAGGAAGGCCGAGTCGGCGGGGCCGCCGCTCCGGCGGGACGTCGTCGGGGGCTCCTCCGCCCGGGAGGAGTCGGAGGCAGGGGGAAGGTCGTTGGCGCTCACACCCGAATCTTCGCACGCGTCCCGGGTACGGTTCCGGCCGCCTTTCCCCCTGCCCGGGTGTCCTACCCGGTCGGCACGTTCGTTCCGCCTAGTCTTCCCCGCATGGCTTCGGCTCAGGGACACCTTGCTGGCAGTGCGGGACGTGCGGACGACGCGGACGGCGACGCCGCCCCGCCTGTATTCCGGCAGGCGGTGGAGGCTCTGCGCACGGTGCGGCTGCGGCCGGAGACGGAGGTCGAGCCGACCCGCCCGCCGCAGCGGCTCGCACCGTACGCGTACGCCCTCGAGGCCGCGGTCGTGCAGGACGACACGGACCTGGCCGACGGCCGGCTCATCCTGCTGCACGACCCGGCGGGGCACGACGCGTGGCACGGCACCTTCCGCCTGGTCACCCTCGTACGGGCCGAGCTGGAGCCGGAGATGGCGGCCGACCCGCTGCTGCCGGAGGTGTGCTGGTCCTGGCTGACCGGCGCCCTGGAGACGCGCGGCGCCGAGTACGGGGAGCCGAGCGGCACCGTGACACTGGCGGGCTCGCACTACTTCGGGGGTCTGTCCGAGCGGCCGCCGGCCACGCAGATCGAGATCCGGGCGTCCTGGACGCCGCGCGAGGGCCGGGACGGCGTGCCCGACACGGCGGCGCATCTGACGGCGTGGTGCGAGCTGCTGTGCCAGATCGGCGGGCTGCCGCCGGCGAACGCGGCCGACCCGTCCGTGGTGACGCTGCCGCAGCGGCGCGGACCACAAGCGCGCTGAGCCGCCGAACCGGCCCCCGCACCGCCGCACGCTCCCGGCTGCCGGACGCCTTCCGCCTTCCGCCACGCCGGAAGTCTTCCGCTGCCGGAGGCCCATCGCTGCCGGACGCCTCCGGACTGCCGGACGCCTGTCCGACTGCCGGGTCTTCCGGCGTCCCGGGTCTCCCCGCGCCCCTGGCCTCCCGATGCCCCTGACCTCCCGGCGTCCCGGGCCGCCGGGTACGTCGGACCGGGGCTGCCGAGTCCGCAACCCGTTCGCCGGCCCCTTCCCATGCGCCGCGCCCGCCGTGGACACCGGGGACGCCCGGGCCACCGGACCTTCCAGCGCCCTGGGCCGCGCCGAGCCACTCAGCGCCCCGAGCCACCCGGCCACCCGGCCACCCGGCCACCCGGCCATTGAGCCCCGGACCCCGCCCCGCCTCCACGGCCGCCGTCACGGGACGCCGCAGCGGGACACCGTCGCGGGTCCGCCGTGGCGGCGGGGGACCGCGGCGGGGCCGCCGCCGGGACTACGGCCGGGGAGCTGCGGCCGGGGTCACTGCCGGGGCCGCCGCCGGAGGCGGGCCGTGGCCGCGGCGGCGCCCGGAGAGGGCTCCGCCCCGTACTCCCCCAGCACTCCCCCGTCGATTCGTTCATGATCGATCGACTGTCCGAATTGCCCTAATTGTTACTCACTAATTCGTGATTCTTCCCTAAAGGCTCCCCGGGATGCTGCCGAAGGATCTGATGTCCCTTCCGCAAGGGACCGCCCCCGGCTCACCCCGCCTCACCCCCGGGTCCGAGCCCGCCCCCGTACTCCCCCACAGGAGGCCTGGTGTCCGTTCTTCTCGAGCAGCCCGCAAGCCTGGTCGCCTACCGCCCGAACAAGCCGACGGCCATGGTCGTCGTCGCCGACCCCCGCGTGCGCTCCACCGTGACCCGCCATCTCTGGGCGCTCGGAGTGCGTGACGTCATCGAGGCGTCGTCCATCGCGGAGGCCCGGCCCCGGGTCGCCAATCCCCGCGACATCTGCGTCGCGGACGTCCACCTCCCCGACGGCTCCGGCCTCACCCTGCTGTCCGAGACCCGGGCCGCGGGCTGGCCCAACGGCCTGGCCCTCTCCGCCGCCGACGACATCGGCGCGGTGCGCAACGCCCTCGCGGGCGGCGTCAAGGGCTACGTCGTCACCGGGACCCGCACCAACCTCGGCATCCCCGGCCGCCCGGGCTCCGTCCCGGTCGGTGCCGCCGCGGCCCGCATGCACCGGCGCCCGCCGGGCGCCCCCGGCCACCCCGGCGGCTACCGCGAGCTGTCCGGCCGCGAGGTGGAGGTGCTGCGACTGGTGGCGGAGGGCCAGTCCAACAAGGCCATCGGCGTCTCGATGGGCCTCTCGGCCCTGACCGTGAAGAGCCACCTGGCGCGGATCGCCCGCAAGTTGGGCACCGGCGACCGGGCCGGCATGGTCGCCGTCGCGCTCCGTACCGGGATCATCCACTGAGCCTGCGCGAGCCCTTCCGCCCGCCGACGGAACGTTCCGTCGGCGGGCGGCTCCCTCACATGGATACCCTTGACCGGTGACCGACGCCCAAGAGACCGCAGAAGACCGCACGCTGCGCATCCCCGGGGGCGCTCCCCCGGACGCTCCCGTCCACGACGCGCCGGTTCCCTTGCTGGACCCCCGCGAAGGCATCCCCCCGGTGACCGCGACCCCCGAGGAACTGGAGCAGGTCGTGGCCGCCTTCGCCGCCGGCACCGGCCCCGTGGCCGTGGACGCCGAGCGTGCCTCCGGATACCGCTACGGCCAGCGCGCCTACCTCGTACAACTGCGCCGTGAGGGCGCCGGCAGCGCGCTGATCGACCCCATCGGCTGCCCCGACCTCTCCCCGCTCGGCGACGCCGTCGCCGACGCCGAGTGGGTGCTGCACGCCGCCAGCCAGGATCTTCCCTGTCTGCGCGAGATAGGCATGCGGCCCACACGGCTGTTCGACACCGAGCTGGCCGGCCGGCTCGCGGGCTTCGCCCGGGTCGGGCTCGGCGCCATGGTCGAGAAGGTCCTCGGATACGCCCTGGAGAAGGGCCACTCCGCCGTCGACTGGTCCTCCCGCCCGCTGCCCGAGCCGTGGCTGCGCTACGCCGCCCTCGACGTGGAACTGCTCGTCGACCTGCGCGACGCCCTGGAGGACGAGCTGGACCGGCAGGGCAAGCTGGAGTGGGCCCGGCAGGAGTTCGACGCCATCGCCTCCGCTCCCCCGGCCCCGCCGCGCAAGGACCCCTGGCGCCGCACCTCCGGCATGCACAAGGTGCGCCGGCGCCGGCAGATGGGCGTCGTACGGGAGCTGTGGACCGTACGGGACCGGATCGCGCAGCGCCGGGACGTCTCGCCCGGCAAGGTGCTGGGCGACGCCGCCATCGTCGAAGCCGCCCTCGCCATGCCGCAGAACGTCCAGGCACTGGCCGCGCTGCCCGGCTTCGGGCACCGCGTGGGCCGCAAGCAGCTGGAGCAGTGGCAGGCGGCCGTCGACCGGGTGCGCGAGCTTCCCGAGGCCGAACTGCCGCAGCCCGGCCAGCAGCTGAACGGCCCGCCCCCGCCCCGTTCCTGGGCCGACAAGGACCCGGCCGCGGCGGCCCGCCTCTCCGCCGCCCGTGCGGCGGTCACCGCCCTCGCCGAGAGCCTGCGGCTGCCGCAGGAGAACCTCATCACCCCGGACACGGTGCGGCGGCTCTGCTGGGAGCCGCCGGAGGACCGGAGTCCGGAGGCGGTCGCCTCCGCCCTGACCGCGTACGGGGCCCGCCCCTGGCAGGTCGAGCTGACGGCACCGCTGCTGGCGGGGGCCCTTGCGGCCGAGCCGGCGGCCGAATAGCTGCCGGCGGGCCGAGTGCGGGGACGGTTACGGGGGCCGGGTGCGGTGGTCGCGGGCCACGGCACGAGTGAGGTGGATCCCGCCGGGCGCGGCCCCTGCGCCGGGGTCCGCGGGGCACAGGGACCGGGTCCCTGCGCCGGACTCCCCGCGGCCGGTTACGGGGCAGCGGTTCCGGTCCGGGGCGGCTGCCGGTTCCGGGTTCGGGTCGGCTGCCGGTTCCGGTTTCGGTGCCGGTTCCGGTTCCGGTTTCGGGTCGGCTGCCGGTTCCGGGTTCGGGTCGGCCGGTTCCGTCCGGCTTGGCCGTTCCGCTTACGGGCCGGCCGGTTACGGCGCAGCCGGTTCCGACTGCTGGGCGGCCGGTTCCGGGGCGGCCCGGTTCCGTCACCGGTCCGCCGGTTCCCGGCCCGGCGGAGACGGACACCGGGCCCGGCGGAGACCGATACCGGGTCGGCGGTCACCGGGTCGGCGCCACCTGGACCGCCGGCAGGCCCCGGACCGGCAGGCCCCGCGCCGAGGGGCTCCGGACCGAGGGACTCCGGAGCGGCGGCCCCGGATCTGCGTGCGTCGGCGCGTCCGCCCGGATCGTCCCCGGCGCCGGGCCCGGCTCGCCGCGGCCCCCGGGCCCTGTCCTCCGCGCCGCCGCACCCGGTCCCCGTACCGTGGCACCGCTGCCGCCGGGCGCCGCGGGAACTGTGATCCCTGTCGCTCCGCCCGACAGGGGTGCACAGCCTGGTTACCCGCAAGTAGCATGGCGGTAGAGCCGCCGCGCGGCCACCGCCGGACAGCGGGCGTACCGCCCCTGAGGGCGGCCCCGCCGCAGGCGGGCCTCGCCGCAGGCAGCCCCGCAGTGCCCGTTACGCATCAGGAGGAGAGCCAACGTGCCTCGTACCGCTAGGGACGTCGTCTTCGTCGACGGCGTCCGCACCCCGTTCGGCAAGGCGGGCCCGAAGGGCATCTACCACGAGACCCGTGCCGACGACCTGGTCGTCAAGTGCATCCGTGAGCTGCTGCGCCGCAACCCCGACCTGGACCCGGCGCGCATCGACGAGGTCGCCGTCGCCGCCACCACCCAGATCGGCGACCAGGGCCTGACCCTCGGCCGCACCGCTGGCATCCTCGCCGGGCTGCCGCAGACCGTGCCCGGCTACTCCATCGACCGCATGTGCGCCGGCGCGATGACCGCCGTGACGACCACCGCGGGCGGCGTGGCGCTCGGCGCGTACGACATCGCCCTCGCGGGCGGCGTCGAGCACATGGGCCGCCACCCGATGGGCGAGGGCGTCGACCCGAACCCGCGCCTGGTGTCGGAGAAGCTGGTCGACCAGTCCGCCATGTTCATGGGCATGACGGCCGAGAACCTGCACGACCGGCTGCCGCACATCACCAAGCGACGCGCCGACGAGTACGCGGTCCGCAGCCAGGAGAAGGCCGCCAAGGCGTACGCCAACGGCCACATCCAGTCCGACCTGGTGCCGGTCTCGGTCCGCCGCACCAACCCGGAGGCCGGCGAGACCGGCTGGGGCCTGGCCACCGCCGACGAGCCCATGCGCCCCGGCACCACGCTGGAGAACCTGGCCGGCCTCAAGACCCCGTTCCGCCCGCACGGCCGGGTCACCGCGGGCAACGCCGCCGGCCTCAACGACGGCGCGACCGCCTCGCTGATCGCCGCCGAGGACGTGGCGCGCGAGCTGGGCCTCCCGGTCAAGATGCGCCTGGTGTCGTACGCGTTCGCGGGCGTCGAGCCCGAGGTCATGGGCATCGGCCCGGTCCCGGCCACCGAGAAGGCCCTCGCCAAGGCCGGACTGTCGATCGACGACATCGGCCTGTTCGAGATCAACGAGGCCTTCGCGGTGCAGGTCCTCTCGCTGCTGGACCACTACGGCATCGCGGACGACGACCCGCGCGTCAACCAGTACGGCGGCGCCATCGCCTTCGGCCACCCCCTCGCCTCCTCCGGTGTCCGGCTGATGACGCAGCTGGCGCACCAGTTCGAGCGCCAGCCGGAGGTCCGTTACGGCATCACCACGATGTGCGTCGGCTTCGGCATGGGCGGCACCGTGATCTGGGAGAACCCGCACCACAACGGAGGCAACAAGTGAGCACGACCGCAGAACTCCTCAAGGGAGCGGCCGAGCTGTTCCCCGACGAGGTCGTGACGCAGGCGCACGTACGCCACCTCGACCTCCCGCAGGGCGCGGGCCGTTTCGCGCTCATCACGCTGGACAACGGCCTGGACCACACCAAGCCCACCACCATCGGCCCGCAGTCGCTGGCGAACCTCGACGCCGCGATCGACCAGGTCGAGAAGGAGGCCGCCGAGGGCACGATCACCGGCGTCGGTGTCACCGGCAAGCCGTTCATCTTCGCCGTCGGCGCCGATCTCAAGGGCGTCGAGCTGCTGAAGCGCCACGAGGACGCGCACGCCATCGGCAAGGGCGGCCACGACGTCTTCAAGCGGCTCTCCGCGCTCGCCGTGCCGACCTTCGCGTACTACAACGGCGCGGCCATGGGCGGCGGCGTCGAGATCGGGCTGCACTGCCGCTACCGCACCGTCTCCTCCGCGATCCCGGCCTTCTCGCTGCCCGAGGTCTTCCTCGGACTGGTCCCCGGCTGGGGCGGCTGCGTGCTGCTGCCGAACCTCATCGGCGCCGACCGCGCCATCTCGGTGATCATCGAGAACTCGCTCAACCAGAACAAGCAGCTCAAGGGCAAGCAGGTCTACGAGCTCGGCATCGCCGACGCGATCTTCGAGGGCGCGGACTTCCTGGAGCAGTCGCTCATCTGGACCGCCTCCGTGCTGAACGGCGAACTCGAGGTCGACCGGCCCGAGATCGACCGCGGCGAGGCCTGGGACGCCGCGGTGGCCCGCGGCAAGGCGGTCGCCGACGGCAAGGTGCACGGCGCCGCTCCCGCCGCCTACCGCGCGCTGGACATCATCGCCAAGGCCAAGGACGGCGACCTGCGCGCCGGCTTCGACGCCGAGGACTCCGCGCTGGCCGACCTGATCATGGGCGGTGAGCTGCGCAGCGGCATCTACGCCTTCAACCTGGTGCAGAAGCGCGCCAAGCGCCCCGCCGGCGCCCCGGACAAGAACCTGGCCCGCCCGGTCTCCAAGGTCGGCGTCGTCGGCGCCGGGCTGATGGCCTCGCAGCTGGCGCTCCTCTTCGCCCGCCGCCTCGAGGTGCCGGTCGTGCTGACCGACATCGACCGGGCGCGCGTCGACAAGGGCGTGGGCTACGTCCACGAGGAGATCGACAAGCTGCTCCTCAAGGGCCGCGTCAACCAGGACAAGGCCAACCGCCTCAAGGCCCTGGTCACCGGTTCCCTCGACAAGGCCGCGGCGTTCGGTGACGCGGACTTCGTCATCGAGGCCGTCTTCGAGGAGATGGGCGTCAAGCAGCAGGTGTTCGCCGAGGTCGAGGCGGTCGTCCCGGAGACCGCGATCCTCGCCACCAACACCTCCTCGCTGTCCGTCAGCGAGATGGCGTCGAAGCTGAAGCACCCCGAGCGGGTCGTCGGCTTCCACTTCTTCAACCCGGTCGCCGTCCTCCCGCTGCTGGAGATCGTCCGCGGTGAGCGGACCGACGACCCGGCGCTGGCCACGGCCTTCGCCGTCGCCAAGAAGCTGAAGAAGACCGCGGTGCTGGTGAAGGACGCCCCGGCGTTCGTCGTCAACCGCATCCTGACCCGCTTCATGGGCGAGATCCAGAACGTCATCGACGAGGGCACCCCGGTGCCCGTGGCCGAGAAGGCCGTCGAGCCGCTCGGTCTGCCGATGTCGCCGCTCGTGCTGCTGGAGCTGGTCGGCCCGGCCATCGGCCTGCACGTCTCCGAGACGCTGAACCGCGCCTTCCCGGAGCGCTTCACGGTCTCGCCGAACCTGGCCGCCGTCGTCAAGGCCGGCAAGCGCGGCTTCTACGTCCACTCCGCAGACGGCTCGGCCGAGCCGAAGCTGGACCCGGAGGTCGCCGCCCTCCTGGAGCAGGGCGACACCGTCCTCACCGAGGAGCAGGTCCGCGACCGGGTGCTGGACGCGGTCGCGCAGGAGATCGGGATCATGCTGGAGGAAGGGGTCGTCGCCGAGGCCCGCGACATCGACCTCTGCCTGATCACCGGCGCCGGCTGGCCCTTCCACCTGGGCGGCATCACGCCGTACCTGGACCGGGAGGGTGTGTCGGAGCGGGTGAACGGCAAGCGGTTCCTGGATCCGGGCGTCGCGAGCGTGCCGGCCTAGCCGCTCCGCGGCTCCGCCGCTTCCCCTGTTGGGCCCGGTCTGTGTTCACCGCACAGGCCGGGCCCTTCTGGTGCTTGCCGGGGCGGGGGGCGGGGGGCGGGGTGACTCCGGGTGCCGGGGGTGGGCCTGGTTCGGGGGTGGGCGCCGGGGTGCGGGGCCGGTCCGGGGTGGGGTACGCGGGCGGCCTGGCGGGGCCAGGCGCGGTCCCGGGTGGGATCGTGGGTGCCGGACTCGGTGCCGGGTCGGGTACCCGAGTGGGCCGAGTGCCGGGGCCTGGTGGCGGGGTGGGCCGGGGCCGGGCCCTCCGGGAGGGGGGTCCTCCACCGCATATTTACGGCCGCGTCGACCGGTATCGGGGGGTGGGCCCGTGGTGGCGGCCACAAATACACGTAAGCGTGGAGAACCCCCCTCCCTCCGGACCCGGCCCCTCGGTCCGTCCCCGGCCTCGGGTCCGTGGATGGCGGACTACGGCGGCGTGACGCGTGCTCCGGTACGTCCACGGCCTCGGGTCCGTGGGTGGCGAACTACGGCAGCCCGCCGCGCACTCCGGTACGTCACCGGTCCCGGGGTGGCGGGGGTGGATGCACGGCAGCGTGACGCGTGCTCCGGTCCGTCCCCGGCCTCGGGTCCGTGGATGGCGGACTACGGCGGCGTGCCGCGTGCTCCGGTACGTCCGCAGCCTCTGGGGTCGCGGGTGGAGAACCACGGCAGCCCGCCGCGCGCTCCGGTCCGACACCGGTCCCGGGGCGGCGGGGGTGGATGCACGGCAGCGTGACGCGTGCTCCGGTACGTCCACGGCCTCGGGTCCGTGGGTGGCGAACTACGGCAGCCCGCCGCGTGCTCCGGTACGTCACCCGGTCCCGGTACCCCGGGTCGGGACCCACGGCAGCCCGCCGCGCGTTCCGGTCCGACACCGGTCCCGGGGTGGCGGGGTGGTTGCACGGCAGCCCGCCGCGTGCTTCGGTGCGTCACCGGTCCCCGGGGCGCGGGTTGGGTCCCACGGCAGCCTGCTGTGGCCTCCGGGTGGGGATGGGTACGGTGCGGGCTACTCGGTGGGGGGCGTGAGCAGGGTCAGGATCTGCTCGCCGTACTTGTTGAGCTTGTTCTCGCCGACGCCGTTGAGCGTGCCCAGTTCCTGGAGGGTGGTGGGCGCCGCCGTGGCGATGGCTCGGAGCGTCGCGTCGTGGAAGATGACGTACGCCGGGACGCCCTGCTCCTTGGCGGTGGCCGCGCGCCAGGCCCGGAGCTCCTCGAACACCGGCACGACTTCCGCGGGGAGGTCCACCGGCGCCGCCGGCTTCGCCTTGCGGGCCGCCGCGGTCCTGGCGGCGCGCTCCGGCTCCCTGCGCAGCCGCACCTCGCGCCGGCCGCCGAGCACCTCACCGCTGTCGTCGGTGAGCACCAGGGTGCCGTAGTCGCCCTCGACCGCCAGCAGGCCCTGCGCGAGCAGCTGGCGGATCACCCCGCGCCATTCCGCGGCGTCCAGCTCGGTGCCGATGCCGAAGACGGAGAGTGCGTCGTGGTCGTGCTGGACGACCTTGGCGGACTTCTTGCCGAGCAGGATGTCGATGATCTGGCCGGCGCCGAACTTCTGCCGCCGCTCGCGGGCCAGCCGCACCACGGTGGACAGGATCTTCTGCGCGGGCACCGTGCCGTCCCAGGACTCCGGGGGTGTCAGGCAGGTGTCGCAGTTCCCGCAGGGGCCGCTCTTCTCGCCGAAGTACGCCAGGAGGTGCACCCGGCGGCACTCGACCGTCTCGCAGAGCGCCAGCATCGCGTCGACGTGCGCGGAGAGCATCCGGCGGTGTGCCTCGTCGCCCTCGGACGTCTCGATCATCTTGCGCTGCTGGACGACGTCCTGGAGGCCGTAGGCGAGCCAGGCCGTGGAGGGCAGCCCGTCGCGGCCCGCCCGGCCGGTCTCCTGGTAATACCCCTCGACGGATTTCGGCAGGTCGAGATGGGCGACGAAGCGCACGTCCGGCTTGTCGATGCCCATGCCGAAGGCGATGGTCGCGACCACCACGACACCGTCCTCGCGGAGGAAGCGGGACTGGTTCGCCGCCCGCGTCCCGGCGTCCAGGCCCGCGTGGTACGGCACGGCGTCGATGCCCTGGCGGACCAGGAACTCCGCGGTCTTCTCCACCGAGGCCCGCGACAGGCAGTAGACGATGCCCGCGTCCCCGGGGTGCTCCGTCCGCAGCAAATGGAGGAGCTGCTTGCGCGGGTCGTCCTTGGGAGCGATCCGGTACTGGATGTTGGGCCGGTCGAAGCTCGCGACGAAGTGCCGGGCGTCCCGGAGGTTCAGCCGGTGCGCGATCTCGTTGTGCGTCGCCTCGGTGGCCGTGGCGGTCAGGGCGATGCGCGGCACGTCGGGCCAGCGCTCGTGCAGCGCGGAGAGCGCGAGGTAGTCGGGGCGGAAGTCGTGGCCCCACTGGGCGACGCAGTGCGCCTCGTCGATGGCGAAGAGCGAGACCCGGCCGCGGTCGAGGAGGCTCAGCGCCGACTCCGTGCGCAGCCGCTCCGGGGCCAGATAGAGCAGGTCCAGCTCACCGGCCAGGAACTCCGCCTCGACGAGCCTGCGCTCGTCCGGGTCCTGGGTGGAGTTGAGGAAGCCGGCCCGCACGCCGAGCGCCCGCAGGGCGTCGACCTGGTCCTGCATGAGCGCGATCAGGGGCGAGACGACGACACCGGTGCCCGGCCGCACCAGCGCGGGGATCTGATAGCACAGCGACTTGCCGCCGCCGGTCGGCATCAGCACGAGGGCGTCGCCGCCCGCGGTCACATGGTCGATGATCTCCTGCTGGGGTCCCCGGAAGGATTCGTATCCGAAGACCCGCCGCAGCACCTCCAGCGGTCGGCCGCCGGGGGGTGTGTCGGTGGTACTGGTGGTGTCGGTGCCGTCCTCGAGCGCGGTCATCCGGGAAGTCTACGGAAGTGCCGCCGGGGGCCGTACGGCCTGTGGAAAACTCCGGTTCCGCTTCTCCGCGGCCCGGTGGGGGACGCGCCGCGTGCCGCGGCACGCCGCCCGCCGGGCCGCGGCACCGGCGAGGGGACACTGGGGGCATGACACCTGCGCTGATCGTCGTGGACGCCGCCAATGTCGTGGGGTCCGTCCCCGACGGCTGGTGGCGTGACCGGAAGGGCGCCGCGGAGCGGCTGCGGGACAGCCTCGCCGGTTACGCGCGGCAGGGGCTGCCGGACGGGCCCGGGGTGCCGTCGTGGGCCGCCGGGACGCCGCTGGAATGGGTGCTCGTGGTCGAGGGCGCGGCACGCGGGGTGGAGCCGGTGCCCGGGGTGCGGGTCGAGCCCGCCGCGGGCAGCGGGGACGACCGGATCGTGGAGCTGGTCGAGTCCGACGGCGCGGGCCGCCGCTGCCTGGTGGTGACCGCCGACCGGGAGCTGCGGCGCCGGGTCGCAGCGGCGGGCGCCGAGGTCGCGGGGCCCCGTACCGTCCGTCCCCCGGCGTAGCGCGCCCGGCACGTCGCCGCGGCACAGGGACACACCTGCACACCGGCACACCCTGCACACCGGCACGGCACAGCGCCGCCGCCCCTCCCCGCGGCCCGCTGCCGCCCCGGCCCGGCCCGGCCGCTGAGGCGCGCCCGGGGGCTCACCCGCCCGGCCGGGTGTAGAGCACCGCGCCGTCCACGGCGCCCGCGCGCTCGTACCGGTGGGCCCTCAGGAGCGGCCGCAGCGGAGGCCCGTACGGCTTGCCGCGCGAGTCGTCGACGATCAGTGCCGGCGGCTCCCGCTCCAGCTCCCCGCGCAGTACGGCCCAGCTGCCCGGCACTCCCCGGTGCCGCCCGACCCGGCCGCCGTCCCGGCCGCCGCTGTAGTTGGTGAGCAGTCCCGCGGTCAGGAAGCGGGTCGCGGGCGGGCGGTCGGCGAACCAGTACTGCTCGGGGTGTATCCCCCAGAACAGCACGCGGTCGCCGGGCTCGGTGCGCTGTGCGGCGTGCGCCGCCGTCCGCCGGGCGTGCTCCAGTTCGGTGTCCGGTGCGAGCAGGCCCCAGCCGAGGAAGACCGAGCAGGACACCGCCGAGCACAGGACGGCCGCGCGCGTCCGGCGGGGCGGCAGCCGGTGCAGCGCCGCCGTGCCGAGCAGGACGAGCGGCGGGACCAGCTGGAGGTAGTAGTGGCCGAAGAAGTGCAGGCCGGTGGCCACGGCGGCGGCCGAGGAGAACGCCCACAGCCAGACGTCCGGCACCCGCAGCCGCACGCCCCGGCGCAGCAGCGCGGCCACCGGCGCGAGCACCCCGGCGCACGCGCCCCCGAGCAGCAGCGCGTTGACGACCGCCCGCCCCAGGACGTGCAGCCCGGAGCCGCCCGGCGCCGCGTAGCCGGCCGAACCGGCCACCGTCCAGAACCAGAAGCCGGACGGGCCGGTCGCCAGCGCGGCGGCGCCCACCGGGACGGCGAAACCGCACGCCAGCCGGGCCGCCCCGGGGAGTCCGCCGCCGCTCCGCCAGAGCAGCCAGAGCACCGGCAGCAGCACCGCTCCCCCGGTCTGCTTGGTGAGCGCCGCCCCGGCCACCATCAGCCCCGCCGTCCCCCACCGGCCGCGGTCGGCGCACCACACGGCCGCGACCACCGCCGGCAGCATGAACAGCTCGAACCCGGCGGCCTGCGCGTCCTCGGGGTTGAGCCCGATGGAGACCAGCAGATACAGCACGCCAGCCGTGCGGGCCGCCCGGTCGCCCCACCGCCGGCGCGCCAGGGAGGCCAGCAGGACCGCGGTGGCGAGCTGGGCCGACACGGCCAGCGCCCGCAGCGGCCACAGCGAGTCGTCGCCGAACAGGGCGAAGGCTCCCTGGTAGAGCCAGGGCAGCAGCGGCGGCTTGCGGTCGACCACGGTGTCGTACAGGTCTCCCCCCGCGGCCAGCATCCGTGCCTGCACGGCGAGATAGCCCTCGTCCGGGTTCCACAGCGGGCGCAGGAAGGACGGCAGCCGGGTGGCCGCCGCGAGGACCGCGAGCAGCGGCAGCAGCCTCGGCCAGGGGCTCCGCGCGGTGGCGCCCCCGGGCTCGTACGGGAACGGCAGGACGGCGTGCGGACGGAGGCGCTCGGCGGGCATGCGCCTCAACCTAGGGGCCCCGCACGCCGCGGCGGCGGCGACATACGGGGCGGTGCCTCAGTGGTCGAGCCGGTCCGTGGTGGCGCTCATCCGGCTGTTCCGGCGCCCGTAGAGGAAGTAGATCAGGAATCCGGCGGCCATCCAGATCAGGAACCGCAGCCAGGTCTCGCCCGACAGGTTGAGCATCAGCCAGAGCGAGGCGAGCACCGAGACGGCCGGGAGGAACGGCACCAGCGGGGTGCGGAAGGAGCGCGGCAGGTCGGGCCGGGTGCGGCGGAGGACGACGACGCCGATGGCGACCACGACGAAGGCGAACAGGGTGCCGATGTTCACCAGTTCGGCCAGCTCCGAGATGCTGGTGAAACCGGCGATGACGGCGGCGGCCACGCCCAGCAGGATCGTCGAGCGGTACGGCGTGCGGAAGTGCGGGTGCACCTTGGAGAACGTCCGGGGCAGCAGCCCGTCCCGGCTCATCGCGAAGAAGACGCGGGTCTGGCCCAGCAGCAGGATCATGCAGACGGTGGTCAGGCCCACGGCCGCGCCGAAACTGATGAGCCCCGCCCAGAAGGGGTGCCCGGTCTCCTTGAAGGCGTCGGCGAGCGGGGCGTCCACGGACAGCAGCGTGTACTTCTGCATGCCGGTGACCACGGCGGACACGGCGACGTAGAGCACCGTGCAGATGATCAGGGTGCCGATGATGCCGCGCGGCAGGTCCCGCTGCGGGTTGCGGGTCTCCTCGGCGGCGGTGGCGACGATGTCGAAGCCGATGAAGGCGAAGAAGACGATGGCGGCGGCCGTGAAGATGCCCATCACCCCGAAGGTGGAGGGGGTGTAGCCGAACAGCAGCTGCACCAGGGGCGCGCCGATGTCCGAGCCGCCGCCCGTCGTCTCCTCCGCCGGCGGGATGAACGGCCGGTAGTTTTCGGCCTTGATCAGGAAGGCGCCGACGACGATCACCACCAGCACGACCCCGACCTTGATCGCCACCACCACCGAGGTGACGCGCGCGGACAGCTTCATGCCGGCCACCAGCACCGCGGTCAGCGCCAGGACCAGCAGGAAGGCCAGCAGGTCGAAGCCGAAACCGGTTTCCTGGCTGGTGCCGGACAGGGCCTGCGGGAGGTTCCAGCCCGCGTTGTCCAGCAGCGAGCGGATGTACCCGGACCAGCCGACCGCGACCACCGCGCAGCCCAGCGCCATCTCCAGGACCAGGTCCCAGCCGATGATCCACGCGGGCAGCTCGCCCAGCGACGCGTACGAGAAGGTGTACGCCGATCCGGCGACCGGCACCGTCGAGGCGAACTCCGCGTAGCAGAGGGCCGCGAGGCCGCAGACCAGGCCCGCGACCGCGAACGAGATGGCGACCGCGGGGCCCGCGGCCTCCTTGGCGACGGCGCCGGTGAGCACGAAGATGCCGGTGCCGATGACGACACCGACGCCGAAGACGGTCAGGTCGAGGGCGGAGAGGGAGCGGGTGAGCGCGTGGTCCGGCTCCTCGGTGTCCCGGATGGACTGCTCGACCGTCTTGGTGCGGAAGTATCCGCCCGCTCCGCGGCTTCTGGTCTTGTGGTCACTCACCGGGTACCTCCGCGCGCTCGTTCACCGGCGTCATGGTTCACGCACGCGCGTGCCCACCGTGACGCACAACACTCGCGATGCCGTGAATCACCCGAGGGAATGAACCCCGGCCGCACGGCATTGGGCCGGCCGGACGCACACCGCGTCGCCGCGGAAGCGTCCGGCCGGCCCGGGCCGTGCCGTGTGCCGTACGGGTCAGTCGCTCGCGACCTCGGCGGGCTCGGCGTCGTACCGGCCGTCGAGCTTGGCGACCAGCCCGGTGACCTGGCGGGCGATGTCCGGTGCCGTCAGCCCGATCTCCGCCATGACCTCCTTGCGGGAGGCGTGGTCGAGGAAGCGCGGCGGGATGCCGAAGTCGCGCAGCGGCACGTCCACGCCCGCGTCGCGCAGCGCCTGCGCGACCGCGGAGCCGACACCGCCCGCGCGGCTGTTGTCCTCCACGGTGACGACGACGCGGTGCCGGTCGGCGAGCGCCGGCAGCTGCTCGTCGACGGGCTTGACCCAGCGCGGGTCGACCACGGTCGCGGAGATCCCCTGCCGGTCCAGCAGATCGGCGATCTCCAGACACATCGGGGCGAGCGCGCCGACGGAGACCAGGAGGACGTCCGCCCGCACGTCCCGGGAGCCGTCCTGCTCGGCGGGCTCCCGGAGCACGTCCATGCCGCCGATCCGGCCGGTGGCGCGCACCGCCGGGCCGACCGCGCCCTTGGAGTAGCGCACGACGGTCGGCGCGTCCTTCACCTCGACGGCCTCCCGGAGCTGGGCGCGGAGCTGGTCCGCGTCGCGCGGGGCGGCGATCCGCAGGTCGGGGACGCACTGCAGGATCGACATGTCCCACATGCCGTTGTGCGAGGCGCCGTCGGAGCCGGTGACCCCGGCCCGGTCGAGGACGAAGGTGACGCCGCACCGGTGCAGCGCGACGTCCATCAGCAACTGGTCGAAGGCGCGGTTGAGGAAGGTGGCGTACACCGCGAAGACCGGGTGCAGCCCGCCGGTGGCCAGGCCCGCCGCCGAGACCGCGGCGTGCTGCTCGGCGATGCCGACGTCGAACACTCGCTCGGGGAAGGCCTTGGCGAACTTGTGCAGGCCGACCGGCTGGAGCATGGCCGCGGTGATGGCGACGATGTCGTCCCGCTCGTGGCCGAGCTTCACCATCTCCTCGCCGAACACCGAGGTCCAGTCGGCGCCGGAGGCGGAGACGGGCAGCCCGGTGTCCGGGTGGATGACGGGGACGGCGTGGAACCGGTCCGCCTCGTCCTGGACGGCGGGCTTGTAGCCGCGGCCCTTCTCGGTGAGGCAGTGCACGATGACGGGGCCGCCGAAGCGCTTCGCCCGCAC
The DNA here is from genome assembly GCF_009735685.1 of Streptomyces lycii. GTDB lineage: Bacteria > Actinomycetota > Actinomycetes > Streptomycetales > Streptomycetaceae > Streptomyces > Streptomyces lycii. Next base: position 15,182 of record NZ_WHPN01000425.1, on the reverse strand, counting down.
CAGGGCGGACTCCAGGGCCTCGATGTCGTGCCCGTCGATGGGGCCGACGTACTTCAGGCCGAGGTCCTCGAACATGCCCTGCGGCGCGATGAAGTCCTTGAGGCCCTTCTTGGCGCCGTGCAGCGTCTCGTACAGCGGCCTGCCGACGACCGGGGTGCGCTCCAGGATGTCCTTGCCGCGGGCGAGGAAGCGCTCGTAGCCGTCGGTGGTGCGCAGGGTCGCGAGGTGGTTCGCCAGACCCCCGATCGTGGGGGCGTAGGAGCGCTCGTTGTCGTTGACGACGATGACCAGCGGGCGGTCCTTGGCGGCGGCGATGTTGTTCAGCGCCTCCCAGGCCATGCCGCCGGTCAGCGCCCCGTCACCGATCACCGCGACGACGTGGTCACCTGCGCCGCGCACCTCGTTGGCCTTGGCCAGGCCGTCGGCCCAGCCCAGCACCGTGGAGGCGTGGCTGTTCTCGATGACGTCGTGCTCGGACTCGGCGCGGGAGGGGTAACCGGAGATGCCGCCCTTGGCGCGCAGCCTGCTGAAGTCCTGCCGCCCGGTGAGCAGCTTGTGGACGTAGGACTGGTGCCCGGTGTCGAAGAGCACCTTGTCCTGCGGGGAGTGGAACACTCGGTGGAGGGCGATGGTCAGCTCGACCACGCCGAGGTTGGGCCCGAGGTGGCCGCCCGTCTTGGAGACCGCTTCGACGAGGAAGGTCCGGATCTCACCCGCCAGCGCGTCCAGCTGCTCGTGACCGAGCCCGTCCAGGTCGCGCGGGCCCGCGATGCGGGTCAGCAGCCCTCGCCCGTCGCCCGCCACCGCCTCAGGACGACCCTCTTCTCGCGGCACCATCGCCACTGTGCCTCCTATGGCTGTGTAGCTGTCTAGCTGTCGAGCACTTGCCGGTTTGTCGAGTCTAATGTTCCGGCACGGGTGCGGCTGCCCGGGTGCTGCGATCTCCGTCACGCCGTACGGCTCTCCGTGTGCCCCGTGAGCCTCCCCGGACGCACCTGTGCCCGGTCCGGCCGGGTGGGCCGGACCGGGCACGGGGACCGGTGTGTCGTCAGGTCATGTTCGTCCGGCGGACTTCTGTGTCTTGCGGGAGACCGAGTCGATGACGACCGCGGCGAGCAGGACCACGCCGGTGATCATGTACTGGATCTCGCTGGCCATGCCGAGCAGGTTCAGCCCCTGCTGGATCGACTGGATGACCAGCATGCCGAGCAGCGCCGACCAGATCTTGCCGCGGCCGCCGAAGAGGCTGGTGCCGCCGATGACCGCGGCGGCGATCACGTTCATCAGGACGTTGCCGGAGCCCAGGGACTTGCTGGCGCCGCCGGACTGGCTGGCGATGAACAGCCCGCCGAAGGCCGCGAGAAGACCCGCGATGGCGAAGACCGTGATGCGGATCTTCTCCACGTTGATGCCGGCCCGCCGGGCGGCCTCGGCGTTGCCGCCGACCGCGAAGATCTGCCGGCCGTAGGTGGTGCGGCGCACCACGAAGTCGGCGAACAGCAGTACCGCCAGGAAGATCACCAGGGCGAGCGGCAGGCCGCGGGCCTGGTTCAGCTGGTAGGCGCAGACGAAGGCGATCACCGCGATCACGCCGGTGCGCAGCGCGATCTCGCTGACCGGGCGGAAGGGCAGCCCCGCGGCCCGGCGCCGGCGGCTGTCCAGCAGGCTGGAGCCGAGGAAGGCGGCGACGCCGACGGTCGCCAGCCCATAGGCGGCCGCGATGTCCGAGAAGTAGTAGTTCGTCAAGTTTTCGACGATGCCACCGCTCGGCGTGTTGATGGTGCCTTCCTCGCCCATCATCCAGATCTGCAGCCCGCTCCAGCCGAGGAAGCCGGCCAGGGTGACCACGAACGCCGGGACACCGATCTTGGCGAAGAAGAAGCCGTGGAAGGCGCCGATCGCGGCGCCGGCGGCGATCGCGAGGACCACCGCGAGGGTGTCGTCCATGCCGTTGGAGACGCTGAGCACCGCCCAGAGAGCGGCACCCACACCGGCGACGGAACCGATGGACAGGTCGATCTCGCCCAGCAGCAGCACGAACACGATGCCGACGGCCATGATGCCCTGGCCGGCGATGTAGACGCTGACGTTGCTGAGGCTTCCGGCGGACAGGAAGCTGCTGTCCAGCGACTGGAAGATGACGCCGATGACGATCAGGCCGACGACGACCGGGATCGAGCCCAGCTCACCGCCGCGGACCTTCCGCTTGAACTCGGTCAGATAGCCCTTGAAGCCCTGCTCGCGGACCAGCAGCCGGGGGTCGACGGCCCCGGTCGGGGCGGCATCACCGGAGGAAGCTTTCTGCACGGTGTGGCTCACAGTCCTGCCTCCGTGGTGCGTGCCTGGCGACGGGTCACGGCGTTGTCCGTGGCGCCCGTGATGGCGGCGATGATCTCTTCGTGGGACGTCGTCCGGACGGGGAAGACGCCGTTGTTGCGGCCGAGGCGCAGCACCGCCACCCGGTCCGCGACGGCCTTGACGTCGGCCATGTTGTGGCTGATCAGGATCACGGCGAGGCCGCGCTCGCGGAGCCGCTCGACCAGGTCGAGCACCTGGGCCGTCTGCTCGACGCCGAGCGCGGCGGTGGGCTCGTCGAGGATGACGACCTTCGGGTCGCCGACGAGGGCGCGGGCGATGGCCACGACCTGGCGCTGGCCGCCGGAGAGCGAGGCGATGGGGATGCGCACGCTGGGGATGCGGATGGACAGCGTGTCCAGCAGCTCCTTGGCGCGCTTCTCCATGGCGACTTCGTCGATGATGCCGGCCCGGCGTATCTCGCTGCCGAGGAACAGGTTGGCGACGACGTCGAGGTTGTCGCAGAGCGCGAGGTCCTGGTAGACGGTGGCGATGCCCAGGTCCTGGGCGTCGTGCGGCCGGTGGATGTCGACCTGCCGCCCCTCCCAGTGGATGGCGCCCTCGTCGATCGGGTGCACTCCGGCGATCGTCTTCACCAGGGTGGATTTGCCGGCGCCGTTGTCGCCGACGAGGGCGACCACCTCGCCTGCATGGATCTCCAGTTCGACATCGGTGAGCGCCTGGACGGCGCCGAACCGCTTGGAGATCCCGCGCAACGCCAGCACGGGCGTAGCGGACACGTGAATCATCTCCTTCGCCGCCGGACGGGCGGAGCTTCCCGCACGGGGTCAGCGCGCGGGGTCAAGGGGGTGCGAAAAACTTGGTGTACGGGGGGGTTGTCCGGCGCCCACCCCGGCAGCGGGGTGTGAAGTGGGGCGGGCACCGGACAAGCGGTACGGCCGTCCGGCCCCCGGGACCGGACGGCCGGAGACCTACAGGAGGCCGGCCTCCTTGCACGCCTTGGCGTACTCCTTGGTGCAGATCTGGTCCACGGTGTAGACCTCGTCCTTGATGATCGTGTCCTTGATGTTCTCCTTGGTCACGATCTTGGCCTTGAAGAGCTGGGACGGGACGCCCTTCTTGCTCTTGCTGTCGAGCTTCTGCGGCGTCAGGTCGTCGATCTTCTCGTCGTTCAGCAGCCGCACCGCGATCTCGGCGGTGGTCTCCGCCTCCGGCTTGATGGCCTTGTAGATCGTCAGCGTCTGCGAACCGGCGACGATGCGCTGGATGCCGGCCAGCTCGCCGTCCTGGCCGCTCACCACGACGTCCTTGATGCCACGGGACTTCAGGGCGGTGGTCACGCCGCCCGCCATGCCGTCGTTGGCCACGTAGACGGCGTCGAAGCCGTCCTTGCCCAGCGACGTGATCGCCGTGGACATCTTCTTGTTGGCCTCCTCGGCCAGCCAGCCCGGGATGTCCTGCTCGTACACGATGTCCTTGACCGCGCCGTCCAGGACCGAGTGGGCGCCCTTCTTGAAGAGGGCGGCGTTCGGGTCGGTCGGCGAGCCGTTGATCATGACGACTTCGCTGTCCTTGGCCTTGTCGCCCAGCGCCTCGACGAGGCCCTTGCCCTGGAGTTCGCCGATGTTCTCGTTGTCGTAGCTGACGTACGCGGAGATGTCGCCCTCCGCGAGCCGGTCGTAGGCCACGACCTTCACGCCCTTGTCCGCGGCGGCGTCGACCCATGAGCGGGTGGCCGTGGCGTCCACGGCGTCCAGGATGATCACCTTGACGCCCTTGGTTATCAGGGCGTCGAACTGCTTCTTCTGGGTCTCCGTGTCCTCGCTCGCGTTGTTGTACGCGACCTCGCACTCGGAACAGAGCGACTTGATCTTCTTTTCGATCATCGGGCGGTCGAAGGACTCGTACCGCGTCGTCTTGTTCTCCGGCAGCAGCAGACCGATGGTCTTGTTGTCGCTCTCGTCGCTGCCCCCGCCGGCCTCACCGCAAGCGGCCATGGACAGGACCATCGAGACCGCGGCCGTCCCCATGACGACTCGGCGCATCGTGCTCTTCATGCTTGGAACCCTCCCTGACGAGGCCGCGTCCTTGCGGCCGAGGTGGCTGGAAGTCAACTCGGCCGCACGCGGGGCGTCAAGAAGTAAATCCTTAACGAGATGGCAACGGTGCCATTCGTTATCTAAGTGAAGGCAGGCGCATTCGACGCGGTCGATCCGTCCAGAAGTGTCGAATCGCCCATTTCATTGAGTACGAGCGCCAGCGCCCCCAGCACCTCGGCACGGCCGCCGAGCGCGCCGGGCGCCACGGAGAGCCGGCGGGCGGCGCTCGGAATGGCGTAGCGCGCGACCGAGTCGCGGATCGGCAGCAGGACCAGCTCCCCGGCCTCCGCCAGGTCCCCGCCGAGCACGACACGGCTGGGGTTCAGGAGGTTACACAGGTTCGCCACCCCCCGGCCGATGTGCCGCCCCACATCGGCCACCACCCGTCGGCAGCCCGGGTCGCCCTCGCGGGCCAGCTGCACCATGCGCTCCATGGTCAGGCCGGCGCCGTGGCTCGACCGCAGCAGGCCCAGCACGTGCGCGGCCGCGGTGAAGGTCTCCAGGCAGCCGCGGTTGCCGCAGCGGCACACGGGGCCCGACTCGTCGAGCGTGATGTGCCCGATCTCCCCGGCGGTGCCACCCGGACCGCGGTAGATCTGCCCGTTGATGACCAGGCCCGCGCCGACACCGCTGGCGACCTTGATGTACGCCAGGTCCTTCACCCCGCGGCCGCTGCCCCAGACCAGCTCGCCCAGGGCGCCGAGGTTCGCGTCGTTGTCGACGGAGACGTCCACCCCGAGCCGCTCGGCCAGCTCCTCGCGCGGGTTCGTGCCGGTCCAGCCGGGCAGGATCGCGGTGGAACCGAGGGCTCCCGTCTCCACGTCGATCGGGCCCGGCACGCCGAGGCCCACCCCCATGACCTTGCCCGCCGACAGACCGGTGGACTCGATCAGCCGCTTCACCAGCTGCTCGGCCCGGTCGAAGCCCTGCTCGGCCGACGCGTCGACGTCCATGGGCTCGGCCTCCTCGGCGAGCACCTGGTGCGCGAGGTTGCCGATCGCCACCCGCAGATGGGTATGGCCGAAATCGACCCCGACGACGATGCCCGCGTCCCCGCTCAGCGAGACGCTGCGGGCCCGGCGGCCGCCCGCGGACGTGTTCGTCACCTGCACGGTGCCGCCGTCCTTGAGCTCGCGGACGATGTTGGAGACCGTGGCCGGCGACAGCCCGGTCGTCCGGGCGATCTCGGCCTGGGTGAGCGAGCCCTCCAGCCGTACGGCCCGTACGACCCGCTCCAGATTGGCCCGGTGCAGCGATGACTGCGATCCCGGTGTCTCCACCACGCTCTGATCCCTCCGCCAGGGCAGGACGCCGAGGCCGCCTCCGGCGGTACCTCCGCGTCTACAACATGTGAACCCTAAGCTCAGCGGGCCGGGTCATGTCCCGTCAAGACCTCGACCGACGCGGGTCCGGAAAATCATGCATCGTACAGACGTCCGAACGGCATGCGCAGGGGGCGGCACCAGGCCTCGGCGGGCCGGGCACCGCCCCGTGGCGGGCGCGGGCGCGCGGATGCGGGCGCGCGGATGATGGTGCGCGGGTGCGGGCGCGCGGATGATGGTGCGCGGGTGCGCGAGTGCCGGTGCGCGGGTGCGCAGGCAGGAGGAAGAGGGAAGGAAGGGAGGAGGGAGCTACTTCAGCGCCCCCGCCGTCAGCCCCGCCACCACCTGGCGCTGGAAGACGATGTAGGCCGCGAGCACCGGCAGCATGGCCATCACCAGCCCCGCGAACAGCCCGGACCAGTCGCCCTTGTAGCCCTGGCTGACCGCCAGTTGCACCAGGCCCTGGGAGAGCACCTTCTTGTCCGGGTCGGTGTTGAGCACCGTCGGCAGCATGTACTGGTTCCACTGCCCGAGGAAGTTGAAGATGCCGACGCTGATCAGGCCAGGCTTCGCCATCGGCAGCATGACCTGGAAGAAGGTCCGCGAGTGCGACGCCCCGTCGATCAGCGCGGCCTCGGCGACGGAGCTGGGCAGCGTGCGGAAGAAGGCGGTGAGGAAGAAGACGGTGAACGGCAGCGAGTAGGCGATGTACGACAGGATCAGCCCGTGCATCGTGTTCAGCAGGCCCATGTTGTTCATGACGTAGAACAGCGGGACCAGCGCCAGGATGATCGGGAAGCTCATTCCCCCGATGAAGAGGAAGTAGACGAAGCGGTTCCCGGGGAAGTCGAAGCGGGCCAGGACGTACGCGGCCATCGAGCCCAGCAGCATGGTGCCGATGAGCGATCCGCCCACCACCAGCACGGTGTTGAGGAAGTAGTCGCTCATGTGCGCCTGGCTCCAGGCGCGCGACCAGTTGTCGAAGTTGAGCGAGGTCGGCAGCGACCACGGCGAGGTGAAGATGTCCTTGTCGTTCTTGAAGGACGTCATCACCGCCCACAGCAGCGGCATCACGACCATGAAGGCCCACAGGACGAGCATGCCGTGGGAGAAGACGTTGAGCGTCTTCCCCTCCTTGCCCTTCGCCGGTTCCTTCGGCGGCGGGGGCGCGGTCTTCCGTACCGCCGAGTGCTCCTCGGCGGCCTCGGTGGTGCCCGCGGTCCCGGCGGGCTCGGGGGGCGGCAGGTCCGTCGTCTTCATCAGTACTCCAACCGCTCGCGCCGGCCCAGCCTCATCACGACGGCCGCGAAGGCCAGCGTGACCACGAGCAGGGCGACACCGATCGTCGTCGCGTAGGCCGCCTGGCCGTCGCGGAACGCCTTCATGTACACGTACAGCGGCAGCACCGTCGTGGAGTAGTCCGGACCGCCGGGGCCCACGGTCATGATCTGCACGACGGCGAACGACTCCGCGCCCAGCGCCAGGATCCCCATGTAGATCCAGCCGGACTGGACGGTGTCCCACAGCAGCGGCAGGGTCACCCGGAAAAAGGTGGTGACCCGGCTGGCGCCGTCCAGCAGGGCGGCCTCGTAGAAGTCCTTCGGGATCGACGTCATGCCGGCGGAGAACAGCACGACGAAGAATCCGACGGTGCTCCAGACCAGAACGGCCATCACACACCACAGGGCGAGCCCGGGATCCCCCAGCCAGTTCGGCTGGACCCCGTCCAGGCCGACGGCCTTGAGCGCGGAATTCAGCGCGCCGCTGTTGGGGTTGTAGGCGAATTGGAAGAGCAGCGCCACGATCGCGATCGAGAGCACCTGCGGAAAGAAATAGACGATTTTGTAGAAGGAGGAGCCGCGCACCCCGGTGACGGCCGCCCCCTTCCGGCTGCGCCCGCCCACATTGATCATGAAGGCGAAGAAGAGCGCGAGCCCGATCGTCACCAGCGGCAGCAGCAGCACGAACAGCAGGCTGTGCTGGAGGGACTTCCAGAAGACATCGTCCTCCAGCATCCGGCTGTAGTTCTCGACGCCGACCATCGAGAATTCCGGACTCAGCCCGGTCCAGTCCGTGAACGAATAGTAGATGGACTGGACGAACGGCCAGAGCACGAAGACCGCATAGACCGCCAGGGGGGCGGCCAGGAATCCCGCGATGAACCGGTACTGTCCGTGCTTCATGTCGACCGACCCCGCTCTCGGCGCGGCTGGCGCCGCCGCTGGTGACGCGCGCTCACTGGTGCTTGTAGTGCTTGATGGAGTCGTCCTTGGCGGCGGCGTCCGCGTACCCCTGGATCTTCTTGATCGCCTCCGCCGGGGTGAGCCGGCCGGCCATCATCTCGCCGATGCCGCCACCGCCGATCTTCTCCTTCTGCAGCGCCACGTACCAGTCCTGGATCCGGGGGTTGACGATGTTGTCGCCCGCCTTGTCCAGCGCCGCCACGGCCGAGGTCAGGCCCGGCGGCAGGGTCAGCCCGTCGGTGCCCCCGTCGAAGGAGGTCAGCGACGACACCTGCTGGGTGAAGTTCTTCGAGGACTGCTCGCTCAGCATGATGCGCAGCTGCTCCATGCCGCCGTCCGGGTTCTTCGCCTTGGCCGGCACGATGAACGGCTCGCCGCCGGAGGCCCAGAGGGTCCCGAAGGGCAGCTTGTCCGAGCTGTCCAGCCCGGACGGGGCGGAGACCCGCATCTCGAAGTCGTCCGGGGTGGTCTTCTTGGCCTCGTTCTCGACCCAGGAGCCGTTGGGGATGAAGAGCGCCTTGCCCTGGTTCCAGGCGGTCTGGGACTGGATGTGGTCCATGCCCGGGGTGCCCTTGAGGATGTAGCCCTTGCGGAACAGCTCGTAGTACGCCTCGAAGGCGGCCTTGACCGCCGGGTGCTTCCAGGCGTTGGGCTCGAGGTTGTCGATCGAGTCGAGGACCTCCTTGCCCCCGATCTTCGCGATGAAGGGGTAGAGGCTGAAGGGCAGGTAGTACGGGTGCTTGCCCGCGTACGTCCAGCCGGCGATGCCCTGCTTCTTCGCCTTCTCGCAGACGGCGAGCATGTCGTCCCAGGTCTCCGGGTATTCCGCGTCGAGCTTGTCGAGCGCCGTCTGGGAGTACCAGACGCCGTAGACCGTGTACGCGTAGTAGAGGATCCAGACCGGGTCGCCGTCGAACTGGCCCATCTCCACCACTCCGGGACGGAGCGTGTCGCGGACCTTCTTGTCCGGGTCGTCGATCGAGGGCGCGTCGAGCAGCGGGGTGAGGTCGGTCAGCTGCTTCTTGCCGACCAGCACGCCCATGTCCATCTGCTCGGCGCCGGAGTTGTCGATGAGGTCCGGCGGGGTGCCGCCGTTGAAGCGCGGCTGGAGCACCGACTGGATCTTCTGGGTGGCCGCGTGCTTGATGGTCGCGTCGGGGAATTTCTTCTTGTAGAGCGCCTGGGCGTCCTTGGCGTACTTCTCGCCGAATCCGCCGTCGAAGATGACGACGTCCAGCGGAGCGCTCGCATTTACGCCGAGCGGATTCTCGGCGCTCTTCTCGCCTTTTTCGACCTTGTTGTCCCCGCCGCCGTCACCACTGGCGCAGGCGGCGAGAGTGCTCATCGTCGGTACGGCGATCAGACCGATCGCCGCCGCCCGCTTGATGACATCGCGACGGCCGTACTCGGAGGTGGTTCCCATGCTCAAGTCCTCGCCTTCTTCCGTAGGACTCAGGCGGTGTGCCGGCCGCCCGTGCAGGGTCGCCAAAGGCGAAGGGCACCGCCACCGCGGTCATGTGAAGCTGGGTTTCTTGCCGATGACGCGCCGGGACCGAAGTGAGTGCCCGGCACAACGGCGCTGTGACACGCCGGCCGGCCCCCTCGCCCCCGGTTGTACGAGTGGCCGCGCGACCCCTCGGACGCCGACAGGTATAGTCCACTTCGCACCGCATGGGCAAGATCAAATGCAGGTTTTCATAAGAGTCTTTCCCGAGTTGAGACCTGGGACAATTACCGCCGCGCCGTGCCCGCCATTTCCGCGGCTCACCTGCGGCTCCTCGACCTCTCGCGCCCCAGTCCCTGGGCCGGATGGCCCAAGGGCCCGTCCACGGCCGGCCGGCGGGGGCGGACCGCACCGGCGGGCGGGACCCGTACCCGGGGGCGGGCGCCCTGCTCCACCCGGGTGATGGCCCCCACGGCCGGAGCGCGGGGGCGCGGGGTCGTGGGCGCGCGGTTGCCGGGGCGCGGGGTCGCCGTGTTCCTTCCGGGAGCCCGCGCAGGCGGCCGCGGGGCGCACCGGGCGCGGAGCCGAGCAGCACGAAGGGCCGCACCCCCGCGCGGGGGTGCGGCCCTTCGCCGTCTGGTCTCGTCGCGCCGCTCGCGCCGCGTCCGGTGCCGCCCGATCGCCGGCCGGCCGGTGCCGTCCGCCGGTTGATCGGCTCGCGGACCGGCCGGGGGGGGCGCCCGGGTGCGGACTACTTGCGGATCAGCGAGCGCAGCACGTACTGCAGGATGCCGCCGTTGCGGTAGTAGTCCGCCTCGCCGGGGGTGTCGATGCGGACGACCGCGTCGAACTCGACACCGCTGTCCGTGGTGACCTTGACGGTGCTCGGGACGGCGCCCTCGTTCAGCTCCGTCACGCCGGAGATGGAGAACGCCTCCTCGCCGGTCAGGCCGAGGGACTCCGCCGAGTCACCTGAAGGGAACTGGAGCGGCAGGACGCCCATGCCGATGAGGTTCGAGCGGTGGATGCGCTCGTACGACTCGGCGATGACGGCCTTGACGCCGAGGAGCGCGGTGCCCTTGGCCGCCCAGTCGCGGGACGAGCCGGAGCCGTACTCCTTGCCGGCCAGGACGACCAGCGGGATGCCGGCGGCCTGGTAGTTCTGCGAGGCGTCGTAGATGAAGGAGACCGGCGCGTCCTTCTGGGTGAAGTCGCGGGTGTAGCCGCCCTCGGTGCCCGGCGCGATCTGGTTCCGCAGCCGGATGTTGGCGAAGGTGCCGCGGATCATGACCTCGTGGTTGCCGCGGCGGGAGCCGTAGCTGTTGAAGTCGCGGCGCTCGATGCCGTGCTCGGTGAGGTACTTGCCGGCCGGGGTGTCGGCCTTGATCGCACCGGCCGGGGAGATGTGGTCGGTGGTGACCGAGTCGCCCAGCTTGGCCAGCACGCGGGCGCCGGAGATGTCCTCGACCGGGGCCGGGTCCATGCCCATGCCCTCGAAGTACGGGGGCTTGCGGACGTACGTGGACTCGCTGTCCCATTCGAACGTGTCGCCGGTCGGGATCGGGAGCGCCTGCCACTGGGCGTCGCCCGCGAAGACGTCGGCGTAACTGGTGCCGAACATCTCCTGGCCGATCGCGGAGGCCACGACCTCCTCGACCTCCTGCTCGGAGGGCCAGATGTCCGCCAGGAAGACCGGGTGGCCGTCCTTGTCGCTGCCCAGCGCCTCGGTGGTGATGTCGGTCTTCATCGAGCCGGCGATGGCGTACGCGACGACCAGCGGCGGGGACGCCAGGTAGTTCATCTTGACGTCGGGGTTGATCCGGCCCTCGAAGTTGCGGTTGCCGGAGAGCACCGAGACGACGGCGAGGTCGTGCTCGTTGACGGCCTTGGAGACCTCGTCCGGCAGCGGGCCGGAGTTGCCGATGCAGGTGGTGCAGCCGTAGCCGACCAGGTTGAAGCCCAGCTTGTCGAGATACGGGGTGAGCCCGGCGCGGTCGTAGTAGTCCATGACGACCTTGGAGCCCGGGGCCAGGGTGGTCTTGACCCACGGCTTGCGGGTCAGGCCCCTCTCGACGGCCTTCTTCGCGACGAGCGCGGCGGCGACCATCACGTACGGGTTCGAGGTGTTGGTGCAGGAGGTGATCGCGGCGACGGTGACGGCGCCGTGGTCCAGCTCGTACTCGGTGCCGTCGGGGGCGGTGACCTTGACCTTCTTCTCCGGCACGTCGTTGCTGACGGCGGGGGCGTCGGAGGCCGGGAAGGACTCCTTGCCGGCCTCGTCCAGGTCGCCGTCGGACGCGACGTAGTTGCGCACGTCCAGCGAGAACTGGTTCTTGGCGTCGGCCAGGACGATGCGGTCCTGCGGGCGCTTGGGGCCGGCGATGGAGGGGACGACCGTTCCGAGGTCGAGCTCCAGCTTCTCGGAGAAGTCCGGCTCGGCAGCCGGGTCGAGCCAGAGGCCCTGCTCCTTGGCGTAACTCTCGACCAGCGCGAGCTGCTGCTCGGAGCGGCCGGTGAGCTTCAGGTAGTTGATGGTCTCCTGGTCGATCGGGAAGATCGCCGCGGTGGAGCCGAACTCCGGCGACATGTTGCCGATCGTGGCGCGGTTGGCCAGCGGCACCGCGGAGACGCCCTCGCCGTAGAACTCCACGAACTTGCCGACGACGCCGTGCTTGCGCAGCATCTCGGTGATCGTGAGGACCAGGTCGGTGGCGGTGGTGCCGGTGGGCAGCTCACCGGTCAGCTTGAAGCCGACGACGCGCGGGATGAGCATGGAGACCGGCTGGCCGAGCATCGCGGCCTCGGCCTCGATGCCGCCGACGCCCCAGCCGAGCACGCCGAGGCCGTTGACCATGGTGGTGTGCGAGTCGGTGCCCACGAGGGTGTCCGGGTAGGCCTGGCCGCCGCGCACCATGACCGTACGGGCCAGGTGCTCGATGTTGACCTGGTGCACGATGCCGGTGCCGGGCGGGACGACCTTGAACTCGTCGAAGGCGGTCTGGCCCCAGCGCAGGAACTGGTAGCGCTCCTTGTTGCGGCCGTACTCCAGCTCGACGTTCTGGGCGAACGAGTCGGGGGTGCCGAACTTGTCGGCGATCACCGAGTGGTCGATGACCAGCTCGGCCGGCGCCAGCGGGTTGATCTTCGCCGGGTCGCCGCCCAGCTCCTTGACGGCCTCACGCATGGTCGCCAGGTCCACGACGCACGGGACGCCCGTGAAGTCCTGCATGATCACGCGCGCCGGCGTGAACTGGATCTCCTGGCTGGGCTGGGCGCTGGCGTCCCAGGCGCCGATCGCGCGGATGTGGTCGGCGGTGATGTTCGCGCCGTCCTCGGTGCGGAGCAGGTTCTCCAGGAGCACCTTCAGGCTGTAAGGGAGGCGGGACGCGCCTTCGACCTTGTCCAGCCGGAAGATCTCGTACGACTCGTCGCCCACGCGCAGCGTGCTGCGGGCGTCGAAGCTGTTCGCCGACACGACAGTCTCCTTCATATGTGCGCTACTACCGCAATCCTGCCGCTCCGGCCGGCAGCCCTTCCGCTAAGGTAGGACTAAGTTAGGTAACCCTTACCGGAGGCGGCCGCGGCATGCCCTCGGCAGATATCTCGATGTCGAGATAACTCTAGTACACGGATCACGACAGGGGCACCCGGACCGGAGCGGCGCCCTTGTCCACGCGCGCGGGTACCCGGACACGGCCGGGCGAATCCGGACCGTCCGGGCGTACCCGGCTGCCCGCCTCCGGGCAGCCGGACGGTGGACGGTGCGCTTCCCGGGGCTGCCCTGCCTCCGGGGCCCGGCACAGCGGTCCGGGGAAGGCCGTCTTGCTGGCACGTCCGGTCCGGGCAGGGGCCGTCTTCGGGGCACGTCCGGTCCGGGAGGGCCGCCTTCCGGGCAGGGCCGTTCCGGGGAGGGCCGCCTTCCGGGCAGGGCCGTTCCGGGGAGGGCGGCTTCCCGTCTCCCCGGGCCGAGAACGGGTGTTTTCGGCGGGATAGGGTGCGACTCGCCGAGCCCGAAGGGGCGTCAGGGGCAAGGAGTTGCACATGGGCGCACAGGACGCGCAGGACACGGCCGGGCGGCTGCGGGCGATCAGCGGCGAGCTGTCGGACCGGTTCTACGAGCGGGCCGACGTGGTGCGGACGCTGGTGGTGGCGCTGCTGGCCGGGCAGCACTCGCTGGTGCTCGGCCCGCCCGGAACGGCGAAGTCCGAGATGGCCCGGGAACTCACGGGCCGGATCGACGGGGCGGCGTACTGGGAGATCCTGCTGTCGAAGTTCACCGCGCCGACGCGGATGTTCGGTCCGATCGACGTCGCCGCGCTGGCCCGGGGCGAGTACCGCCAGGTCTTCGAGGGCCGCGCCACCACCGCACACGTCGCCTTCATCGACGAGATCTTCAAGTGCTCCACGGCGGCACTGAACGAGACGCTGGGCTACCTCAACGAGCGGATCTACCACCCCGAGAGCGGCGGCCGGCCGATCACCTGCCCGCTCATCGGCGCCATCACGGCGAGCAACGAACTGCCCGGCGGAGAGGACGCCGCCGCGATCTACGACCGGCTGCTGGTGCGGATCGAGGTCGGCTATCTGGCCGACCCGTCGAACTTCGCCGCGCTGGTCCGCTCCGCCGTCAGCCGCCCGGCGGCACCGGTCCGGACCACGGTCTCGCTGGCCGCGCTGCAGCACGCCGTGACCGAGGCCGTCCCGGCCGTGGACGTCCCCGACGTGATCGTGGACGCGGTCTGCACGCTGCGGGCCGCGCTGCGCCGCAGGGAACTCGTCGCCTCCGACCGCCGCTGGCGGCAGTCGGTGCGGCTGCTCCAGGCATCCGCCTTCCTGGACGGCCGTCCGGCGGTCGCCGAGACCGACCTGTCGGTGCTGACCCATGTGCTGTGGGACTCCCCCGCCGAGCGACCGGCCGTCGAGCGCGAGGTGCTGCAACTGGTCAACCCGGACGCCAAGGAGGCGCTGGACCTGGCCGACGCCATCGGGGAGCTGGAGGCCCAGCTCGACTCCATGGCCGGGCAGTCCCGGGAGGCCCTGAGCGAATGGGTGATCAAGGAAGCCCACAACAAGCTCGCCAAGGCGGGGAAGCGGCTGGAGAAGCTGCGCGAGGAGGCGGCGGGCGCCGGCCGCTCCACCGCCGCGATCGACCGGGTGGTCGTCCGCCAGCGCGCCGTCCACGCCCGCGTTCTCACCGAGGCACTCGGCATGGACGCGAGCATGGTGCAGGCCCGGCTGTGAACGGTGGCGGGCCCGGGCCCACGGGAGGGACACGGGCAGGGTTCGAGGAGCTGGCGGGCCGGGCCGGGAAGTGGCTGGGCCTGTCCGCCGCCGCTCCCGAACGGCACACCACGGCCGTGGTCGCGGACCGGTTCGACCGGATCGCGTGGCGCGACACCTACGGGCAGTCGGCCCGGCTGCGCGGGCTGGCCGAGGAGCTGAACGACCGCCACGACCACACCACGGACCTGCTGCACGACGCCTTCCTCGCCGCCTACAAGGCCGCCCCGCGGCTGCGCGAGCCCGCGGAGATGGACCCCTCCCGGCTGGTCAACCACCAGGTCGTCACCGCACTGGTGGAGTCACCGGAGTTCGCCGGGCTGCGCCGGGAGACCGCCGGTGACCCCTACGCCGCCGCCGCGGCCGTGCTCGTCCAGGCCGCCGCCCTGCGCCGGATGCTGGAGCGGTCCCGGGGCGCCCAGGAGCAGGCCGAGCGGGCGAAGAGGGCGCAGCGGGACGCCGCGGGTGCGGCGGGCGC
>NZ_WHPN01000424.1 GCF_009735685.1 Streptomyces lycii | reverse complement strand
CGCCAAGCCGGCCGCCAAGACCGCGGAGCCCGCGGCCGAGGAGGCCGCCGGGCCGGAGCTGGTCACGCTGCGCGGCCCGTCCGCCGCCGTGGCGAAGAACATGAACGCCTCGCTGGAGCTGCCGACGGCCACGTCCGTCCGCGCGGTCCCGGTGAAGCTGCTGTTCGACAACCGCATCGTCATCAACAACCACCTCAAGCGCGCCCGCGGCGGCAAGGTGTCCTTCACGCACCTCATCGGCTACGCCATGGTGCAGGCGCTGAAGGCGATGCCCTCGATGAACTACTCGTTCACGTCGGTGGACGGGAAGCCGACGCTGGTCAAGCCCGAGCACGTGAACCTCGGCCTCGCCATCGACCTGGTCAAGCCCAACGGCGACCGCCAGCTCGTCGTCGCGGCCATCAAGAAGGCCGAGACGCTCAACTTCTTCGAGTTCTGGCAGGCGTACGAGGACATCGTGCGCCGAGCCCGTGCGAACAAGCTGACGATGGAGGACTTCTCCGGCGTCACCGCGTCGCTGACGAACCCCGGCGGCATCGGCACCGTGCACTCCGTGCCGCGCCTGATGCCCGGCCAGGGCCTCATCCTCGGTGTCGGCGCCATGGAGTACCCGGCGGAGTTCCAGGGCACCTCCCAGGACACCCTGAACCGCCTGGGCGTCTCCAAGGTCATGACGCTGACCAGCACCTACGACCACCGCGTGATCCAGGGCGCCGCCTCCGGCGAGTTCCTGCGGATCATGAACCAGCTGCTGCTCGGCGAGAACGACTTCTTCGACGACGTCTTCAAGTCGCTGCGCATCCCCTACGAGCCGGTCCGCTGGCTCCGCGACATCGACGTCTCGCACGACGAGGATGTCACCAAGGCCGCGCGGGTCTTCGACCTGATCCACGCCTACCGGGTCCGCGGCCATGTCATGGCCGACACCGACCCGCTGGAGTACAAGCAGCGCAAGCACCCCGACCTGGACATCATCGAGCACGGCCTCACCCTGTGGGACCTGGAGCGCGAGTTCGCGGTCGGCGGCTTCTCCGGCCAGTCGATGATGAAGCTGCGCGACATCCTCGGCGTCCTGCGCGACTCGTACTGCCGCACCACCGGCATCGAGTTCATGCACATCCAGGACCCCAAGGAGCGCAAGTGGATCCAGGACCGGGTGGAGCGCTCGCACTCCAGCCCGGAGCGTGAGGAGCAGCTGCGCATCCTGCGCCGGCTCAACGCCGCCGAGGCGTTCGAGACCTTCCTGCAGACGAAGTACGTCGGCCAGAAGCGGTTCTCCCTGGAGGGCGGCGAGTCCGTCATCCCGCTGCTCGACGCCGTGCTCGACTCGGCCGCCGAGTCGCGCCTGGACGAGGTCGTCATCGGCATGGCCCACCGCGGCCGGCTGAACGTCCTCGCCAACATCGTCGGCAAGTCGTACGCCCAGATCTTCCGCGAGTTCGAGGGCAACCTCGACCCGAAGTCGATGCACGGCTCCGGTGACGTGAAGTACCACCTGGGCGCCGAGGGCACCTTCACCGGCCTCGACGGGGAGCAGATCAAGGTCTCGCTGGCCGCCAACCCCTCCCACCTGGAGGCCGTCGACCCGATCGTCGAGGGCATCGCCCGGGCCAAGCAGGACATCATCGGCAAGGGCGGCACGGACTTCACCGTCCTCCCGGTCCAGCTGCACGGCGACGCGGCCTTCGCGGGCCAGGGAGTGGTCGCCGAGACCCTGAACATGTCGCAGCTGCGCGGCTACCGCTGCGGCGGCACCGTGCACATCGTCATCAACAACCAGGTCGGTTTCACCGCCGCCCCGGAGTCGGCCCGCTCCTCCATGTACGCCACCGACGTGGCCCGCATGATCGAGGCGCCGATCTTCCATGTGAACGGCGACGACCCCGAGGCCGTGGTCCGCGTCGGACGCCTCGCCTTCGAGTACCGCCAGGCGTTCAACAAGGACGTCGTGATCGACCTGATCTGCTACCGGCGGCGCGGCCACAACGAGTCCGACAACCCCGGCTTCACCCAGCCGCTGATGTACGACCTGATCGACAAGAAGCGCTCGGTGCGCAAGCTCTACACCGAGTCGCTGATCGGCCGGGGCGACATCACCGTCGAGGAGGCCGAGCAGGCGCTCCAGGACTACCAGGGGCAGCTGGAGAAGGTCTTCACCGAGGTCCGCGACGCCACGGCCACGCCGATGGCGCCCGAGGTCCCGGAGCCGCAGGCCGAGTTCCCCGTCAAGGTGGACACCGCGGTCTCCCAGGAAGTCATCAAGCGGATCGCCGAGTCGCAGGTCAGCGTCCCGGACCGGATCACGGTCCACCCGCGGCTGGCCCCGCAGCTCCAGCGCCGCGCGGCCCAGATCGAGGACAACGCCATCGACTGGGGCATGGGCGAGACGCTCGCCATCGGCTCCCTGCTGATGGAGGGCACGCCGGTCCGGCTCGCCGGCCAGGACTCCCGCCGCGGCACCTTCGGCCAGCGGCACGCGGTGCTCGTCGACCGGGAGACCGGCAACGACTACACCCCGCTGCTGTACCTCTCCGAGGACCAGGCCCGGTTCAACGTCTACGACTCGCTGCTCAGCGAGTACGCGGCGATGGGCTTCGAGTACGGCTACTCGCTGGCCCGCCCGGACGCCCTCGTGCTCTGGGAGGCGCAGTTCGGCGACTTCGTCAACGGCGCGCAGACCGTGGTCGACGAGTTCATCTCCTCGGCCGAGCAGAAGTGGGGCCAGACCTCCGGCGTCACGCTGCTGCTCCCGCACGGTTACGAGGGCCAGGGCCCGGACCACTCCTCGGCCCGGATCGAGCGCTTCCTCCAGCTGTGCGCGCAGAACAGCATGACGGTCGCCATGCCGACCCTGCCGTCGAACTACTTCCACCTGCTGCGCTGGCAGGTCCACAACCCGCACCACAAGCCGCTGATCGTCTTCACCCCGAAGTCGATGCTCCGGCTCAAGGCCGCGGCGTCGAAGACGGAGGAGTTCACCACCGGCGGCTTCCGCCCGGTGATCGGCGACAGCGCCTTCGACACGGCCGAGGCCGCCGACGCCGTCCGCAAGGTCGTGTTCTGCTCCGGCAAGGTCTACTACGACCTCCTCGCCGAGCGGGAGAAGCGCGGCGCGAACGACACCGCGCTGGTCCGGCTGGAGCGGCTCTACCCGCTGCCCGGCAAGGAGCTGCAGGCGGAGTTCAGCCGGTTCCAGAACGCCGAGAAGTTCATCTGGGCCCAGGAGGAGCCGGCGAACCAGGGTGCCTGGCCGTTCATCGCGCTCAACCTGATCGACCACCTGGACCTCTCGGTCGGCGCGGACCTGCCGCCCGCGGAGCGGCTGCGCCGGGTCTCCCGGCCGCACTCCTCCTCCCCGGCGGTGGGCTCCAACAAGCGCCACCAGGCGGAGCAGCAGGCGCTCGTCAGCGAGGTCTTCGACATCTGACACGGCACTGCACGGCACTGCACGGCACGGCACGGCACTGCACGGCACGGCACGGCTCTGCACGGCACGGGCTCTGCACGGCACGCAGGACCGGCGCGCCGGAGCCTGTGACGGCGGCGGGGCCCCNCCTCCGGGTGGGGCCCCGCCGCCGTTCCTGCGGCACCGCGGCACCGGCCGCCGGAGCGTACGGCGCCGCCCGTCGGTGCGTACGGCACCGTCGGCTGTGCGTACGGCTCGCCGGCAGCCGTGCGTACGGCACCGTCGGCCCGTGCTGCACGGCGACGTACCGAGGGCCCTCGTGCGCCCGCCTGCCGGTGCCGTACGCCGCGAGTGCCGTCCGCCGCGGGTGCCGTGGAGGCCGTAGGCCGCGGATGCCGTGGACGCCATGCGGCGCGGACGCCGTGGACGCCATGCGGCGCGGACGCCGTGGATGCCGTGCTGCGACGCGTGGTCCGTCCCCCAGCCCCTGTCAGGTCGTCTGGGGTTCGAAGTCCCAGAACGGGCGGGTGCGGGAACGGGCGGAGACCGTGTGGACGTGCTGCGGGCCGAGCGTGCCGGCCAGCCCGCCGAGCGCCTCCTCCTCCACCTTGTCCGCCTCCTGCCGCTTGCGCAGCGCCCGCAGGTCGGCGGCCAGAGCGACCTGGGAGGAGAGGGTCAGCGGGTGGAGCGCGCCGAGCGTCGCGGTCGTCCGGGTGACGAGATCGCGGCTGAGCCCGGCCGCGGCCTCGGGCTCGCCGGCCAGATTGCGGGCGCCGGCCACGTTGAGCCCGCAGCCCAGCGTCCACGGATGGTCGGGGCCGACGGCGCGGGTCATGCCGTCGAGGGCCCGCTCCAGCACGTCGTGCGACTGGTCCCGCTCACCGGCAGCCCGCAGCACCAGCCCGTGGTTGGCCGTGGACCCGACGGTGTACGGATGCCGGTCACCGAGCAGCCGCCGGTAGTGCCCGGTGACGGCCTCGCCCAGCTCCCGGGCCTGGTCGAGGCTGCCGTGCTCGCGGGAGAAGACGGCGTAGCTGGAGGCTGCGATGAGGGTGAAGGGGTCGTTCTCTCCCAGCACCCGTTCACAGCGTTCGAGGCAGCTGGCGAGCAGCGCCCCTGCCGCGGCTCGGTCACCCGCGCGGTACCGGGCCATGGCGAGGGCGTGCTCGCAGCGCATCGCCTGCGGGTTGTCGGCGCCCATGACGTCGCGGTGCACCCGGACGCTCTGTTCCAGCAGCGAGACCGCCTCGTCGTATCGGCCCAGCAGTCGCAGGTCGGTGCCGTAGGCGATCTCGGAGAACAGGCTCCAGGTGTGGCGGGGCCGGAGCAGCTCGCGGCGCGCCTCCAGTGTCTTGCGGTCCAGCCGCAACGCGTCACCGAACCGGCCGAGCAGCCGGAGCGAGACGGCCAGGTTGTTCTGCGCGTTCAGCGTGCGGGAGTCGTCCTCGCCGATCAGATCGGTGTAGCTGTCGAGGATCGTGCGGGACAGCGTCAGCGCCTCGTCGAAGCGGGCGAGGCCGCGCAGATCCGCGGCCAGTCCGCTGGCCGCGCGCAACAGGTCGAGGTCCTGCTGCCCGCGTTCCTCCCGGAGGTGGTCGACAGCGGCCCGGTCGACGGCCTCGGTGGCCGCGTAGTCGCCTGTGGCGCGCAGCAGGTTGGCGTAGTGATAGCTGATGTCCCAGAACCGCTGGTGCACCGGGCCCAGGAGTTCGCGCCAGGCGTCGCGAGCCCGCTCGGCCAGTTCCAGGCCGGCTTTGTACTCACCGCAGAAGTACAGGTAGCGCAGGCAGTTGAGCACGAGGTTCTGCACGCCCGGGTGGGTGCTCTCCAGGACGTCCGCCGTCCGCAAGTGCGGGGCCAGTTCGGAGTACCTCGGCCACAGGCGGGTGTCGGTGGGACGGCCGGGGTCCGCCGCGGCGAGCGCCCTCCGGACCACCCGGGAGTACTCCACCCGATCCTCCTGCGGCATCCCGTCGCGCACCGCCTGGTGCACCATGCGGTGCATGTAGAGCGTCTCGCCGCCGGGGGCTCCCGCGTCGTCGCCCGGGTCGTGCGATTCCAGCCGTACCACTGAATACTGGATGAGCTTGCCGAGGGCGGCGTTCCAGCGCACCGGGTTGTTGACAAGGCCGACGAGCTGCTCCGGCAGGTCCTTGGCCGGGATCTCGCGGAGCAGGTCGACGGGGATCGTGCCGGGCGCGAAGAACGCGCACAGCCGCAGCAGGTCCACCGACTCCGGGACGGTCTCGCGGAGCCGGTTCAGCAGTATCGACCAGGCCGTCTGGAAGGTCATCGGGAAGTCCGCCGCGACCCTCATGACGGCGGACTCGGCACCGGTGCCCAGGAGTTCGATGTACTCGTCCACTGACATGGCGGCGTCGTTCAGCCAGCCCGCGGTCTGGTCGAGGAGCAGCGGCAGGTCCTCCAGCGCCTCGGCCAGCCGGTCGGCCTCCACCCGGTCCAGGCGGGGCGCGCGGCGGCGGACGAAGGCCACGCTCTCCTCCCGCTCGTAGACGGGAATCTCCAGCATCACCGTGTTGTGCTCGCTCCACTCGCGGTTCTGCGAGGTGATCAGCACATGTCCCGAGCCGCTCGGCAGCAGGTCTGCCACGTTCTCCGGCTGATCGGCGCCGTCCAGCACCAGCAGCCAGCGACTGTACGGCTCCCCGCGGCGCAGCGCGTCGCGGGCCGAGCGCAGTCGCTCGCCGTACTCGGGACCGGTGGCCAGCCCCAGAGCCGGCGCCAGTTCTGCGAGCTTCTGGCGAAGCGTGCCGCGTTCGCCGGCCGGGACCCACCACACCACGTCGTAGTTGGATCCGAAGCGGTAGACGTACTCGGCGGCCAGCTGCGTCTTGCCCACCCCGGACATCCCGAGCAGGGTGCAGACGGCAGCGCCCCGCTCCGCGTCCTGGAGATGGTCGTAGATCCGGGCGAGGAAATGCTCACGGCCGGTGAAGCGGATGTTGCGGCGAGGTACTCCGCCCCACACCCGGGGCTGCTCCTGCGGATAGCGCGGACCGGTACGCGAGTCCGTGGGGCCGACTTCCCGGGCGGGGGTGCCGAGCCTGGCCAGCAGCCTGCGTTCCGCCTCGTGCGCGCCCACACCCCACAGATCGGCGGCCCCCAGTGCGGCCGTGGCCATCGGCAGGGCGGATGTGGTGACGGAGACGGCCGCGAACCGGTCGGTGTTCGGGGCTACAACCTCGCGGAGTGCGGCGTTCCACTCGTCGTGGCCGCGTGGGCCGAGCTGGAAATACCAGTCGCTGAGCACGATGAGGATGCGCCCTTCGGCAAGCATCAGATCGCGCAGGGCGTCTTCGAGTGTGGATTCCACCGGCGGGTCCCACCTCTGGTAGGCCACGCGGTGGCCATGACGTTCGAGCCGGTCGCCGATCCACTCGGCCCAAGCGCGGTTGAAGCCCGCGAAGCTGATCGTGACGGGTCCGCCGGACCCTCCCACGGATGCCCTGCGCGCTGCGGCCATGTGACCGTCTCCCTCGTTCTTCACCGGTACATCAGTACATCCATCGACCTGGCGGGGCGTCAGACTCCGCCAGGTGGAACATACACCGGGCATTCCGCCCGGTGTGGCTCATCCTGTCCGCTGCCGCCGCCACATCGTCCGGGCCGTCTCCACATACGCCGCAGCCCGTGCGAGATGCCCCTTGGGCGGGGGGCGTTCCCGTAGTTCGGCATGACGCGCGACCATGCCCTCGACGAGCGCGCGTCCGGCCGGGGTGAGACTTCTGGAGCCGCGCAGAGCGGGCAGGGTCGCGCTCACCTGTGCGTGGCACCGGGAGTGCTCGGCCCAGGCACCGTCACGGCGCGCCGCGTCGGTGGTGCTCAGCGCGCAGCGGTGCCAGTAGTCGGCGAGGCCCAGATGCGCGTACGTGCCCTGCAGCAGCCCGTCGAAGGGGCGCGGGTCGGGCCGCCAGGGCGCCCAGTAGCGTGCGCGGCCGTCCGCCCGGTGCAGCACCACCCGGTCGGTGAGGGCGGCGAGCTTGGCGTGCTGCAACTCGTGGACGAGCGTGGCCGCCAGCGCGGAGGGCGTGTCCGGCACGCTGCTGAGCACCGCGCCGAAGGCCTCTCTGCGGGTCCCGCTGCAATGAGCGGCACCTGCGGTGCTCGGGCTGGCGCCCGGCGGACGGACCAGTGGCACCAAACAGTGGAGCAGCCGCTCCGCCTCCAGGGCCCGCCCCTCGCCTCCGACCCGCAGTTCGGCATGGACTCCGCGCCACACCGCGTCCCACCCGGCGCGCTGTTCCAGGGTGAGTGCGCCGGTCGCGCCGAGGCCGTGCCGGTCGAGACCGCTGTCGGCCGTGCGGAATGGGTCGAGGTCGTCGAGCAGTACGGAACCGGGACCACCGGGCAGCCGGTGCAGCGGAATCCAACGCGGGTTCGGTGACCACCAGGAACCGTGCTCCCAGGGCCGTACGTCCGCGGGAGTCTCCCGGCCGGGCGCCGGGGTGAGGGTCAGGCCGGTGTCCCCGCCACGGCCCGTGATCCCCACGGCCGGGCTGCCGCAGCGCAGTACGCCCAGAGTGGGCAGACCGAGACGTCCGCCGTGCACCGGGAGTTGCAGCGCGAAGGGCACGCCGGTGCGGGCTGCGGCCGCCACGGCCAGCGAACCGAGATGGCCCAGCTCGCGGAGCAGTTCCGTGCGGCCCTCCGGGGTCCCGGCCCGGGCGGGCACACCGGCGTTTTCGGAAAGCGCGGCCAGGCCGCGCAGACACCGGTGCAGCCACGGGCCGACGAGAGGGTAGAAGAGCACCTTCCGGGCGGTGGCCCGGTCGGCACCGTCAGCGGCTTCCAACAGGCTCCAGTGCCGGTGCACCCGGTCCCTCACGTGCTGCGGCAGGGCGTCGCGCGGTGCGTCGCGGACAGCGTCGAGCAGCGCGCGGAACAGCAGCAGCCGCCGCGTGTGCTGGTCCTCCACCAGCATGCGCAGCACCTCCGGGCCGCTCTCGGTACGGCCGAGCCCGGCCAGCAGCCGGTCGGGAACCGCGGAGTTCACGGCGGCCCGTCGTGGGCCGCCCGGGGTATTGGGCCGCCCCGACGGCCCAGGGAGACGGCCAGCCGGTCCGCCACATGACGGATGAACCGCTGCAGGTCGGCGCAGTAGACGGACGGGTTGCGGAAGCCGCTGCCCCGCTCGTAGCGGTGCGGGTACTGCCCTCCGCCGCAGACGTGCAGCAGCGGGCAGGACCGGCAGCTGTCGGCGAGGGCGGCTTCGCCCGCGTGCCGGGCGGCCACTCCGGGGTGGGCGAGGGCCTCGTCGAAGCTGTTCCGGTGGACGTCGAGCCCGGTGGCCGCGGCGCCCTCGTAGGCGGACTTCAGGCTGTCCACCTGCTCGATGCTGCCGTCGGTCTCGACGACCACCGCGGTGAACGGCTGGAGCCCCAGGGACTCGGTGGCGGCGGGTATGCCGAGCAGCAGCGCGATGCACTCCTCGAACAGCCGGACCCGGACGTCCCGTCTCCCGGCCTCCCACCAGCGGTCGAACGCGGCGCACAGCCAGTCGCCGTACGGCACGGGGGCCGAGGCCGGGGCCGGCAGCCCGGGCGGCGGCGCCGAAAGGTTTCCGTGCGGCAGCAGGAAGTCGACGGCGGGCGGGCGCAGGGCGAGCAGCGACTCGTACACCTCGACCGGGTCGGTCCCCGGGTCCACGACGCTCAGGATGCCCGCGTACCCGGCCGGCCAGTGGTCCGCGAGCAGCCGCAGCCCGCGCGCGGCGGCGGGCCAGGAGGGCCGGCCCGCGTGGTCGACACGCTCCCGGTTGTGGGCGGCCAGCCCGCCGTCGAGGCTGACGCCGACGCGGACGCGGTGCCGGGCGAGGACGTCGAGCCGGTCCCGGGTGAGCAGCGTGCCGTTGGTCTGCACGGTGGCGTGCACGGTGCAGCCGGGCTCGACGGCGGCCCTCACCCGGTCCACCACGGCGCCCAGCCGCGCGGGGTCGGTGAGGAGGGGCTCGCCGCCGTGCAGGACCAGCGCGATGTCCGGCAGGCCGTGTGCGGCGGCGTGTTCGGCGATGCGGTCGGCGGCGCGGCTGAGCACCCGGTCGTCCGGGGCGGCGGGCCGGTCGCGCCAGCCGCTGTCGGCTCCGGCGTACAGATAGCAGTAGCGGCAGGCGAGGTTGCAGCGGCCGTGCACCTTGAGGACGAACTGCCGGAACGGCACCGCCGGCGGCCCGCCGGGGCGGTCGGGATCCGTTGCGCGGGCAAGCCTCGTCGCCTGTTGCACCACTCCGAGACACCCCCGATGTCACACCACTCGCCGGTCCGGGCCCCGTCGCCGGTCCGTGCCGGAGTCTCCCTGTTCCGGTGCCGGGGCAAACACCGGAGATCAACGATGTCCGGTTCACCGGAGAGAACGACTGAAACGCTTCGCCGAGCGGGTGCTGCTGCGTCCCGTGCGGTACCGCTTCCGCAAAACGGTTCTAGAGGGAGCTGTTGAAGTTCCAGAGCGCCTCTGTTGGCTCCGCCGTCCGGTCCCGCAGCTGCGCCAGCACCTCCTCCAGTACCGGGTGCCGCACCGTGCGCAGCTCGGACAGGTCCAGGTCCAGCAGGTCCGGGAGCGCCGCGTCGGTTCCGCCCGGCCGTGTCTCTTCCGTGGTCATGTGCCGTGTCCGCCTTTCTCTCGGGCCGTGGGCCGCCGCCCGTTCGCCCGTCCGCCATGGGCCGCCGCCGGCATCCGGTCGCGGTCCCTTCCCGCTTCCGCCGGCCCGCCCCTTCTCGTCCTCGCGTCCCGCCCCGCCTTCGTCCCGGGGTCCTTGCCGCTCACGGGGTGAGTTCCGCCAGCCGCTCCGCCGTGTGTTCCGCGGCCTCGCCGCCGCCGTCCGGCAGCCGCCGCCATTCCTCCGCCGCCGCGCGGTACGCGTCCCGGGCCGCTCTCGGCCGTCCCGCCGCCTCGTAGACCACGCCGCGCCAGTGGTGCGCCTGTGCCGCCGCCACCATGGCCTCGGTCACCTCCGGCCCGTCGTAACGGCCGGTGCCCCGGCCGCCGGTGCCCGCCGCTCCGGAGCCCGGCGCGCGTTCGCCTGCGGTACGTGCGGCGTCGGCCGCCTTCCGGTACGCGTCGGCCGCCTGGTCCAGCTTGTCGGGGCGGCCGGTGTAGCGGTAGGCGGCCCGGTGCGCGCCGCCCAGTTCGAGCCACGCCTGCGCGCGCAGCAGCGGGTCGTCGGCCGACTGGGCCGCGAGTCCGAACAGATACTCGGCCTCGCGGAGATCGACCCGGTCGCGGCGGTTGCGGTGCCGCAGTATCAGGGCGCGGCCCAGCGTCAGCAGGCGTCCGGGGAGCCGCGGGTCGCCCTCCGCGGTCTCCATGCGGCAGTCCCGCAGGACCCGCACCGCGTCGTTGACGTGCCGCACGCCGTCGGGGAGCCGGGCCCGGCGCAGCAGCGCGTCGCCCCACTCCTCTATCAGGTCGCTGTAACCCTCCTGGTCGCGCGGGATGGTACGGCTCGCCTTGTCGAACAGGGCCGCGGCGGCGACGAGGTCGTCCGGTCTGCCGTCCGCCTCGTACCGGCGTACGCGCAGCCGGCCCGCCCGGACGTGCACGGCCGAACGCAGGTCCTGGGGCAGGCCGTC
>NZ_WHPN01000423.1:28584-32682 GCF_009735685.1 Streptomyces lycii | reverse complement strand
GGCCCGGCACGGGCAGGTCCGTACAGGGTCCGCGGGTCCGGGGCGGCCGGTGCGGCGGCGGGGAGGACCGGGACACGGGCGGCCGGGAGAGGACGGCGGCCGCCGCGACCCGAGGCCGGACGAGCCCGGGGCGACGGGGCGTACGTCACCGTGTCGTATGCGGCCCGGGGGTACGTCACCGGGGCGTGCGTCACCGAACCGGAGGCAGCCGGGCTGTACGGCGCCGGGCCGCACGGGGAGGGGCCGGGCTTCGCCGGGCCGTGCGGGAACGGGCCGTATGCCGCCGGGCCGTACGCGGACCGGCCGGACGTCACCGGGCTGTGCGGGGTCTGGTCGGACGTCACCGGACCGGACGGGGAAGGACCGGACGTCACCGGACCGAACGGCGAAGAGCCGTACGGCGGCGGGCGCGAGCGGTTCGGTCGCCGTACCCGGAGGGAGGCCGGAGGCGGGCACGGCGGCGGTCGGGGTGAACGTCCTCATGGGCGCTCCCCGTTCACCCGCCGGCCGGCGACCGCGCGCTGCGGGGAGGGGCCGCGGCCCGGGGCAGAGCGGTGTCGGGGGCGGGGGCGGGAATGGGACGCGCGGCGGGCCGCGGACCGGTGGCCGGGAAGACGGTCCTGCCCGGCCCCGGCGGGGAGCCCGCGGCCCGGGTGGTCACACGGGAACCCGCCGGTGTGCCGGGCGGGCGAACAGCCGTAGGAGGTCCCGGCGGGTGAACGGCCGTAGCAGGTCCCGGCGGGTGAACGGTGGTACGGAGTCCCGCCGGTGAGCCGGAGGTGTGAACGGTGGTACGGAGTCCCGGCGCCGGGCCGGAGGTGTGAGCGGTGGTACGGAGCGCCGGTGGTGAGCCGGCCGGGTGAACGGTCGTGGGCGGCCCCGGCGGGGTGCCGGTGGCCCGGGGAGGGGGCGTACGCGGTCCCGGTGGTGAGCCGGAGGCATAACGCGGCAACTAACCGCCTCCGCCCGCCCGGGGCCGTGGCCGGGGTGCGGTTCCGCCCCGACGGGGGACGGCCGGAGGGAGGGATCACGAGATGCGGGAGGCGCCGCCGCGGGGTGCCTCCTCCGGTGTGCCGGGGGGCGGTTGAGCGGAGACCGGCCGAGCGGCGGGCCCGGCGCCGGGATCGAGGTATCCGCGAGAGCGGGTCCCTGCTCCGGCGTCCTGGGGTCATGTGGGGGCGTTCCTCCGCAACGGATTGCCTGGCCATGCGGGCGGCTCCGGACAGACGACGGCACGGCGGGGAGGGGACGGGTGGTCGATCCCGGCCCGACCGCCGACTATGCCAGTGGCGACGTGCCCCGATACTAGACCCGCTGAGCGATGAAGGGGATACAAAGCGTGTTCCCCGCTCTCACATGCTGTTCGGCCGGAGACATTCGTGCTGGTGGGGCAGGGTGCCGATGCCGCACCGCGGCCGGAATCCGCACCTCCCCGCCGAGCCGGGCACCCGCCGCGCGCACTCCAGGACGGGCCGCCCGGGCCCGGCCGCGGCGCCCTCCGGCCGCCGCCGGACCCCACGGCGGAACGGTTGCTTCCGCGGTAGTCCGGGCCGTGGCGCCCCGCCCCGGCGGACGCCGGCGGAGCGCGGACCGGTGCCGCCGACGGGCCCCCGGCCGGGCTGTCTTCCGTACGAGGTGCTGACGCCGACTCGCAACTGTGGCTAACATCACGTCCACACGGCACCGTTGCCGCAGCGTTACTCCTCGGCGGCGGGCCGTGCCGGAATGTTTCTGGGCCGAATCGCCGGAGGTGCGCGAGGATGCGCGGTTGGGGAGTGTGCACGACGTGGCACACGGTCGGCGACGGCGAGTTCTTCTGCCCCGGCTGCGGCGGTGACCGCAACTACCGCCGCCGCACCGGCCACCGCAGGCTCACCGTCCTCGGCGTCCCGGTCCTGTCGCGCGGCACCGCGGGCCCCGTCGTCGAATGCTCGTCCTGCCACGGCCACTTCGGGCCCGAGACGCTCGACCACCCCACCACGACCCGGTTCTCCGCGATGCTCCGGGACGCCGTGCACACCGTGGCCCTCGCGGTCCTCGCGGCGGGCGGCGCCGACGCCCGCCCCGCCCTGGAGACAGCGGTCTGCGCGGTGCGCGCCGCCGGTTTCACCGACTGCACCGAGACGCAGCTGCTGGCCCTCGTCGAGGCGCTGGCCGCGGACACCGGGCGGCTCCCCGGCTGGGCCGAGGACTTCCAGGAGGGCAGCGGCACCGCGCTGACGATAGAGCTGCACGAGGCCCTCGACCCGCTGGCGCCGCACCTCGCCCCGGCCGGCCGGGAGGGCATCCTCGTGCAGGGCGCCCGCATCGCCCTCGCCGACGGGCCGTACCGCCCCGCCGAGCGGGAGGCACTGGCCGCCGTGGGCGCGGCCCTCATGATCCGGCACGAGGACGTCGAGCGGCTGCTCGCCGCCGCCGCGCGAACCCCCTCCTGACCGCTCCCGGGGCCGGGCCCCCGCACGCCCGGCGCGTACGGGACAATGGCCCGCATGAGTCTGTTCCGCGACGACGGCATCGTGCTGCGCACCCAGAAGCTGGGTGAGGCGGACCGGATCATCACCCTGCTCACCCGCGGCCACGGCCGGGTTCGGGCCGTGGCGCGCGGGGTGCGGCGGACCAAGTCGAAGTTCGGGGCGCGGCTGGAGCCGTTCTCCCATGTCGACGTGCAGTTCTTCGCCCGTGGCAGCGAGCTGGTCGGGCGCGGCCTGCCGCTGTGCACCCAGAGCGAGACGATCGCTCCGTACGGTTCCTCGATCGTCGCGGACTACGACCGGTACACGGCCGGGACCGCGATGCTGGAGACCGCCGAGCGCTTCACCGACCACGAGGGCGAGCCCGCCGTGCAGCAGTATCTGCTGCTGGTGGGCGGCCTGCGTACGCTGGCGAGCGGCGCGCACGAGGCGCGGCTGGTGCTCGACGCCTTCCTGCTCCGCTCGCTCGCCGTGGGTGGCTACGCCCCGAGCTTCGCCGACTGCGCGAAGTGCGGGCTGCCCGGGCCGAACCGGTTCTTCTCGGTCTCGGCGGGCGGTGTCGTGTGCGCCGACTGCCGGGTGCCCGGCAGCGTCGTACCGTCGTCCGAGGCGCTGCTGCTGCTCGGCGCGCTGCTGACCGGCGACTGGGAGACGGCCGACGCCTGCGAGGCGCGGCACGCCAGGGAGGGCAGCGGGCTGGTGGCCGCCTATCTGCAGTGGCATCTGGAGCGCGGACTGCGTTCACTGAGGTACGTGGAGAAATAGGAGACGTGGACCGCATGGCACGACGCGGCATTCTGGGCCGTACCCGCCGGGAGTATCTGACACCGGAGCCGCACCCCAGCGGTGCGCGCCCGCCGAGGATCCCGGCCGATCTGGTGCCCAGGCACGTGGCGGTCGTCATGGACGGCAACGGCCGCTGGGCGAAGCAGCGCGGCCTGCCGCGCACCGAGGGGCACAAGGTCGGCGAGGGGGTCGTCCTGGACGTCCTCAAGGGCTGCCTGGAGATGGGCGTGAAGAACCTCTCCCTGTACGCCTTCTCGACCGAGAACTGGAAGCGCTCGCCCGACGAGGTGCGCTTCCTGATGAACTTCAACCGGGACGTCATCCGCCGCCGCCGCGACGAGATGGACGCCCTGGGCATCCGTATCCGCTGGGCGGGCCGGATGCCCAAGCTGTGGAAGTCGGTGGTGCAGGAACTCCAGGTCGCGGAGGAGCAGACCAAGGACAACGACGCCATGACGCTCTACTTCTGCGTCAACTACGGCGGCCGGGCCGAGATCGCCGACGCCGCCGCCGCGATCGCCGCGGACGTCAGGGCGGGCCGGCTGGACCCGTCGAAGGTCACCGAGAAGACCGTCGCCAAGTACCTGTACTTCCCCGACATGCCCGATGTGGACCTTTTCGTCCGCCCGTCCGGGGAGCAGCGCACCTCCAACTACCTGATCTGGCAGAGCGCGTACGCCGAGATGGTCTTCCAGGACGTGCTGTGGCCGGACTTCGACCGCCGGGACCTGTGGCGGGCCTGTCTGGAGTACGCCCGGCGGGACCGGCGCTTCGGCGGTGCGCTGCCGAACGACGGCGGTTCCGGGCAGGCGGCCGCCGGGGAGTGAGACGTCCGCGCGGG
>NZ_WHPN01000423.1:0-28577 GCF_009735685.1 Streptomyces lycii | reverse complement strand
GCTGCCGGGGCCCGCGCGGAGGTGTGCCCGTTGCCGGGCCGGGCCGTCAGCCGCCGGCCGGAGCGCCGGCCGCCCGCGCGCAGTCGCCGCAGGTGCCGAAGATCTCGATGGTGTGGGCGACGTCGACGAAACCGTGCTCGTCGGCGATCTGGTCGGCCCACTTCTCGACGGCGGGACCCTCCACCTCGACGGCCTTGCCGCAGCCGCGGCAGACCAGGTGGTGGTGGTGGTCGTCGGTGCTGCACCGGCGGTAGACCGCCTCGCCCTCGTCCGTGCGGAGCACGTCGACCTCACCGGCGTCGGCGAGGGACTGGAGCGTGCGGTAGACCGTGGTCAGGCCGACCGAGTCACCGCGGTGCTTGAGCATGTCGTGCAGTTCCTGCGCGCTGCGGAACTCCTCGACGTCGTTCAGGGCCGCCGCCACTGCCGCGCGCTGCCGGGTGGACCGGCCGCGCACCGGGGCCGCGGCCGTCCCGTTGCTCCCAGCGGTAGCCACTGTTGCCTCCTCATCGTCGCCCCGCCTCACGTACGACTGGCCATTGTGCCAGTCCGCGCGTCCGGCGCGGGCGGTTCACACGGTCAGGCCGTCGCTCGCGCGCCGGCCGGCCGGCACCTTCGGGCCGCCCGGGTCCGTCTCGGCCGCCGCTCTCCGGGCGCGTGACCGGGCCAGGGGCGCGGCGGCGGCCGCGAGGACGAGGAAGACGGCGATGGCGAGCAGCACGATCGCGGCGCCGGACGGGGCGTCGACGTAGTACGTGGTCACGGTGCCGGCCAGGCACACGGTGACGCCGATGCCGACGGCGAGCGCCAGCGTGGCGGCGAACCCGCGGGTGACCCGCTGGGCGGCGGCGACCGGGATGACCATCATCGCGCTGACGAGCAGCAGGCCGACGATCCGCATGGCGACGGTGACGGTGACGGCGGCGGTGACCGCGAGCAGCAGGTTCAGCAGTCGTACGGGCAGCCCGGCGACACGGGCGAACTCCTCGTCCTGGCAGACCGCGAACAGCTGGCGGCGCAGCCCCAGGGTCACGGAGACCACGAAGGCGGCCAGCAGGCAGACGGCCACGACGTCCCCGTCGGCGACGGTGGTGATGGAGCCGAAGAGATAGCTGGAGAGATTGGCCGTCGAGCCGCCCTCGGCCAGGTTGATGATCATGACGCCGCCGGCCATGCCGCCGTAGAACAACAGGGCCAGGGCGACGTCGCCGCTGGTCCTGCCGCGCGAGCGGATCAGCTCCATGCCGACCGCGCCCAGCACGGCGACGACGGTGGCCGTCCAGATCGGCCCGGTCTGGAGCAGGAAGCCGAGGGCGACACCGGTCATCGCGACGTGCCCGATGCCGTCGCCCATGATCGCCTGGCGGCGCTGGACCAGGTAGATGCCGATCGCGGGCGCCGTGATGCCGACGAGGGCGGCGGCGATCAGGGCCCGCTGCATGAAGGGGAAGGTCAGGAGTTCCATCAGGTCAGCAGCCCGGTCCGGATCGTCGTGTCGGGGGTGGTGTCGTGCGGGTGGCAGCCGTCGTTGGAGCCGTGGCCGTCTCCGCCGTCCTGGCCGGGCGGCGGGCCGTCGTACACGACGAGGCCGTCGCGGAGGACGACGGTCCGGTCGATCAGCGGCTCCAGCGGGCCCAGTTCGTGCAGCACCAGCAGTACGGAGACGCCGTCCGCGACCTGCTCGCGCAGCGTGTCGGCGAGGACGCGCTGGTGGCCGGTGTCCACGCCCGCCATCGGCTCGTCCATGATCAGCAGTTCCGGCTCGGCGGCCAGCGCCCGGGAGATGAGCACCCGCTGCTGCTGGCCCCCGGACAGCGCCTCGACCGAGTCCCGGGCGCGGCCCGCCAGCCCGGTCAGCTCCAGGGCGCGGTCGACGGCGGCCCGGTCGGCCTTGCGGGCGCGGCCCAGTCCGGTGCGCGACAGCCGCCCCGAGGCGACGACCTCGCGCACGGTCGCGGGCACCCCGCCGGTGGCGCCGGAGCGCTGCGGCACGTAGCCGACGCGGGACCAGTCGCGGAACCGGCGCAGCGGGGTGCCGAACAGCTCCAGGGAGCCGCCGGTCAGCGGTACCTGGCCGACCACGGCCCGCACGGTGGTGGACTTGCCCGAGCCGTTGGCGCCGAGCAGCGCGACGACCTCGCCGCGGCCGACGGTCAGGCCGACCCCGCGCAGCACGGCACGGGCGCCGAGCGAGGCGGTCGCCTCGCGCAGGGAAACAACGGGCTCTGCGGCCATGGGCTGCCTTCCGGGGCGGTGGGGGAGCGGGGCGCCGGCGGACGGACGCGGCGGCCGGGGGGTGGTGCCGGGGGTCATGCCGCGCCGAGGGCCTCGCGCAGGGCCGACAGATTGGCCCGCATGACCTCGAGGTAGTTCTTCCCGGCCGACTTCTCGGTGATGCCCTCCAGGGGATCGAGCACATCGGTCTTCAGACCGGTGTCGGCGGCCAGGGTCTTGGCGGTGGCGTCGCTGACGAGCGTCTCGAAGAAGACGGTCGAGACCTTCTCCTGCTCCGCGATCTCGTGCAGTTCCTTGATCCGCGCGGGGCTGGGGTCCGCCTCGGGGCTGACGCCGTTGACGGCTTCCTGGCGCAGGCCGTAGCGCTCGGCGAGGTGCCCGAAGGCGGCGTGCGTGGTGATGAACGTGTCGGTGCTGCGGTCCCGCAGGCCCTTCTCGAAGTCCTGGTCCAGCTTCTTCAGCTGTCCCACCAGGGTTTCGGTGTTCTTCGCGTAGTCGGCGGCGTGGTCGGGGTCGGCCTTCTCGAGGGCCTTGCCGAATCCCTCGGCGATCTCGGCGTACGCGACGGGGTCGAGCCAGAGGTGCGGGTCGCCGCCCTCGTGGTGGTGGCCGTCGTCGGCGGCGCGCCCGTGCTCGTCGGGGGAGGCGCTGTGCTCCTCGGAGTGCTCCGCGGAGTGTTCTTCGGCGTGCCCGTGCTCCTCGGCGTGGCCCTGCTCCTCGGCGTGGCCGTGCTCGCCGGAGTGCTCCTCGGCGTGCTCGTGCTCGTGGTTCTCGCCGGCCCCGTGGCTCTCCGCGCCGGTGAGGGTCGCGGCGTCGACGGCGGTGCCCACGCCGGACTGCTCGACGGCCTCGTCGACGGCGGGCTGGAGGCCCTTCAGATAGAAGGCCACGTCGGCCTCGCCGAGCGCCCCGGTCTGCTGCGGGGTGATCTCCAGGTCGTGCGGCTCGACGCCGGGCTCGGTGAGCGCGGTGACGGAGACGTGCTCGCCGCCTATCCTCTCGGCCAGGAACTCCATCGGGTAGAAGGAGGCCACCACGTCCACCTTGCCGTCACCGGCGCCCGAGGCGCCGGTGGAGCAGGCCGCGAGCGGCGCGATGAGCGCCGCGGTCCCGGCAGCCGCGGCCGCAGCGCGTATGCGCCCGGACCGGTGTGGCCGGTCCGGGCGGGATATCCGGGAGGGGGAGCGGCGGTCTGCGGAGCGGCTGCGGCGTACGTTCATGACAGTCATTTTCAACTAAACTGGAAACGGTTGTCAACAAAGCCCGGACCTGCCCCCATCGCGGGTACCAATTGGTCCGCGGGTACCGGCCGCCGGTAGCCTGAGGCAATTCGCCCGCCCGTCTCCCGACCGCCACCCCGCACGGAGGCGCCGCGCGCCGCCCCTGTCCGTTTCGTCGTCGTATGAAGAGAGCACCGTGGCCGCCGACAAGATCGACACCATCGTCAGCCTGAGCAAGCGCCGTGGCTTCGTCTACCCGTGCAGTGAGATCTACGGCGGTCAGCGCGCCGCCTGGGACTACGGGCCGCTCGGTGTGGAGCTCAAGGAGAACATCAAGCGCCAGTGGTGGCGCTCCATGGTCACCTCGCGCGACGACGTGGTCGGTCTCGACTCGTCGGTGATCCTCGCCCGCGAGGTCTGGGAGGCCTCCGGCCACGTCGCCACCTTCACCGACCCGCTGACCGAGTGCACCTCCTGCCACAAGCGGTTCCGCGCGGACCACCTGGAGGAGGCGTACGAGGCCAAGCACGGCCGGCCCCCGGAGAACGGCCTCGCCGACCTGAACTGCCCGCACTGCGGCAACAAGGGCGGCTTCACCGAGCCCAAGCAGTTCTCCGGCCTGCTCGCCACGCACCTCGGCCCGACCCAGGACTCCGGCTCCGTCGCCTACCTGCGGCCCGAGACCGCTCAGGGCATCTTCACCAACTTCGCCGCCGTCCAGCAGACCTCGCGGAAGAAGCCGCCGTTCGGCATCGCGCAGATCGGCAAGTCCTTCCGGAACGAGATCACCCCCGGCAACTTCATCTTCCGCACCCGCGAGTTCGAGCAGATGGAGATGGAGTTCTTCGTCAAGCCCGGCGAGGACGAGACCTGGCACGAGTACTGGATGGAGCAGCGCTGGAACTGGTACCGGGACCTCGGTATCCAGGAGGAGAACATCCGCTGGTACGACCACCCGCAGGAGAAGCTCTCCCACTACTCCAAGCGCACCGCCGACATCGAGTACCGCTTCAACTTCGGCGGCAGTGAGTTCTCCGAGCTCGAAGGCGTCGCCAACCGCACCGACTTCGACCTCTCCGCGCACTCCAAGGCCTCCGGCCAGGACCTGTCGTACTTCGACCAGGAGGCCGGCGAGCGCTGGACGCCGTACGTCATCGAGCCGGCGGCCGGGCTCAACCGCGCCATGCTGGCCTTCATGCTCGACGCCTACCTCGAGGACGAGGCGCCCAACGCCAAGGGCAAACTGGAGAAGCGGACCGTCATGCGGCTCGACCCGCGGCTCGCGCCGGTCAAGGCCGCCGTGCTGCCGCTGTCCCGCAACCCGGAGCTGTCGCCGAAGGCCAAGGGCCTCGCCGCCGACCTGCGCAAGCACTGGAACATCGAGTTCGACGACGCGGGCGCCATCGGCCGCCGCTACCGCCGCCAGGACGAGATCGGCACCCCGTTCTGCGTGACCGTCGACTTCGACACCCTCGACGACAACGCCGTGACCGTGCGCGAGCGCGACACCATGAAGCAGGAGCGCGTGTCGCTGGACCAGATCCAGTCCTACCTGGGCGGCCGGCTGATCGGCTGCTGACCCGCCCCGGGCCCGCCCCGGACGACCGACCGCCGCTGCCCGGTGCCCGCTTCGCGCGGGGCACCGGGCAGCGGCGGTTCCGCCCGCGCCGGTCAGCCCACGGTCCGCGGCAACCGCAGGCTCAGCAGACAGGTGCCCGCCACCAGCGTCAGCTGTACGGAGAGCGTGACCGCCAGCGCGTCCCGCATCCCCAGCGGCCCCGCCAGCGAGAGGAAGAGGGAGCCGAGCGTCGCCACCCCCAGGGTGAGGGCGGCCTGCTGGGTGGTGATCAGCACGCCGCTGCCCACCCCGGCCCGCTCCGGCGGCACGTCGCCCAGCACGATGCGGAACAGCACCGGCAGTTGCAGCCCCTGCCCGAACCCGATCACCATCGTGCCGGGCAGCAGCGCCGTGAAGCCGATGTGCGGCCAGTCCCGCACCACGGTCGTCAGCAGCAGCGCCAGGCCCGCCCCCTGGGTCAGGGCGCCCGCGGTCACGACCCGGCTGCCGTACCGGCCGACCAGCCGCGGCCCGGCCAGCGAGGCGGCGAAGAACGTCAGCGCCGCCGGGGCCAGCGCCGCCCCCGCCTCGACCGGGCCGTACCGCAGGCCCTGCTGGAACGCCACGGCCAGCACGAACATGAACCCGCCGAAGCCGATCGAGAGCGGCAGCACCAGCCCCAGGCCGCGGCGCAGTCCGGGCAGCGCGAACAGGCTCGGCGGCAGCAGCGGTTCCCGGCCCCGCCGCTCGGCCCGCCGCTCGACCGCGAGGAACGCGGCCGCCGCGAGCGGGGCGGCCGCCAGCACCGGCCAGGTCCACAGCGGCCACCCGGCGGCCCGCCCCTCGGTGAGCGGCACCAGCAGGGCGACCAGGGCCAGCGCCAGCAGCAGCGTCCCCGGTACGTCGACGGGGGCGGGCCGCTCGGCCCGGGACTCGGGGACGGTGCGGACGGCGAGCACCAGGCCGACGAGCACCACCGGGACGTTGACCAGGAACACCGACCGCCAGCCGGTGCCCGCCACATCCGCCGCCACCAGCACCCCGCCGAGCAACTGCCCGACGATCATCGCCAGTCCGCCCGTCGCCCCGTACAGCCCGAGCGCCCGTGCCCGGCGCCTGCCGGCGGTGCCCGCGTGGATCGTCGCCAGCACCTGCGGCAGCATCAGCGCGGCGGCGGCGCCCTGCACGATCCGGGCGGCCACCAGGGTCCGGGCGTCCGGCGCCAGTCCGCAGGCCAGCGAGGCCAGGCCGAAGGCAACCGTCCCGGTGAGGAACAGCCGGCGCCGCCCGTACGTGTCACCGAGCCGGCCGCCGAGCACCAGAAGCACGGCGTAGGCGACCCCGTAGCCCGCCACCACCAGCTCCAGCAGCGCGGGGCCCGCGTGCAGGTCGCGGTCGACGGCGGGCAGGGCGATGTTGACGATGAAGAAGTCGATCAGCGGCAGGGCGGCACCGAGCAGCACGGTGACCAGCCCGGCGGCGGACAGCGCCGGGCCGCCGCCGTGACCGCTGCTGTCGCCGCCGCTGCTGTCGCTGGCGCTGCTGCTGCCGGGACGGTCACCACTGCCCGGGCCGGCCGGTGTGCCGCCGGGCCGGAGCACCCGGGGGCGCACCTCGGCCCGGGAGCGCGGAAACGGTGCGGTTCCGGGGCGGGCGGACGGAGGCCGGGCGGCCTCGGGCCCGGCGGACGGAGGCGGTGTGGCCCCGGGGCGGGCGGACGGAGATGGTGCGGCCTCGGGGCGGGCGGGCGGAGGCGGTGCGGTTCCGGGGCGGGCGGACGGAGGCGCGGTCGGGGTGGTGGCTGTCATGTGTTCACTCACCCGGCCGACGATCCCCGCACCGCGAGACGGGTACCAGAGCGTGCTGATCCTGGTATCGGCACCACCTGGCAACCGGCTGCGGGCGGCAGCACACTGGGAGGCATGAGCCTCACCAGCACAGCGGGTGCCGCGCCGGCGCCGTCCGCGCCGCCCGCCGGGAGCGAGACCCGGCGCCGCGAGCTCGCCGCGTTCCTGCGCAGCCGCCGGGAGCGCATCGCGCCGGAA
This sequence comes from Streptomyces lycii, assembly GCF_009735685.1. Lineage (GTDB taxonomy): Bacteria > Actinomycetota > Actinomycetes > Streptomycetales > Streptomycetaceae > Streptomyces > Streptomyces lycii. Next base: position 21,519 of record NZ_WHPN01000423.1, on the reverse strand, counting down.
CAGGCGGGCCTCGTCCGCGGCCCCCGCAGGCGCACCCCGGGCCTGCGCCGCGAGGAGGTGGCCGACCTCGCCGCGGTCGGGGTCACGTGGTACACGTGGCTCGAACAGGCGAGGGACATCCATGTGTCCGCCCAGGTTCTCGACGCGATCGCCCGCGCGCTCCAGCTCGACCCGAACGAGCGCGCCCATCTGTTCGTGCTCGGCGGCGCGGCCGACCCGGCGCCCGGCAAGGACTGCACGGGGGTCACCGAGGGCGTACGGGCGATGCTGCGCCAGCTCGAGCCGTTCCCGGCCTCCGTGCAGAACGCCCGGTACGACATCCTCGCCTACAACCGGACCTACGGGCAGCTGTTGTGCGACCTCGACGCGCTGCCGTACGAGGAACGCAACTGCATGTGGCTGGCGTTCAACAACGCCGAGTGGGCCGCCGCCCTCGTCGACCGGGACGAGGCCGTGCGCGCCATGGCCGCCAAGTTCCGCGCCGCGATGGCCGAGCACATCGCCGAGCCGGCCTGGAAGCATCTGCTGGGGCGGCTGAAGCAGTCGGCGGAGTTCCGCGAGATCTGGGAGCGGCACGAGGTGCTCCAGGCGGGCAACCGGACCAAGCGTTTCCGCAGCCGGCGGGTCGGGCTGCTGCACCTGGAGCACACGGCTCTGTGGGCCGGACCTCGGGCCGGGACCCGCATGATCACCTACGTACCGGCCGACCCCGAGTCGGCCGAGCGGCTGCACCGCCTGCACGCACTGGTGGGCGGCGGCGCTGCGGACTGAGCGGTGTCCGGTGGGGTTCGGTGGGGGGTTCGGCGGGGCGCCTGGTGCGGCGGCCTGGGGGGCGCTCGGTGGGGGCGCCGTCTGGTGCGGCCGTCTGTGGGCGCTCGGTGGGGTGGGTGTGGTGTCCGGCGCGTGGATTCGGTGAGGCGCTCGGTGGGGCGGGCGCGGTGTCGGTGCGGTCGGCGTGGTGTCCGGTGCCGTAGGTGCGGGTTCGGTTCCGTGTCCGGAGCGGGGCCCGGTGCGGGGTGCAGTGCCGTCCCCGGCCACTGCGTGCGGGGGACGGAGGCGTCCGGCTCCCGGCGCACGGCGGGCAGCGGCACGTTCAGCGCAGTGTTGTCGAGGCTGACGATCAGCAGGTTGGTGCGGCAGATCACCGGCACCGGCAGCCGGTGTCGGTGGCTCGGCCCGGACATGGTTGAGCGGTACAACTATCGGGGTGCGGGGGCGGGCGGGGGTGCGGGACAATGGGGAGGTTGTCCGTTGTCGTCCGGCCGTTGTCGACTGTTTCGCCGTCCGTTGGCTGCCGTCCGCTGTCTGCTGCCGGTTTTCGGTTGTTCGGTTGTCCGTCGGGCGTCGGTCGGCTGTCCGCCGTCGGGCCGGGGCGCTCGCGCGTCGGGCCCGGGCGTTCGTGGCGCGCCGTCCCCGTCCGCCGGGCGGACCGCGGTGCCCGCGGACGGACTGCGGCGTCCGTCGTGCGGGCTGCGGCGTCCGTCGTCGTACGGTGTTGACGGTCCCCCCTATCGAACCGAGGAAGCACGTCCCCATGACGCAGTTGCAGATCGGCCCGCACGCCGTGTGGCCGCCCGTGGTGCTGGCCCCGATGGCCGGGATCACCAACGCGCCCTTCCGCACCCTGTGCCGGGAGTTCGCCGACGGTGTGCGGGGCTTCGGCGGCCGGGCGCCGGATGTCCCGGCGGCGCCCGGTGCGGCCGCGGTGCCGGGCGCGCCGGATGTGGCCGCGGCGGACCCGCCGGGCGCGTCGGATGTGCCCGATGCGGCGAACCCGCCGGGCTCGCCGGGCGCCGCCCCGGCCGTCCGCAAGGGGCTCTTCGTCAGCGAGATGATCACCACCCGGGCGCTCGTCGAGCGGGACGCCAAGACGATGCGGCTGGTCCACTTCGACGCGCGCGAAAAACCCCGCTCGATCCAGCTCTACGGAGTCGACCCGGCGACCGTCGGCAAGGCCGTCCGCATGATCGCCGACGAGGACCTGGCCGACCACATCGACCTCAACTTCGGCTGCCCGGTGCCCAAGGTCACGCGCAAGGGCGGCGGCTCCGCCCTGCCGTACAAGAGGCCGCTGCTGCGGGCCATCCTGCGGGAGGCCGTCTCGGGAGCCGGCGCGCTGCCGGTCACCATGAAGATGCGCAAGGGCATCGACGACGACCACCTCACCTACCTCGACGCGGGCCGGATCGCCGTGGAGGAAGGCGTCACCGCGATCGCCCTGCACGGGCGGACGGCGGCGCAGCACTACGGGGGCACGGCCGACTGGGACGCCATCGCACGGCTCAGGGAAGCCGTCCCCGAGATCCCCGTGCTGGGCAACGGCGACATCTGGTCGGCCGAGGACGCGGTGCGGATGGTGCGGGAGACCGGCTGCGACGGAGTCGTGGTCGGCCGCGGCTGCCTGGGCCGGCCGTGGCTGTTCGGCGACCTGGCCGCCGCCTTCGAGGGCACGGGCGCCCCGGCCGCGCCCACCTTCCGCGAGGTCGCGGCCGTGATGCGGCGCCACGCCGAGCTGCTGGGGGAGTGGCTGGAGGACGAGGCGCGCGGGGTCGTCGACTTCCGCAAGCACATCGCCTGGTACACCAAGGGCTTCTCGGTCGGTTCCGAGATGCGCAGGCGGCTCGCGGTCTCCTCGTCACTGGCCGAACTGGACGAGCTGCTCGGCGCGCTGGACGGGGACCAGCCCTGGCCGGCGGGGGCGGACGGTCCGCGCGGCCGGACCTCCGGGCGCGACCGTGTGGTGCTGCCCGAGGGCTGGCTGGACGATCCGCAGGACTGTGCGGGGCTGGGGGCGGACGCGGAGCTGGACACCTCGGGCGGTTAGCCGAAGGGGTCCGCTTGTGCGGGTGTGCGGGTGTGCGGGTGTGCGGGTGGCACCGGGTGCGCGGGTTGCGTGGGGTGTGCGGGTGGGCCGGGTGCGCGGGTTGCTGGGTGCTTGGGTGGCACCGGGTGCGTCGGTGTGCGGGTGCTTGGGGCACCGGGTGCGGTGGTTGCCCGGGTGCTTGAGGGCCACCGGGTGCGTGGGTCTGCGTGCCTTCCCGGGTGCGGGTGTGCGTGAGTGCGTGCGCGGGTGTGGAATCGGCGGGCGGGGTCGGGTGAGCCGGTAGCCGGTTCGGTGTGGGTGCCGGGGCCGGGCCCTCCGGGAGGGGGGTCCTCCACCGCATATTTACGGCCGCGTGAACCGGTATCGGAGGGCTGCACCCGTGGTGGCGGCCACAAATACACGTAAGCGTGGAGGACCCCCCTCCCTGCGGACCCGTCCCCTCCCGCCGTCGCTCGGCTGCGGTGCTCGTCGGCCGGGGGTTCGGGGTCCGGGGGTGGTTCGCTCGTCCCCCGTCCTGTCCCGTCTACGCCTGCCGTGGTTCGGCTGTGGCGTGTCCATCGAGGGGCCCGGGGCTGGGGGCGGTTCGCTGTTCTTCCTTGCGGGCCTGTCCCCTCCCGCCGTTGCTCGGCTGCGGCGCTCGTCGGCCGGGGTTCGGGGTCCGGGGGTGGTTCGCTCGTCCCCCGTCCTGTCCCGTCTACGCCTGCCGTGGTTCGGCTGTGGCGTGTCCATCGAGGGGCCCGGGGCCGGGGGCGGTTCGCTGTCCCCCGGCCCTCGGCTGCGGCTCTCGTTCACCGAGGGGCCTGTCGGGGCGCTGGCACCCGTCCTGTGGTCCCGTCCCCTCCCGCCGTTGCTCGGTTGCCGCGTTCGTCCGTCGAGGGGCCCGGGTCGGGTTCACAGTCCGGGGGCCGGGGGTTCGGGGTTCCGGTTCGGGGGTGGCGGGTGCTCGTCCGGGGGCGTTCGCAGGGCCGTGAGCAGTGCCAGTGGGGTTGCGGCCGCCCAGGCCTGGGGAGAGCAGGCGTGGGGGTACGGGACCGGGGACGGGTGGGCGTCCCTGCCGTAGCCGGCCAGGACCTCCGGGAGGCGCCAGTCGTGGTGCGCGGCGGTGTCGACCAGGGCGCGGGCCAGGGTGCGGACCTCCTCGTGCAGCCCGTAGCGGGCGAGGCCGAGCGCGATCACGGCGTTGTCGTGCGGCCAGATGCCGCCCCGGTGGTACGACAGCGGGTGGTACGCCGCCTGGCCCGCGGCGAGGGTGCGTACGCCCCAGCCGGAGAAGAAGTCCGGTTCCAGCAGCCGTCGGCCGACCGCGCGGCCGCGTTCCCGGTCGAGCAGGCCCGACCACAGCAGGTGCCCGGCGTCCGAGGCCAGTGCGTCGGCCGGGCGGCCCGTGCCGTCCACGGCGAGTGCCGGGAAGTCCTGGCCGGGCGGGAAGAAGTCCTGGTGGAAGCGGGCCCGCAGGGCGTGTGCGGCCGCGTCCAGCCGGTCCGCGTACGCCGGGTCCGACCAGACGGCGCGAGCCAGCCGGGCGGTGCGCAGCAGGGCGTCGTAGGCGTAGCCCTGCGCCTCGGCGACCGCGATCGCGCCCCGGGCCTGACGGCCACCGGTGTCGCAGATCGCGCCGGGGGAGTCCTTCCAGTTCTGGTTGGCGAGGCCCTCGCTGTCGGCCCGGTAGACGAGATGGCCCCCGTCGTCCAGGTGCCGGAGGATCCAGCCCGCGGCGGCACGGGCATGGCGCTCCAGCCGCCGGGCGAGGGCCGGGTCGCCGGTCTGCCGGGCGTGCGCGTCCAGCAGCACCAGGAACAGCGGGGTGCTGTCCACCGAGCCGTAGTAGCGGCCGTACGGCACCTGGCCGAAGTGCGCCAGTTCGCCGTGACGGATCTCGTGCACGATCTTGCCGGGTTCCGCGACGCGTGCCGGGTCCGTCTCCGTCGCCTGGGTCGCGGCGAGCGCGGCAAGTGTGGCGGCGGCCGTGTCCGGGTGGTACGGCAGGGCGAAGAACGAGGTCAGCAGGGCGTCGCGGCCGAAGAGGGTGAGGAACCACGGGACTCCGGCCGCGGGGGGTTGCACTTCCTCGCCGTCCGGGCCGGTGGCCGTGGTGCGGAGCACCGCGAGATCGGCGAGCCCGCGGGCGCAGGCACGGGCCAGTTCCGGCCAGTCGGCCGGGTGCGGGGCGGTTCCGGTGAACGCGGCTGCCGCTGCCGTCGTTTCGGCCGCGGCGGCCGCCGGGCAGGCCGGGGCCGGGGCGGGGGGCGCGGCGCCGTGGGGGAGGGCTGTGACGCGGAGCGTCAGCTCGGCCTCGCCGTGCGGCGGGAGGTCCAGCTGCCAGTGCAGTGTCCGGTTGTCCGCGGTGGCGGGTGCCGGGTGCGCGGTGACCGTGGTGCGGGAGTGCCAGGTGCCGCGCCGGTAGTCGAACTCCAGGCCGTCCGGGCGGGTCCGGCGGGTGCGGCGGCCGTCCCCCTTGTCGTACGTCCGGTCGTCGGAGCGGAGTTCGAACTGGTCGGCGAAGTCGGCGTCCACTGTCAGCGCCGGGCGGGCCGTGCAGGGCTCGGCGCGGTTGTTGGTGAACCGGAGCCGTTCCACGAGCGCGCCGGCCGCCACCGCCTGTTCGCGGACGACGGTGTACGGGGGCGGCTCGCCGCGGCCGGCGGGCGGGGTGAGGATCGCCGTGGCGAGCGCGTCGTCCGTGCTCATCGGTACCAGGACGGCCGGGGCCTCGCCGTCCAGGGTCAGCTGCCAGCGGCTCAGATGGCGGGCGTCGCGCAGGAACAGCCCGTCCGGTGAGGTGCCCCGGACGCCGGTGATGTCGCCGGCGGGGTCCAGGAGGGCGAAGGTGCCCAGGCGGACCAGCGGGTGATGGCTCATCAGGTCTCCCGGGTGTGGACCAGTGCGGGTTCGCGGTCCGGTGTCTGTGCGGGCGGGCCGGTGGAGGTCAGCAGGTCGAGCGCGAGCGCCGCCGTCCAGCTGAAGTCCCGGGCGCCGCGGCCCCGGCCGGTGTGCGGGTCGACGTACTCGGCGAGCGACGAGGAGTCGGCCGCCGAGAGGATCGCGGTGCGCAGCGCGTCGGCGCGCGCCTCCCGGCCGTACTGGCGCAGGCCGCGTTCCAGCAGCCAGTTGACGTTGAACCAGGCCGGTCCGCGCCAGTAGCGCTTGGCGTTGAACGCCTCGCCGCACAGGTCGTAGCTCGGCACCAGCCGTACGTCCGCGGAGCCCAGCCCGAAGTGCCGCCCGGTGGCCGTCCGCAGCAGGGCCGTCACGACGTCGTCCGGCAGCCCCGGCACGATCAGCGGCAGCAGCCCGGCGGCGCTGCGTTCGGGGACAAGGCCGGACCCGGCGGAGCGCAGGTCGCGGCAGAGGAACTGGCCGGCCTCCGCGTCCCACAGCCGCTCCAGCAGGGCCGCGGTCAGCCGGGCGGCCCGTTCCCGGTGCCCGTCGGCCGCGGCCGGCGGGCCCGCCTCGGCCGCGATCGACGCGAGGGCGTGCTCGGAGGCGATGAGCAGCGCGTTGATGCCGGGGTCCTCCACCGCGAAGGAGTGCGGTGCCTCGGCGTCCCGGTAGCGGGCGTCCCGGTACTCGGTCGCCAGCCGGACGTACCGGCCGTAGTCCAGATCGGTGGGGCGGTCCTCGGCGGCGCCGTGGTCGAGGTCGGCGCGGCGGAAGGTGTCCGGCGCGGCGGGCTCGATCCGTGCCAGCGGGCGGTCCCAGCACGGGCTGTTGTCCATGCCCGGCTCCCACGGGTGGACCGCCGCCACCAGGCCCCCGCCGCCGAGGTCGCGGCGGTCGGTGAGATAGCGGTGCCAGGCCGCAAGCCGCGGGTACAGCCGCCGCAGGAAGCCGCGCCGCCGGGAGGTCTCCGGGTCGGCGCGGTGCACCAGCCAGGCGGCGAGCGCGTGCACGGGCGGCTGCACGATGCCGGAGGTCTCGGTGGCCGCCGGGGCGCCGGCGGCGGCACCGGCCGAGGACGAGCGCCAGAAATCGGGGCTGGGGAAGTACGCGCCGAGGGGCACGGCCGGGTTGAAGACGATGTGCGGTACGCGCCCGTCCTCCCACTGCGCGGTGAACAGCGTCTCCAGCTCGCGCTGGGCGCGCAGCACCGACAGATGGCGCAGCCCGATCGCGATGAACGCCGAGTCCCAGCTCCACTGGTGCGGGTACAGGCCGTGCGAGGGCACGGTGGAGGCCCCCGTCCAGTTGCGCAGCAGTACGCCGCGCGCGGTGCGGCGCAGCGCCACCGGGTCGGCCGGCGGGCGCTGGCCCGGGATACGCCCGAGCACGCCCGCCGGGCCGCCCGGCCCGGCAGCGGGTTGCGGCAGCGTCATGCGGCGGCCCGCCGCAGGAAGGACGGAACGGACCGGACGGCCTCGGCCGGGTCGCCGGTCAGCCGGCACTCCAGCGCGAGGTGCCCCCGGTACCCGGCGGCGTCCAGCGCCCCGAGCCAGGCGGACCAGTCCAGGTGCCCGGCGCCGGGCTGGAACCGGTTGGAGTCGCTGACCTGGGCGTGGCCGATGTAGGGGGCCGCCGCGACGATCGCCGCCGCGGGGTCGGCCTCCTCGATGTTCATGTGGTAGCTGTCGATGCCGATCCGCACCGAGTCCAGGCCGACGGTGCGGATCAGACCGGCTGCCTGCTCCAGCCGGTTGACCATGTGGTCCTCGTACCGGTTGAGCGGCTCCAGGAAGAGCGTCACGCCCTCGCGCCGCGCGTGCTCGCCCAGTTCGGCCAGCCCGGCGAGCAGCACCTCGCGGTCGGCCGCCTCGTCGCGCGGCGGGGTGAAGGGCGGCAGCCGGCGGGAGAACATGCCGTACGAGGCGGGCGTCTGCGCGCCGGTGCCGCCGATTTCGGCGATGACGGACAGCTGCGACTTCATCTGTTCGATCGCGTCGCGCCGCAGCTCCTCGTCGAACGCGCCGAAGAAGTGCAGCATGTCCACGCACACCGTCGGCATCACCACCCCGTCGGCGCGGGCGCGGCGCAGCTCCGGCAGCCGGTCGCGGAAGTGGAAGTCGCCCTTTCCGCGCAGCTCGACGGCGTCGTAGCCCGCGGACACCGCGAACTCCCACTTCTGTTGCAGGGTGTCGCCGGGAAGCAGTTGTTCCTGGCAGGCGGTCGTGAACATGTGTCGGGGCCTCTCCGAGGACGCAGCTCGGGGTCCGGCGGGCGCGCGTCGTCGCGGGGCCCCGCCGGGCCCGGTCGGATGGGTGGGGGTCAGAATTCCAGGACGATCTGCAGCGCCTCCTGGGGGCGTTCGTCCAGCAGGACGTAGGCCTCGGCCGCCTCGTCCGCCGGGACGACATGGCTCACCAGCGACTTGACGTCCACCCGGCCCTCGGCGACCAGGCGCAGGAAGGTCTGCTGGAGCCGCTCGACGGTCCAGCGTCCCGACAGCTGCGGGGGCACCCCGCCGATCTGCGAGGACACCAACTGCACCCGGTTGTGGTGGAACTCGTCGCCGAGCCGCAGTCCGGTGCCGTCGCCCTGGTAGAAGCCGGAGGCCACCACCCGGCCGCCGGTGGCGACCGAGCGCACCGCCTCGTGCAGCGCGGCGTGGGCGCCGCTGATCTCGACGGCGACGTCCGCGCCGCGCCCGTCCGTTGCCTCCCGGACGCGCTCGGCGACCGGGTCCGCGAGGGCGTTGAGGGTGACCTCCGCGCCGTACTGCCGGGCCGTTTCCAGGCGGTTGTCGAGCGTGTCGACGGCGGTCACCCGGGCGCCGCTGAGCTGGGCGAGCCGGGTGGTGATCAGGCCGATGACGCCCTGGCCGAAGACGACGGCGTCCTCGCCGAGGTGGAGGTCGGCGGCGAGCACGGCGTTGTGCGCGATCGCGCCGACCCGGGCGAAGGCGCCCGCGAGCGGGTCGAGCCCGGCCGGGAGGGTGTGGCCGAGCATCCGCTCCACGGGGACGAGCCCCTCGCTGCGGTGTCCCCAGATGCCCCAGACCAGGTCGCCCACGGCGGGCAGGCCCGGGGTCCCGGCCAGTTCCGGTGAGATTTCCGTCACTTCGCCGACCTCGGAGTAGCCCCAGCCGGCGACCGGATAGGCGATGCCCGCGGCGCCCTCCCGGAACAGCCGGGCCTCGGGGTCCCAGGTGCGGGTCAGATAGGGGTTCGTGCCGCGGTAGGCGGTGAGTTCGGTGCCCGCGGAGATGCCGGAATAGCGGGTGCGGACCCGCAGGTGTCCGGGCGGCAGCGGCTGCGGCTCCCGGGAGGCGATCTCGACCCTGCGAGGGCCCGTGAACTGGACGACGCGTTCCACGACGGCTCCGAACTGGGGGTTGCTCTCGGACTTGTGTCGCGTACAGCCTATGGTTCTGCCTTGCGATAAGACAAAAGTGGTGTTGTGATGCCTGCCACACAGACACAATGCCTGCCATCGAACCAACGGGCGCAAAGGACGGCGTGAAACGCATGCGGACAAGGACGCGAGGGTCGGGAGCGGTGGCCGCCGCACTGGCCACCGTGCTCGGCGCGGGCCTGCTGGCCGGCTGCTCGGGCGAGTCGGACGCCGGGCCGGACAACAAGATCACGGTGTGGTCGCTGGAGAACCTGCCGCCCCGGATGGCGGCGACCGAGAAGGTCGTGGACCGGTTCGAGAAGGAGACCGGGATCACGGTCGAGCTGGTCGGCGTCGCCGAGAACCAGCTCCCGCAGCTGATCATGTCGGCCGCCGCCGCCGGGAACCTGCCGGACGTCATCGGAGCGGTGCCGATCGGCCAGATCTGGCAGATGTACGGCAACGACCTGCTCGACACGGACGCGGCGACCGACATCGTCGACGACCTGGACACCGGCACCTTCGACGACAACGCGCTGAAGCTGACCTCCGACGGCTCCCGGCGCCTCGCCGTCCCCTCCGACTCCTGGCTGCAACTGCTCGTCTACCGCAAGGACCGGCTGGAGAAGGCCGGACTGCCCGTGCCGGACAGCTACGAGGACCTGCTCGGCGCCGCCGCGAAGCTGGACACCGGGGGCCGGGACGGCATCTCGCTGGCCACCGACCCCGGCGACCCCTTCACCCAGCAGAGCTTCGAGAGCCTGGCCCTGGCCAACGGCTGTGACCTGGTGCGCGGCAACGGCGAGGTGGACCTCGACTCCCCGGCCTGCCGCCGGACCTTCTCCGCCTACGACACGCTCGCCCGGAAGCACGGAGCCGGCGGCACCCAGACCGTCGACACCACCCGTGCCACCTACTTCTCCGGCTCCTCCTCGCTGCTCGTCTGGTCCTCGTTCGTCCTGGACGAGCTGGCCGGACTGCGCGCCGACGCCCTGCCCAGCTGCGCGGAGTGCAAGAAGGACCCGGAGTTCCTCGCGGACAACAGCGGGATCGCCGCCACCCTGAAGGGCCCCGACGGCGCGCGGCCCGCCCAGTTCGGCGAGGTCACCTCCTGGGCCGTCACCAGGACCGCGGAGAGCGAGGCGTCCCGGTCCTTCGTCGGCTACATGATGAACGACGGCTACGAGGACTGGTTCGGGATGTCACCCGAGGGCAAGATCCCCGTCCGCACCGGCACCCCGGGCGACGAGCAGAAGTTCCGGGACGCCTGGCGCGGCTCCGAACTCGGTGTGGACCAGCGCAAGCCGATGGACGAGGTCTACCCGGCCTCCCTCCTCGACCAGCTCGCCGACGGCGTCACCAACATGCGGCGCTGGGGCATCACCCAGGGCCAGGGCACGCTGGTCGGCGCCACCAACGGCGAACTCCCCGTGCCCAAGGCCGTCAACGCCATGACCACCGGCCAGCTCTCCCCGGAGGAGGCCGCGCACGACGCGGGCGAGGAAGTCTCCGCCCTGCAGAACTCCCTCAAGTGACCCCGCCGCGCAAGCCCCCCTTCACCCCCGAGGTACGTACACCATGACGAGAGCAGACAGCGGCGCGGAGCGGCGCCGCGGACGGCCCCTGACCGCCCGGGCGCGGGAGAACCGCGCGGGGCTGGCCTTTGTGACACCCACCTTCCTGGTGGTCCTGGTGGTCGTCGTGCTGCCCATCCTGTGGACGGTGCTGCTGGCGTTCCAGAACGCCCGGCTCGTCGACATCCAGGGCATGGGCCTGTTCGGCAACTGGACCCTGGACAACTTCGACAGCGTCTTCGGCTCGCCCGGCTTCTGGACCAGCCTGCTGACCACGCTCGGCTACACCGTCGGCGCCACCGCCGGATCGATCCTGCTCGGCCTGGTGGCGGCGCTCGCGCTGCGCCGGCCGTTCCGCGGCCGCGGCCCGCTGCGCGCCGCGATGCTGCTGCCGTACGTCGCGCCCGTGGTGGCCGTGGCGTTCGTCTGGGAGATCGCGCTCAGCCCGCAGTTCGGCATCGTCAACGAGTGGGGCACCAAGCTCCTGGGCTGGGACCAGCCGATCGCGTTCCTCTCCACCCGGGCGTACGAGGTGAGCGTCCTCGGCATGGAGTTCGAGCTTCCGCTCGCGCTGCTGACCGTCATCGCCTTCGAGACGTGGCGCTACTTCCCGTTCGCCTTCCTTTTCCTGCTGGCCCGCCTCCAGGCCGTGCCGGACGGGCTGGAGGAGGCCGCCACGGTCGACGGCGCCACCATCACCCAGCGCTTCCGGCACATCCTGCTGCCGCAGCTCATGCCCGTGATCGCACTGCTGTCCGTGCTGCGCTTCATCATGACGTTCAACAAGTTCGACGACGTCTACCTGCTCACCGGCGGCGGATCCGGCACCGACGTGGTCGCCGTCCGGGTCTACGAGTTTCTCACCGCCCGCTACGACGTCGGCGCCGCCGCGGCCCAGGCCCTGGTGCTCGCCCTGATTCTCATGGTCCTGCTGGGCCTGTACTTCACGTTCTTCGCCAAGAAGGTGCAGGAGGAAGCCTGATGAGCCGCGCACAGGTCGAGGAACGCGTCTTCGGGGTGCTCCGGTGGGTGGTGATCGCCTTCCTGGCGCTGATCACCCTCGCGCCCTTCTACTACATGCTGCTGCTGTCGGTGAAGCCGATCGACGCGCTGCTGCTGGACCCCGGCAACCTCTGGGTCTCCGCCCGCGACTTCACCCTCGACACCTACCGCGAGGTGCTGAAACCCACCTCCGAGGGCGGTCAGGGCTTCGTCGGGATGCTCACCAACTCCGCGCTGGTCTCGCTCGGCACGGTGGCGCTGACCCTGCTCGCGGCGGTGCCCGGCGCGTACGCCATCAGCCGGCTGAAGTTCTTCGGCGGGCGGCACGTCAGCGTGCTGTTCCTGGCGGTCTATCTCTTCCCCGCCACCCTGCTCGCCGTGCCGCTCTTCGTGATGTTCGCGAAGATGGGACTGCAGGGCAGCCTGGCCGGCCTGGCGATCGTCTACATCGCGCAGACCGTTCCGGTGTCGATCTACATGATGAAGAACTACTTCGTGACCATCCCCCTGAGCATCGAGGAGGCCGCCGCGCTCGACGGCTGCACCCGCCTCCAGGCGGTCCGCAAGGTGGTGCTGCCGCTGGCCCTGCCGTCGCTGATGGCCACCGGGCTGTACATTTTCATGATCGCGTGGAACGAATTCCTGTTCGCGCTGCTCTTCCTCGCCGCGGAGCCCGACAGGTGGACGGTCTCCCTGGGCCTGCAACAGCTCGCGGGCGGGATCGAGGTCTCCAAGACCGTCCTGATGGCGGGCTCGGTGGTGCTGACGATCCCCGTGGTGCTGCTGTTCTTCGCCGCCGAACGGCTCCTCACCGAGGGCCTGACCAGCGGCGCGGACAAGGCCTGAGCGGCGGGAGGGGCCCGGGGCACCGGGCCGGGACGGGGCCGGCACGGTGCCGGAACGGTGAGCGGAGGCCGGTCGGACATGTCCGCGCAACAGGCCGGACACGGCACGACCGGGCGGAACAGCGAGGATGACGGTATGACCGGGAACCAGGCCAGCGCCGGCCATCTGCTGCGCCTCATCCGAGACGGGCGCGCGACGACCCGCGGCGAGCTCCAGAGCGCCACGGGGCTGTCCCGCTCCACCGTCGGCAACCGGCTCGACCAGCTCTTCCGGGCCGGCTGGATCCGGGAGCGCACCGCCCCCGCGGGCAGCTCCACCGGCGGCCGGCCCTCCACCCGGCTGGAGTTCGACCCCGCGCACGCCGTGGTCCTGGCCGTCGACCTGGAGACCCGGCACGGCCGGGTCGCCGTGACCGACCTGACCGGCACGGTGCTGGCCGAGCGGACCGGCCCGGTGCTGATAACCGACGGCCCGGACCGGGTGCTGGACCAGCTCGCGCGCTCGTTCCCGGAGCTGCTCGCGGAGGCGGGCAGCGCCCCGGAGGCCGTCTGCGGCATCGGTCTGTCGGTGCCGGGACCGGTGGACTGGGGGACCGGCGAGGTCGTCCAGCCGCCGATCATGCCCGGCTGGGACCGCTACCCCATCAGGGAACGGATGCGGCAGGCGTACGCCGAGCACGTGGGCGCCGCGGACCCGCGGCACCGGGCCCCGGGCACCGCCGGACACGGGCCGGAGGCGCTCCCCGTGCTGGTCGACAACGACGCCAACCTCATGGCGTACGCCGAACAGCGCGTGCACTACCCCGACTGCGCCGCCTTCCTGCTGGTCAAGGTGTCCACGGGCATCGGCGCGGGGGTCGTCGTGGACGGCGAGCCGTACCGGGGCATCGACGGCGGCGCCGGCGACATCGGCCACATCCGGCTGCACGACCGGCCCGACGCGCTGTGCATGTGCGGCTCGTACGGCTGTCTCGCCGCCGTCGCCAGCGGCCGTGCGCTGGCCGGGCAGCTCACCGCCGCCGGGGTGCCCACCACCTCCGGGTCCGGGGTGCGCGAGCAGCTCGCCGCCGGCCAGCCGGACGCCATCCGGCTGGCCCGGGACGCGGGGCGGCGGGTGGGGGAGGTGCTGGTCACGGTGGTGACCCTGCTGAATCCCGGGGTGCTGGTGATCGCGGGCGACCTGGCCGGGACGCCGTTCACCACCGGCGTCCGCGAGCTGCTGTACCAGCGCGCCATGCCGCGCAGCACCGCTCATCTGACCGTGGCCACCTCCCGGCTGGGCGACCGGGCGGGCCTGGTCGGCGCGGGCGCGATGGTCGTGGAGCACCTGTACGCCCCCGACCGTGCGGACGCCCGGCTCGCGGCCGTGAAACCGGCCTGACCCCTCCGCCTGCACCGGCGGTGAAACGGCCCCGGCCCGCCTCCGCCCCGCCCCTTCCTCCGACTTCCCCGCCCGCCTTCCTTCCGCCTTTCTCCGACTTCTCCTGACTTCTTCCGACTTCGCTTCCCCCCGAGCACGAGAGCCGCCAGATGACGACCCCCGCCTCCCCGTCACCGACAGCCACACCGTCCCCCTCCGCCGCGTACTCCTCCTCCGCCCCGTTCCCGGGCCCGCCCGTGCGCGTCGGCCTCGTGGGCGCCGGGCCCTGGGCCCGCACGATGCACGCCCGGATGCTCGCCGCGGGACCGGAGACCGAGCTGACGGCCGTCTGGGCGCGCCGCCCGGAGGCCGCCCGCGAGGTCGCGGAGACCTACGGGGCGCGGGCCGCCGCCTCGTACGACGAACTCCTCGGCAGCTGTGAGGCGGTCGCCTTCGCCGTGCCGCCCGCGGTGCAGGCCGGGCTGGCGGTGACCGCGGCCCGCGCGGGCCGGGCGCTGCTGCTGGAGAAGCCGCTGGGCCCCGACCTGGACTCGGCCCGTGCGCTGGCCGACGCGGTGGCGGAGGCGGGCGTGGTGTCCCAGCTGGTGCTGACCAAGCGCTACCACCCGGCCACCCGGGACTTCCTGGCCCGGGCGGCCGGGCTGGAGGTCACCGGTGCCCGCTCCTGCTATCTGCACGGCGGGTTCCTCGGGGGTGACCTGGCGACCGCCTGGCGGCTGGAGCACGGGGCGCTGCTGGACCTGGGGCCGCATCTGCTGGATCTGCTGGACACGGCGGCCGGGCCGGTCGTGTCGGTGCGGGGCACCGGGGATCCGCGCCGCTGGATCGAGCTGACCTGCGAGCACGCGGGCGGTGCGGTCAGCCAGGCGTCGCTGTCGGGCGCCGTGAACCTCCCGCGGGTGCGGACCCGGGTGGAGCTGTTCGGGCCGGGCGAGGAACTGGTCTACGACACGGCCGGGCTGGACCACGAGGAGTGCTGGCCGGTGCTGCGCGCGGAGTTCGCCGCGGCCATACGGGCGGGCCGGTCCACGGAGATCGACGCGGGGCGCGGACTGCGGCTCCAGGAGCTGCTGGAGCAGGCCCTCCCGCGGTGACGCGGGCCGTGACCGCGCCCTGAGCACCCCGTGCCGTCCAGGGCGCTGCACCCGGTGCCACAGCACTCGCTCTTATGAGCGGAATGGATCACTGATGTGTCCGGTGGATGAGACCGGGGCGGCAAAAGCGGCGTGATTCTCGCCACCTTGATAAGGGTGCCGCTCAGATGAGCGAAGAAGGTCCTCCTGCATCTCTCCAAGGGATGGCACTGGGTGCCATGGTCGAATCATTCAAACCGGGAAGCTTCCGGCTACGGAGTGTGGGTACCCGGACTGCCGAGCTGCCTCTCCGTAGTGATCAGTTCAACTCTTGAATGGTTCCCGGGCGGGCCTTTGCCGGTCCGGAACTTTCGATCCGGTGGCAGACGAGTGGTTACAGCCGAATGACCGTCAGGTGGACGTACCTACGGACCTTTGATCTGGGTACGCTCCCCGCCGTCAGGGCAGCAAAGCGGCCTCCCCCGGACTGCGTCCGCGGGTACCCCCGACGAGGAGTGCGAGATCCCGTGTCGGAAAACAAAGATCCCCACGTAACCGAGCCCGCGCCGGCGAAGCCCGCCGCGCCGGAGAAGTTCGTCTACGACTTCACCGAGGGCAACAAAGACCTCAAGGACCTGCTCGGCGGGAAGGGTGCGAACCTCGCCGAGATGACCAATCTCGGTCTTCCCGTCCCTCCGGGCTTCACGATCACCACCGAGGCCTGCAAGGTCTACCTGGAGAGCGGCGCCGAGCCGCCCGCCCTGCGCGACGAGGTGAGTGCGCACCTCGAAGCCCTCGAGGCGAAGATGGGCAAGAAGCTCGGCCAGGCCGACGACCCGCTGCTGGTCTCCGTCCGGTCGGGCGCGAAGTTCTCCATGCCCGGGATGATGGACACCGTCCTCAACATCGGCCTCTCCGACGCCTCCGTCGCCGGGCTCGCGGCGCAGGCCGGGGACGAGCGCTTCGCCTGGGACTCGTACCGCCGCCTCATCCAGATGTTCGGCAAGACCGTGCTGGGCGTCGACGGCGACCTCTTCGAGGAAGCCATCGAGGACGCCAAGCAGGCCAAGGGCGTGAAGGTCGACATCGAGCTGGACGCCGCCGATCTGAAGCGGCTCGTGGACCGGTTCAAGGGGATCGTCTCCGAGGAGACGGGCCGGTCCTTCCCGCAGGACCCGCGCGAGCAGATGGACCTGGCGGTGTGCGCGGTCTTCGACTCGTGGAACACCGACCGCGCGAAGCTCTACCGCCGCCAGGAGCGCATCCCCGGGGACCTGGGCACCGCCGTCAACGTCTGCTCCATGGTCTTCGGCAACCTCGGCCCGGACTCCGGCACCGGTGTGGCCTTCACCCGTGACCCGGCGAGCGGCCGGCAGGGGGTGTACGGCGACTACCTGCAGAACGCGCAGGGCGAGGACGTCGTCGCGGGCATCCGCAATACCGTGCCGCTCGCCGAGCTGGAACAGCTGGACAAGAAGTCCTACGACCAGCTGATGGAGATCATGGAGACCCTCGAGACGCACTACAAGGACCTGTGCGACATCGAGTTCACCATCGAGCGCGGCAAGCTGTGGATGCTCCAGACCCGGGTCGGCAAGCGCACCGCCGGCGCCGCCTTCCGGATCGCCACCCAGCTCGTGGACCAGGGCCTGATCGACGAGGCCGAGGCGCTCCAGCGGGTCAACGGCGCGCAGCTCGCGCAGCTGATGTTCCCGCGCTTCGACGACGGGGCCGCCGGCAAGCAGGACCTGCTCGGGCGCGGCATCGCCGCCTCCCCGGGCGCGGCCGTCGGCAAGGCCGTCTTCGACTCGTACACCGCGGTGAAGTGGTCCCGGTCCGGGGAGAAGGTCATCCTGATCCGCCGGGAGACCAACCCCGACGACCTCAACGGCATGATCGCCGCCGAGGGCATCCTGACCTCCCGCGGCGGCAAGACCTCGCACGCGGCCGTCGTCGCCCGCGGCATGGGCAAGACCTGTGTGTGCGGCGCCGAGGAGTTGGAGGTCGACACCAAGAAGCGCTGCCTGTCGGCGGTCGCCGCCGACGGCAAGCGCCGCGTGGTGGTCGAGGAGGGCGACACCGTCTCCATCGACGGCTCCACCGGCAAGGTGTACCTGGGCGAGGTCCCGGTCGTGCCGTCCCCGGTGGTCGAGTACTTCGAGGGCCGGACGCACGCGGGCGCCGAGACGACGAACCCCGAGGGCGACGACCTGGTCAAGTCGGTGCACCGGATGATGGCGTACGCCGACCGGGTGCGCCGGCTGTACGTCCGCGCCAACGCGGACAACGCCGAGGACGCCGCCCGTGCCCGCCGCTTCGGCGCGCAGGGCATCGGCCTGTGCCGCACCGAGCACATGTTCCTCGGCGAGCGGCGGGAGATGGTCGAACGGCTGATCCTCGCGGACACCGACGGGGAGCGCGACGAGGCCCTGGGCGCGCTGCTGCCGCTCCAGAAGGCGGACTTCGTCGAGCTGTTCGAGTCGATGGACGGGCTGCCCGTCACCGTGCGGCTGCTCGACCCTCCGCTGCACGAGTTCCTGCCCGACATCACCGAGCTGTCGGTGCGGGTCGCGCTCGCCGAGTCCCGCAAGGACGCCAACGAGAACGATCTGCGGCTGCTCCAGGCCGTGCACAAGCTGCACGAGCAGAACCCGATGCTGGGCCTGCGGGGTGTGCGGCTCGGCCTGGTCATCCCCGGGCTGTTCGCCATGCAGGTACGGGGGATCGCCGAGGCGGCGGCGGAGCGGCGGGAGGCCAAGGGCGACCCGCGCGCCGAGATCATGATCCCGCTCGTCGGCACCGTGCAGGAGCTGGAGATCGTCCGCGAGGAGGCCCAGCGGGTCATCGCCGAGGTCGAGGCCGCGACCGGTACGGACCTGGCGCTCACCATCGGCACCATGATCGAGCTGCCGCGGGCCGCGCTGACCGCCGGACAGATCGCCGAGGCCGCGGAGTTCTTCTCGTTCGGCACCAACGACCTCACCCAGACCGTGTGGGGCTTCTCCCGCGACGACGTGGAGGCCAGCTTCTTCACCGCGTACCTGGAGAAGGGCATCTTCGGCGTCAGCCCGTTCGAGACGATCGACCGGGACGGGGTCGGCTCGCTGGTACGGAACGCCGTGGAGGCCGGCCGTGCCACCCGCCCGGACATCAAGCTCGGTGTCTGCGGGGAGCACGGCGGCGACCCGGAGTCCGTGCACTTCTTCCACGAGGCGGGCCTGCACTACGTGTCCTGCTCGCCGTTCCGGATCCCGGTCGCCCGGCTGGAGGCGGGCCGCGCGGCGGCCGCGAGCGCGGGCAGCGACAGCCGCTGACGGCGGCACGGAACCACCGGAGGGCTTGCCGGATCCCACCCTCACCCCGGCGGCCCTCCGGCGCCCCCCGGGGGCGGCACCTTGTGCGGAGGTGCCGCCCCCGCTTTTTTGCGCGGCTGTTCCCGGGACATTTCCGGTGCCGTGCCGGCGGCTATTCATCAGGAATTCAACCTGACGGAAGTGCCGTCTTTGCGGACGGCTCGGGGGAGCGGATCGGGTGGTGGGCTCCCGCGGTCCGGAGTTCGCGAACAACCGGACCGCGGGCCTCCACCCCGTCGGGTCCCAAGGGCGGTACCCAGCCGCCCGGAAACGGTCTCCGCACTGCCCCCACGACAGCCTCACAACCGTTTCCCGGACCCGACTGGGTCCAGCATTCCCTTCCGGGGCACCGCACCGCGACCCGTTTCAAGTGTGGCCAAAAGCACGTGGTCACGGACTGTGCCGGAGTGCATACTCGTCGCAGGGAGGAAGGACGGGGGTCACTTGTTGGGGGTTTGGTGCTACGCATCCATTTCACCGGGCGCGATCTCGCCCGGGTGCGGATAGCCGCACGTCCCGACGCGCTGTGGGAAACGATTCTGAGTTTCCACCGGTTGCGGGACAAACGGGGGGCCGCCGTCTTCGGGGAATGGCGCTCGGAGGCCCGGGCCAGATTGAACGATGAAATACGGCTGCTCGCGTCACTGGTTCCGGTGCGCGGATATTTCCCGGACTTTCTGACTCCACCAGAAGGCGTACTCGGTCCGGAGCCCGCGATGGAGGCGCTCCGGGAGACCCCGCCCGCCCGCGTCCGCCGCGACCTCCTGCTGCTGGCCGGCGGCCGCCCGCAGCCCGTGCGCCACCGGGAGCTGGCGGAGGGCAGCCCCGGGGCCATGGGAGCCCTGGTCGGAGCGCTGCGGGCCTACCACCGGGCGGCCGTCGCCCCGTACTGGCCGCACATCCGGGCCCGGGTCGAGGCCGACCGGGCGGCGCGCGGCCGGGCGCTGCTGGACGGCGGAGCGGACCGGCTGCTGGAGTCGCTGCCGCCGGTGATGCGCTGGCGCCCGCCCGTCCTGGAGGTGGACTACCCGGCCGACCGGGACCTGCGGCTGGACGGCCGCGGCCTGCTGCTCGTGCCCTCGTTCTTCTGCCGCGGCACCCCGGTGGCCTTCCACGACCCCGCGCTGACACCGGTCCTGGTCCACCCGGTGCGGCACACCGCCGACTGTGTCGCGGCCGGGCGGCTCCGGCCGTACGGCACGGTGGGGGCGGACATCGGCTCGCTGGGCAAGCTCGTCGGCCAGACCCGGTCGGCCGTGCTGCGCGCCGTCGGCACCGGCTGCACCACGGGCGAACTGGCCTGCCGGGTCGGCGTGTCCGCCGCCTCCGCGAGCCAGCACGCGAGCGTGCTGCGCGAGGCGGGCCTGATCGTCACCCTCCGGAACGGCAGCGCGGTGCTGCACACCCTGACGCCGCTCGGCTCGGCCCTGCTGCGCGGTGGCACGGCCGTCCCGGAGCTGACCGAGGCGGTGCGCTGAACGGTACGCGGCGTGCCCGGCCCGGTGCCGGAGCCTCCGGCACCGGGCCTCCGGGCCTCCGGGCCTCCGGGCCACGGCGCCCGGCTCCGGCTCCGCGCCCGGCTCCGGGCTGAGTGCCGTCTGCGCGTCCCGGGCTCCGGTCCGGCGCCCGGCTGCGCTCCGGCACCGCACCCTGCTTCGGCTCCGTGCCAGGCTCGGGCCCCGCGCCCTGATCCGGGTCCGGGCCCGGCCATGGCCCCGCGCCCGCCCCGGGTCAGGGCGCGCGCGGACCCGCCGCCTCGGCCCGGGAGCGGGGTGCCGGACCGGCCGCCTCCACGGTGCCGGAACCTCCACGGCGCCGGAGCCACCGCCTCCACGCCGACGGGCCTCGCCGCCTCCCGGGCGCCGGACCCCGCCTGGCCCCCTCTCACCCCCGGAACGGCCCCGAGACCTCGTACGTGATGCCGCCCGAGGAACTGCCCGAGGTGCCGCGCTGGCTGGAGAAGTAGAGCCGGCCGCCGTCGGGGGAGAAGGCCGGCCCGGTGATCTCCGAGCCGGACTGGCCGCCGACCCGCAGGAACGGCGCCACCACCCCGTCCGGGGTGATCAGACAGATCTCCATGTCGCCCCCGTCCTCGGCGACGTAGAGGTCGCCGGAGGCCGCGCCGGTGACGTTGTCGACCCCGCTCAGCGGGACGCCGTCGCCGGCGTCGTCGTAGGCCAGTTCGATCGTCTGCGCCGCCGCGTCGTAACTCCACACCCGGTTGTCGCCCTTGGTGGTGAACCAGCAGATCCCGTCGGCGTAGAAGCAGCCCTCGCCGCCGTCGAACCGCTTGGCGCCCGGCACCTGGTCACGGGTGGCGGCCGAGGACGCGGACGGGTCCGGCACGCGCGCCCAGCCCACCCGGCCCGAGGTGCCCGATCCCATGGTCAGCACCTCCAGGGTGCCGCCGGACAGATCGCCCCACGTGGTGGGCCGGAAACGGTAGAAGCAGCTGTCCGGGACGTCCTCGGTGAGGTACACGACCTCGCGGACGGGGTCGGCGGCGGTCGCCTCGTGCTTGAACCGGCCCATCGCGTCCCGGCGGACTGCGGCCTTCCGGCCCCACGGGTCGGTCTCGTACACAAGGCCGCGGTCGACCTCCTCGCAGGAGAGCCAGGTGTTCCAGGGCGTTGCACCCCCCGCGCAGTTCTGCCGGGTGCCGGACAGCACGCGGTACGCGTCGGTGATCTCGCCGGAGGGGGAGAAGCGCACCGCGCCCGCGCCGCCGGAGGGGTTGATCTCGGAGTTGGACACGTAGATCCAGCCGTCCCCGTCGGCGAAGCAGGCGCCGCCGTCGGGGGCGTTGTGCCAGGTGTAGGAGGTTCCGGAGACGGTCCGGCCGGACCGGGCGACGACCCGGCTGCTGAAGCCGTCCGGCAGCCGGATGCCGTTGCCGTCGGCCGTGCCGAGAGGGCCGTAGGGGCCGGTGCCGGGCTGTGCGGGGGCCGCGTGCGCGGCGCCGCGCCACAGGGTGCCGCCCAGGGCCGCGGCCGAGCCGCCGAGCACCGCTCCGCGCAGGAAGGTACGACGTTCCACGGACATCACTCCACCGACGTTGACGCGGCCTCCGGGCCGGGCCGCCGCGGAGGTGTCACGGGTGCGGAAACTAGGCGCGGCGCGTTGACCGGGCGGCAACGAGGAGTGAAGCGCGGACGTCGGGTACGGGGCGGTTGCCCCGTCCGGTGCGGAGCGGCGCCGGGCGG
>NZ_WHPN01000031.1 GCF_009735685.1 Streptomyces lycii | reverse complement strand
CGGGGCGGGGTCGTAGGCTGCTGCCCATGTGCGGAATCGTTGGGTATGTGGGAGGGCAGTCCGCCCTCGACGTCGTCATCGCCGGTCTGAAGCGCCTGGAGTACCGGGGGTACGACTCCGCCGGCGTCGCCGTGCTCGCCGACGGCGGGCTGGCCGCGGCCAAGAAGGCCGGCAAGCTCGCGAACCTGGAGAAGGAGCTGGCCGACCGGCCGCTCCCGTCCGGCAGCACCGGCATCGGCCACACCCGGTGGGCCACCCACGGCGCCCCCACCGACGCCAACGCCCATCCGCACCTCGACAACGCCGGCCGCGTCAGCGTCGTGCACAACGGCATCATCGAGAACTTCGCCGGGCTGCGGGCCGAACTGACCGACCGCGGCCACGAGTTGCTCTCGGAGACCGACACCGAGGTCGTCTCGCACCTGCTCGCCGAGGAGTTCTCCTCCTGCGGCGACCTGGCCGAATCCATGCGGCACGTCTGCCGCCGGCTGGAGGGCGCGTTCACGCTGGTCGCCGTACACGCCGACGAGCCGGACGTCGTCGTCGGCGCGCGCCGCAACTCCCCGCTCGTCGTCGGCGTCGGCGACGGCGAGTCCTTCCTCGCCTCCGATGTCGCCGCCTTCATCGCGCACACCCGCGAGGCCGTCGAGCTGGGCCAGGACCAGGTCGTGGAGCTGCGCCGGGAGGGCGTCACCGTCACCGACTTCGACGGCCGCCCGGCGGACGTCCGCGAGTACCACGTCGACTGGGACGCGTCCGCCGCCGAGAAGGACGGCTACGACTACTTCATGCTCAAGGAGATCGCCGAGCAGCCGAAGGCCGTCGCCGACACGCTGCTCGGCCGGATCGACGCGTCCGGGACCCTCTCCCTGGACGAGGTCCGCATCCCGGCGTCCGTGCTGCGCGAGGTCAACAAGATCGTCATCGTGGCCTGCGGCACCGCCTTCCACGCCGGGATGATCGCCAAATACGCCATCGAGCACTGGACCCGCATCCCCTGCGAGACCGAGCTGGCCAGCGAGTTCCGCTACCGCGACCCGATCCTCGACGAGCGCACCCTCGTCGTCGCCATCAGCCAGTCCGGGGAGACCATGGACACCCTGATGGCGCTGCGGCACGCCCGTGAGCAGGGCGCGCGGGTGCTCGCGATCTGCAACACCAACGGCTCGACCATCCCGCGCGAGTCCGACGCCGTGCTCTACACGCACGCCGGGCCCGAGGTCGCCGTCGCCTCCACCAAGGCCTTCCTGACCCAGCTCGTCGCCTGCTATCTGGTCGCGCTGTACCTCGGGCAGGTGCGCGGCACCAAGTGGGGCGACGAGATCGGTTCGGTGGTCCGCGAGCTGTCGGAGATCGCCGTCCAGGTGGAGCAGGTGCTCGGCACCATGGAGCCGGTACGGGAGCTGGCGCGGAGCCTCGCGGACAAGAACACCGTGCTCTTCCTCGGCCGGCACGTCGGCTACCCGGTCGCGATGGAGGGCGCCCTCAAGCTCAAGGAGCTGGCGTACATGCACGCCGAGGGGTTCGCGGCGGGCGAGCTGAAGCACGGGCCGATCGCACTGATCGAGCAGGACCTGCCGGTCGTGGTCGTGGTGCCCTCGCCGCGCGGGCGGTCCGTCCTGCACGACAAGATCGTGTCCAACATCCAGGAGATCCGGGCCCGCGGCGCGCGCACCATCGTCATCGCCGAGGAGGGCGACGAGACGGTCGTCCCGTACGCCGACCACCTCGTCCGGATCCCGGCCACGCCGACGCTGCTCCAGCCGCTGGTGGCGACCGTGCCGCTCCAGGTCTTCGCCTGCGAGCTGGCGACCGCCCGCGGCAACGAGGTCGACCAGCCGCGGAACCTGGCCAAGTCGGTGACCGTCGAGTGATCGTCGGCGTCGGGATCGACGTCGCGGAGATCGACCGCTTCGCCGCGTCGCTGGAGCGGACGCCGGGCCTCGCGGACCGGCTGTTCCTCCCCGACGAGCTGACGCTGCCCAGCGGCGAGCGGCGCGGCGTGGCCTCCCTCGCGGCCCGCTTCGCCGCCAAGGAGGCCCTCGCCAAGGCCCTGGGCGCGCCGGGCGGTCTGCGCTGGACGGACGCGGAGGTGCACACCGAGCCGAGCGGCCGCCCCCGGCTGCGGGTCACGGGCACGGTCGCGGCGCGGGCCGCCGAACTGGGCGTCCGGGGCTGGCACGTGTCGCTCAGCCATGACGCGGGGGTCGCGTCGGCGGTGGTCATAGCCGAGGGCTGAGCCCGGCACGGGGTGTGCCGGGCGGGGGAGGGCGTCCGGGTCCGGGATCCGGGCCGGGCGGAGCCGGGACCGGCCGGCCGGGCCGGGGGCTCCGCGTGGGCCAGGGACTCGCGTAGACCGGGGACTCGCGTAGGTCGAGGGCTTCGCGTGGGCCGGGGCTCTGCGCAGCCCGGGGGGGCTCCGCGGGTCGCATCGCTTCCGTGCGGCTTCGGGGCGGGGCGGGCTGGGGGCTCCGCATGGGCCGGGGGTTCTGCGTAGGCCGGGGACTCGCGTAGGCCGAGAGCTTCGTGCAGGACGGGGCTCCGCGTAGGCCGGGGGCTCCGCGGGTTGCACCGCTTCCGTGCGGCTTCGAGGCGGGGCGGCGGAGGCGGGGCGGCGGAGCCCGCTCCGGGCCGGGACACTGGGGGCATGAGGACTGCGTACAGCGTCGAGACCGTACGAACCGCCGAGCACGAACTCATGTCCCGTCTCCCGGAGGGCGCGCTCATGCAGCGTGCCGCCTCCGGTCTCGCCACCGCCTGCGCCGCCCTGCTGCGGCCCGGCCGCGGGCTCTACGGCGCCCGGATCGCGCTGCTGGTCGGCAGCGGCTCCAACGGCGGTGACGCGCTGTACGCCGGTGCCCGGCTGGCCCGGCGCGGGGCGGGCGTGACCGCCGTACTGCTGGCCCCGGACCGGACGCATCCCGGCGGACTGGCCGCCGCGCGGGCGGCGGGCGTACGGATCGTGGAGCCGGAGCCGGAGCCGGAGCCGGAGCGGGAGCGCGGGGCGGAGCCCCCGGAGTGGGAGCGGGAGCGCGGGACGGAGCCCCCGGAGTGGGAGCCGGGGCCGAGGACGGCCACGGAGCGGGAGACGGCCCCGGCCCGGGACCCGGACCCGGGGACGCAGACGGACGGGTGGCGCGGCGCCGGAGACGGTGCCGGGGACGGAAAGGGCACCGGGACCGGGACCGGGACCGGGCCCGGGATCCGGACCGGGGACGGCACCGGGACCGGGGGCGGGTCAGGGGGCGGCTCAGCTTCCGGTGCCGCGGCGGATGCCGGGGCCGGTGCCGGGGATGGTGCCGGTACCGGTGCCGGGGACGCCGCCGTCGCGGCCGTGCGGCGGGCTCATCTCGTCGTGGACGGGATCGTCGGCATCGGTGGCCGCGGCGGACTCCGCCCCGCCGCCGCGCGGCTCGCCGAAGCCGCCCGCGCGTCGGACGCCGTGGTCGTGGCCGTCGACCTGCCCAGCGGTGTCGACGCCGACAGCGGGGAGACCGCGGGTGCGGCCGTGCGCGCCGACGCGACGGTCACCTTCGGTTGCTACAAGCCCGGCCTGCTCGTCGATCCGGCGGCCGGGTGCACCGGGGCGGTGCGGCTCGTGGACATCGGGCTCGGCCCGTATCTTCCGGAGCGCCCGGCGCTGGAGGCGTTGCAGCATGCGGACGTGGCGGCGCTGCTGCCCGTACCGGCGCCGGAGAGCGACAAGTACCGGCGCGGCGTCGTCGGTGTCGTCGCGGGTTCGGCGCGCTACCCGGGGGCGGCGGTGCTCGCGGTGGCGGGCGCGCTGCGCGGTGGCGCGGGCGCCGTGCGGTACGTCGGCCCGGCGGGGGACGCGGTCGTCACCCGCTTCCCGGAGACGCTCGTGCACGCGGGTCCACCGTCGGACGCCGGGCGGGTGCAGGCGTGGGTCATCGGCCCCGGGCTCGGGGACGGTACGGAGGCGCGCCGGGCGATGGAGGACGTGCTCGGGTCGGACGTACCGCTGCTGGTGGACGCGGACGGGCTGCGGCTGCTGGACCGGGAGCTGGTCCGGCGGCGGGAGGCACCGACCGTGCTCACGCCGCACGCGGGGGAGGCGGCGGCGCTGCTGGGCGTGGCGCGCGAGGAGGTGGAGGCGTCACGGCTGGCGTCGGTGCGCCGGCTCGCGGCGGAGTTCGGGGCGACGGTGCTGCTCAAGGGGTCGACGACGCTGGTGGCCCCGGCCGGGGGGAAGGGTGGCCGCGGCGGGGACCCGGCCGTACGGGTCAATCCGACCGGGACGGGGTGGCTCGCGACGGCCGGTACCGGCGACGTGCTGTCGGGGGTCACGGGATCGCTGCTGGCCGCCGGGTTGGAGGCGCGGGACGCGGCGTCGGCCGGCGCGTATCTGCACGGCTTGGCGGGCCGGTTGGCGGCGGGGCGCGAGGGGGCGCCGATCGGGGCGTCGGACGTGGCGTCGGCACTGGACGCCGCCTGGCGGGACATCCGCCGGGGGTGACGGCGCCCGGGGGCGGGGGCAGCGCCCGGTCGGGACGTGGCGGGCCGGGGCGCGGTCGGCCGGTTTGTGGTGGGTCGGGGACAGGCCCGGTCGGGGCGCGGTCGGCCGGGGCCAGGCCCGGTCGGGGCACGGCGGGTTCAAGGCGCGCCCAGGCGGGACGCGGTGGGTCCGGGCACGGTCGGCCGGTTCGGGGTGGGTGCGGGCACGGTCGGCGGTTCGGGCGGGTCCCGTCGGGGGCCGGTTCCGACTTCGGTCCGGTACCGGCCTGCTGTCGGCCCGTTTCCGGTCCGGGGCCGACCTGGTTCCGGCCTGGTTCCGGTCCGGGGCCGACCTGGTTCCGGCCTGGTTCCGGTCCGGCGCCGACCTGCTCCCGGTTCCGGTCCGGGGCTCGGCTCGCTTTCGGTCCGGATCCGGTCCGGGCTCGGCTCGTTTCCGTTTCCGTTTCCGGTTCCGGTCCCGGTCGGGTCGCTTCCGGTCCGGTCCGCACCGTACGCGGCCGGGTTGCGCCGGGCGGGTGGCGCGGGCGCGGCGAGTGGGTGGAAAACCGGGCCCTGCGGTGTGTCGCGCGACGCCGGCGGGATCCGTAACCCCGTTCTTCGACACGTCCAGCGGGCCCGGCCGGGTGCCGCGGCCCCGGAGCGAAAGGGACGGGAACCGGTTATGGGTCCTGCGGTGCGGAAGAGAGGACGGTGGGCCGTCGTCGCCGCCGTGGTGCTGCCGCTGCTTGCGGGCGGGGGTGGCGCGGTGGCGGCGGTGCCGGGTGCCGCGGCGGGGGCGGGCGGCCCCGTGCGGGCCGTCGGCGGCCCGGGGCCGGACCGGCCGGGAGGCGGCGAGCCGGGACGGCTGGAGCCCGGGGGCACCCTGGTCGGACCGCACACCGTGGACGGGCACAAGACCGCGGGCCGTCCGGTGAACCGCCCGGGCCCGTGGGGGAACTGGAACACGACCGGGCCGGTTCCCGGCACGGCGACGGGCCGCGACCCGGGAACGGGCACCGGGAGCGGGAGCGGCACGGGGACGGATACGGGCGCCGGGACCGGCACGGCAACGGGCACGGGACCGACCGGCACGGGACCGACCGGCACGGGACCGACCGGCACGGGACCGATCGGCACGGGAGCGGGCACGGGAGCGGGCACGGGAGCGGAAGCCGGGCCCGTCACCGGCACCAGCACCGGCACCGGACCCGTCACCGGCATCCCACCCGGACCCGGCATCCGCCCCGAGGCCCGTACCCGCCCCGGCACCGGCGCCGTGGCTCCCGTGCCCCTGGAGGATCTCGTTCCG
>NZ_WHPN01000422.1 GCF_009735685.1 Streptomyces lycii | reverse complement strand
CACCTACCGCGGCGTCACAGGTGCGGGGCGGGCTCGCAGCAGCCGTCCCGGCGCAGCTGTTCGCCCACCGCCCGCCAGCCGCTCCGGGAACGGCCGCCGTCAGCGCGGGCCGGAGCCGCGGGGAACTCGCCGATCAGCTCCTCCTGCTCGTACGGCACCCCGCCGCGCAGCACCGACACCGTCCGCACCAGCGTGCCGAAGTCCGTGAACGGGTCGCCGTCCACCACCGTCACATCGGCGAGCTTCCCCGCCTCCAGCGTGCCCAGGTCCCGCTCCGCGCCGAACACCCGCGCGGGCAGCACCGTGGCCGTCCGCAGCGCCTGCACCGCCGACAGCC
Source organism: Streptomyces lycii (assembly GCF_009735685.1). Lineage (GTDB taxonomy): Bacteria > Actinomycetota > Actinomycetes > Streptomycetales > Streptomycetaceae > Streptomyces > Streptomyces lycii. Next base: position 79,451 of record NZ_WHPN01000422.1, on the reverse strand, counting down.
CGGCCCGGCGCAGCGCGCGCAGCCCCATGTGCAGATGGATGCCGACCGGCAGCAGCGGGGAGTCCGTGCCCAGGGCGACCAGGCCGCCGCCCTCCAGCACCCGCCGGTAGACCGCCGACTCGCGGTCCATGGTGGTCAGCTGCGCCTCGCTCGGCGGCCGGGCCGCCAACTCCTCGACGGCGGCGGTGTCCCACGGCGGCATCAGGGCCGTCACCCGCGGGTCGGCAGCGAGCGACGGCTCGGCGCCGACCAGATACGCCGCGTTGAAGGGAGTCGCGATCAGATGGAAACCGGCGGCCGTGTAGATCTCCTCGACATCGCCGTACGCGTAGCCGGCGGCCGAGGTGGCACGGCCGTACTCCAGCCGCTGCGTCGCCTGGAGATGCGTCGTCAGGTCCTGCCCGAGCTGCACGCCGGGCGTGCACAGATGGCTGCCGGAGCGCACACCCAGCCGCTCGTGCGCGAAGCGCGCCGCCTCCGCCATCACCCAGCCCGGCGCGCGGACGTACGTCTTGACGAAGTCCCAGCCGAGCGCCTCGCCCCGCTCCAGGGAGCGGCGCAGCCCGTCCCGGGTGCGGTGGCCGCGGCCCATGCTGTAGGCGACGCGTGCGCCGTCCAGCAGCTCGCCGGTGGTCAGCAGCCGCGGCCCGGCGAGCCGGCCGGCCGCGACGGCCTCGCGCAGATGGGCCTGTTCGTAGGCGAAGCCGCCGAAGGAGACCGCGGTGGTGATGCCGTACGCGAGCTGGGTGACGGTCTGCCGCCCGCCGTAGGTGGACTGCCACGGATGGGTGTGGGCGTCCCACAGCCCCGGCAGCACGGTCCGTTCCGAGGCGTCGACCGCGCGGCGCGCCCTCCGGCCCGGGCGGTGCGGCTCCACGGCGGCGATCCGGCCGCGGCGGACCACGAGGTCGGCGTCCTCCCGGACCGTGTCGCCGGTGCCGTCCCAGAGCCGCCCGGCGTGCACGACGGTGTCCTCCGGTGACGGCCGGCGGTACTCCAGCGGCACACGCACCGTGCGGGGCGCGCCGCCGCGCACGTCCAGCAGCCGCAGCCGCCCGCCGGAGAGATAGAGCAGGTGGCGTGCGTCCCCGGACCAGGTGGGGTGGTCGGCGGGCTCGTCGGTGAGCCGCCGGGGCTCGCCGTCCGGGGAGCCGTCGGCGGCCACGGGCAGCAGCCACAGCGCCGATTCGACGATCACCGCCATCGAACGGCCGTCCGGGGACCAGACGGGGCCGGAGTCGTAGCGGTCGGAGACGGAGACGTGCGGCGCGACGGCGTACAGCCGGTCCGCCGGGCGGTCCGGGCGGGAGGCGCCGGTCTCTCCGGTCTCCCCGGCGTTCGCGGTCTCCCCGGCCTCGGCTGTCCCGGATGTACGAGATGTACCGGATGTCTCTCCGGTCGCCCCGCTCCCTCCGGCTTTCCCGGCGCGGGTGTCGACGACCCGTACGAGGTTGTAGCCCTCGCGGAAGCGCCGGTTCAGCCGGTTGCGGTCGCAGAACGCCAGAAAGCGGCCGTCCGGCGACCAGCTGGGCCTGCCGGGCAGCCCTCCGCCGCCGAGCGGCGCGGCGAGCGTGCGCTCGGCGCCGGACGCCAGCTCACGCACCACGAGATTCCCGGCCATGTCCAGGCACGCCAGCCGCTCGCCGTCGGGCGAGAGCGCCGGATGCACCCGGCCGCCGCGGGCGAGCACGGACTCCTCGCCGGTGCGCAGCACATGGCGGCGCACCGCGTACAGCCCCTCGCGGTCGTCCGCGTACAGCAGCGACGCGCCGTCGGGCGCCCAGGACGGGCCGAGGAGGAAACGGGTCGGGCCGGCCTGGACGAGCTTGCGCGGCGGGCCGCCGCCGGAGGTGCCGCAGACCCAGAGGGCGTTGAGCGCGGCGAAGGCGACCTGCTCGCCGTCCGGCGACAGCGCGGGCAGCTGGATGCCGCGCACCGGGCGGACACGGCGGCCGTCGAAGTCGTACTCCTTGACGCGGTAGCGCGGCCGGTCGACGGGGAGGGTGGCGGCGAACGGGATCTCGCGGCCCGCGCCCGGCGCGCCGGGGCGCACCAGCCGGAACCGGCCCCCGACGTTCAGCAGCAGCTCCTCGGCGCCGTCCGCGCCCGCACCGACGGTCCAGCGCGGCGGCACGGGCGCCACGTCGCCGTCGAGCGGTACGGGCTCGCCGTCCACGACGAGCGTGCAGGAGGCGTTCGGAGCGGCGGTCGTGCGCAGATACGCCAGCCGCCCGGACGGTGACACGGCCGGGGTCATCAACTGCGCGGTGCCGGTGTGCTCGGTGGCCACCGGACCGGAGCCGTCGGCCGGCACGGAGGCGACCGTACGGGCGTCGAGCGCGCCTTCGGCCAGCGGCGCGCGGACGAACCAGATGCGCCGCCCGTCCGGCGACCACACCGGGTCGAAGTCCTCCCAGGCGCCCTCCTGCCCCGGCCCGTCCTGCCCCTCCCGTCCGGTGACCCGGGTGACGTCGCCGGAGGCCACGTCCACGGTCCACACCCGGTACGGACTGCCGCCCACCGGGTCGCCGCCGCGCTCGGAGGCGAACGCGAGGCGCCTGCCGTCGGGGGACCAGGACGGCGCGCGGTCGTCCCAGGGGCCGTCGGTGAGCTGCCGCAGACCGGAACCGTCGGGACGCATCACCCACAGGTGAAAGCCGCCGCCCCGGTACGCGCACAGGGCGAGCAGCTCGCCGTCGGGGGAGAACACCGGACGGGTGGGCTCGAGGTCGGGCGGGGTGAGCGGCTCGGCGGTGCCGCCGCCGGAGGGCAGCGACCACAGGGTGTTCTGAACCTCGGCGACGAGCCGGTCGCCGGCGGGGGAGAGGGTCGCGGAACCGTTGGTGGCGGCGGTGAGGGACAGCGGGACGCGGCGCGCGGGGGCGGCGGCGGCCGGTGCGCCGGGGAGGAGGGGCAGCAGCCCGGAGGCGGCGGTGCCGGCGGCCGCGGTGCCGGCGGCGGTCCGCAGGAAACGGCGACGGGAGACGGGCGCGGGTGCCGCGCCGGTTCCGCCGTCCGGGGCGGCCGGGGGGTGAGGTGTTCCGACGGTGTCCAACGGGCCTCCCGGGGGCACGGGACTGAACGGGGTTCAGGACTGGCACGAGTCAGGAGTGGCAGGAGGGAACGCCCGATCGTCGCACGGGTCCGGCGCGCGGGGTCAACACCGCGGCGGTGCCGCGGGGGCGTGTCGGGACGGCGGGGGCCTGCGACGGGACGGGGGCGCGATGTGACGGGATGCGATGCGACGGGGCGCGATGTGACGGGATGCGATGCGACGGGATGCGAAAGGAAGAAAGGAAGAGAAGACGAAACGGACGAAGCAGGGGGAGGCGCACGGGAGACGCAAGGAAGACGAACGGGAGGCGGAGGGGAGGCGCAGGGGACAGGCATGGCGCGGTGCGGGGCACGGGCGGGCACAGCCACGGCACAGGAAGGCACGGGAAGGCACAGGCATGTGCGCACCGCTGCTGGGGAGAGTGACGGTCGGGACAGGAAGGCCCCGGGAGACCGGCGCCCGCGCCGCGCGGGCGCGGGCCACCCCGCACGACCCGTACTCGCACAACCCGTACTCGCACGACCCGTACACCGCATGTCGCGCCTGCGTGCCTCGCACCCTCAGCACATCGCCCGCCCGGCACATCGCCCATCCGGCACATCGACCATCCGGCACATCGACCATCCGACACAGGAGCCGACCCGCATGACGGAACACACCGGCAGCACCTGCCGCACCGACCACCTGGAGGCCCCGGACGGCGCGCGCGTCGCCACGTACACATGGCTGCCGGAGTCAGGACGGCCGCGCGCGGTCGTGCAGATCGCGCACGGGGCGGCCGAGCACGGTCTGCGCTACGACCGGTTCGCCCGCTTCCTCACCGGCCACGGTTACGCCGTCGTCGCCTCCGACCACCGCGGGCACGGCGCGACGGCGGCCTCGACCGGCGGTTACGGCGTCGTCGGCGACCACGGCTGGCGGGCGATGGTCGAGGACCTGCGGGCCATCGGCGACCGGGCGCGGGCGGAGAACGACGGCGCGCCCCTGGTGCTGCTGGGCCACAGCATGGGAGCGATGCTGGCCCGCGACTGCGCCCAGGAGTACGGGGCCGAACTCAGCGGCCTGATCCTCTCGGGGGTGTTCCGCTCGCTGCCGGGTGCGGAGACGGAGCTGTCGCTGTCCGGACTGGAACGGCAGATCGCGGAACGCGGCCGCACCGCGATCTGCAGCTTCGTACCGGACCTCTTCGCGTCGTTCAACGACCCGTACGAGCACCGGACCGGCTTCGAGTGGCTCTCCCGCGACGAGGCGGAGGTCGACCGGTACGTGGCGGACGAGCGGTGCGGTTTCCCGTTCAGCACGGGGCTGTCACTCGACTGGGTGGAGGCGGTGCGGAAGATCAACGACCCGCGCCAACTGGCCCGTGTCCCGGCCGGGCTGCCGGTGCACATCGCGGTCGGCACGGAGGACCCGTGCAACCAGCGGATGACGCTGGTGTACGAGTTGCTGGAGGACTTCCGCCATCTCGGCACCCGGGACCTCACCTGGAAGGGGTACGAGGGGGCGCGGCACGAGATCCTGAACGAGACGAACCGGGACGAGGTCTCCGCGGACCTGCTGGCGTGGCTGGACGGGCGCTTCTGAGGAGGCGCCGGCGAGCGGGAGGGATGCTGCCGGGCGGGAGGGGCGCTGGCGGGCGGAAGGGCACTGCTCGGCGGGAGCGGTGCTCTGACCGGAGGGTACTTCCGGGGAAAGGGGCTTCCGGGTCGGAGCGGGAGGCCGGGGCTCAGGGGGCCGCCGACCGGAGGGCGGCGCTGGCCGAGGGGCGCTACTGGGCAGGAGGGGGCCGCTGGCCGGGGGGCGTTGCGGGGCAGGACGGTGCCTGTGGCGGTGGGCACCGCGTCCCGGCAGGGGGAGGACGCGGGGCAGGAGGGCTGTGGCGGCCGTGCCGGGCGGACGGGGCGAGGGACCGGTGCCCGGGCGATTGTCGGACCCGGCGGCTACGGTCGGCGACAACGCGTACACGACCGAACCGCAGGCCCGTAGACGACCGAACGAGACCCGTAGACGACGAACAAGACCCTTGGACGACGAACAAGACCCGTGCACGACTGAACCGAAGCCCTTGTACGACCGAACCGAACCGAACCGAACCGAACCGAGCCCGTGCTCGGCCGAACAGCGTGCTGGTACGCGACCGAACAGCTTGCCGGTACGCGAGCGGGCAGCGCGCCGTACAGGAGCGACCGCGCGCCGGCCGGTACACGGCCGGACGGTGGGCCGGCACGCGACCGGTTCGGGACCAAGCCGGATGGAAGTCCGGAGCCGGAGCCCTGGCCTCGGGCGGAGCCCGGCCGGTGGTCGGGGTCGGGAGTCCGGGTCGGAATTCGATACAGCGTCGTTCCGGGTGGCGTGAGGTCGTCCCGATCCCGATGGGAGCCCTGTCCATGGCCACTGCCGCCGACGTCCGCCGCATCGCCCTCTCCCTCCCCGAGACCGAGGAGAAGCTCGCCTGGGGCATGCCGACCTTCCGCGTCCGGAACAAGATCTTCGTCTCGCTGGCGGACGACGACGCGTCGATCGGGGTGAAGTGCCCGATCGAGGACCGGGTGGAGTTGATCGCCTCGGAGCCGGACAAGTTCTTCCTCAAGGAAGGGCACGACGACCACTACGCCTGGCTGCGGGTGCGGCTCGCGGCGGTGGAGGACGAGCAGGAACTGCGGGCGATCCTCGCGGACTCCTGGCGGCAGGCCGCGCCGCGCCGCCTCGCGGAGGAACACCGGGACGTCCTGGACCTGCCGACGGGCTGAAGGCAGGACCTGGCGAGGTCCGGCGGACGACCGGGCCCGGGCGGTGGCTCGTCCGGTGCCCCGCTTCGGAAGCCCGGGCGGACAACCGGCCGGTGGCCCGGACCGCGAGGGGAGGCGCGCCTTTCCCTCGCGGACCCGGCGGAGGCGCGTCCGGTCTCCCCGGCCCGGGCGGCCGCCGCAGGTGAGCGGTGTGGCCAGGTCCGGGGGCGCGGCAGAACGGGGGCCCGGAGCCCTGTTCGGCCGGAGCACTGCCGGGGCGGCCCGGGCAGGGGTCCCTGTGCCGCGGTTGAGCAGTAAAGCGGTAGAGCGGTGGGCAACCGGGGGCCGGGGGTGGTCGGGGGCGCCCTCGGGCGTCCGGTGCCTACGACTGTGACGGCGCCCGCGGCCCCGACTGCCCGGCTGCCCGGCTGCCCTCAGCCGGCGGCCGCCGCTTCCGTACGGGTGCCGCCGGCACCAGCACCGGAACGGGCACCTGTAGGGACACCGGCTTCCGTACCGGCTCCGGCACCGGCATTCGTACCGGAACCGGAACCGGGACCCGTACCGGTCTCGGCGCCGGAGGTCCGGGTGAGCCGGGTGAGGAAGTCCGCGATGCGGGCCCGGAGGGAGTGCGGGTCCAGGCCGTGGGCGGTCAGGTGCTCGTCCATGGTTCCGTAGCGGCGCAGCTCGCGCCGGGCCGTGCCGAGTCCGAGCACCCGGTGCGGACGGTCGGAGAGCGCGTCACCGGCGGCGGCCGAGGAGGTACCGGCCAGGTAGGGCTCGACGAGTACGACGTCGGAGGCGCCACCGGGAAGGCTCGCCCGGTCGGCGGCGGCGCGGAGGGCTGCGCCGTCGAAGGGCCGCACCGTGGTGGCGTACAGCACGGTGACGTCCAGGCCCTCGACGGCGGCGAGGACGTTGTCGAGCATCGGCCCGACAGCGACGACGACCCCGTCGCGCCCCTCGCGCACCGTGAGGAAACCGGGCCCGGTCACGGGCCGGGGCGCTGCGTTGGCCTGGAGGGACAGGCGGACGTAGACCTTGTCGTGGCCGGCGGCGGCCTGCCGCAGCAGGGTCTCGGCCTCGTCGGCGTGGCCGGGCACGTGGACGGTCCAGCCGTCGAGGGTGTCGAGCAGGGCCACGTCACCGGGAGCCATGTGCGTGAAGCCGCCGGCCGGCCAGTCGTACGAGCCCCCGGCGCTGACCAGCACGCCGCCGACGCCCTGGTGGCCGAAGTCGAGCTTCACCTGCTCGAAGGGACGCTCGACGAGGAAGCTGGCGAAGGTGTGCATGACCGGCCGCATCCCGGTGAGGGCGAGCCCGGCGCCCGCGCCGACCAGCAGCTGTTCGCGGATGCCGACGTTGATCACACGGTCGGGGTGCCGCCGGGCCGCCTCGCGGAAGCCGTCGGCGCTGATCTCGGCGAGCACGACGGCGAGCCGAGGGTCCGCGTCGAGCAGCCGGGAGACGGAGGCGGTGAAACGCTCGCGCATGGTGTCCATGACAGGAAACTCCAACTTCATCGTTCGGTGGGGAGGGCTCGGCGGTCGGGGCCCGGGGGAAGGGAGCGGGAGGGGAGGGAAGAGAGGGAGGGGGAGAGGAGGAAGAAGGGGAAGCGGGAACGGGACTGAACCGGTGAGCCGGTGAGAGCCGGAGGGAGGGGGAGGACTCAGACCGGGGGCGACTTGGGCTCGACGCGGGCGATGACGGCGTGCGGGCGCCCGGGGTGCGGAGCGGTGAAGGCGGCATGGAGGGCGTCGTGGTCGCGGCCGTCGACGGTGACGGTGGACCAGCCGGCGGCCTCGAAGCGGGAGGCGATGCCCCCGGGCCGGCCGTGCGTGGCGGAGCGGTTGTCGACGATGAGCGTGTGCAGCTGCGAGAGACCGGCCGCGCCGGCGTAGGCGAGCGCTTCGTGGTTGCTGCCCTCGTCCAGCTCGGCGTCGCCGACGAGGACCCACACCCGGGCGTCGCCGTACCCCTGGGCGCGCAGCCCGAGCGCCGTGCCGACGGCGATCGGGAGCCCGTGCCCGAGCGAGCCGCTGCCGATTTCGGCTCCGGGAACGAGCATGCGGTCCGGGTGGTGGCCCAGCGGGGAGTCGTACGATCCGAAGCCGGGGAGCAGCGAGACGGGGAAGAAGCCCTTGGCGGCGAGTACGGCGTAGTACGCCATCGGGCCGTGCCCCTTGGAGAGCAGAAACCGGTCGCGCCCGGGGGCGTGGGCGGTGGCGGGGGAGACCCGCAGTACCCGGTCGTACAGGACCCACAGAGCGTCGAGGGTCGAGGTGGCAGCCGGCCCGTGCTTCTCGTCGCCGGTCATGAGGCTCATGAGGTGCGGCAGGTCGGTGTATCCGTACCGGAGGTCGGTCGTTGTGGAGGTCATGCGAGAAGCCTGCAACCTCAAGCAAAGTTGAGGTCAAGGGGTGATGCTGGGGCCGCGTGGGCACGGGGGGCCGGGGGTGGCGCGAGGGTCGCCGGGGCGGGCCGACGGGCGCGGGGCGGGTGCGTGGTGTACCCGGCCGGGCGGTGGGCGCTGGCGCTGGGTCCGGCGGTGGAGCCGGGTGCTGGTGCGGGGCCCGGGCGGGGGTGGCAGAAACCCGGGCCGTCTCTCTGTTGCAGGGTTTACAGGGCCTTGACCTCGAAGGGGTCGTGCTCGGAGATCAGCTTGTCGAGCCGGGCCTTGTCCACCCGGTTGGTCACCTCCTCGACCTCCTGCCGGTCGCGCACGCACTTGGCGAGCGTGAACGTGGACGTCACGACGAAGATCAGCCCCAGCGCGAGAAACCCCCGCTCCCAGGTGCCGAGGGGCAACTGGGTGATGCCATAGGCCATCGCGACGAGCGAAATGCCGAAGGAGACGGCGGCCTGCACGAAGAACGCCATGGTCGTGGGCCGCTGGATCGGTGTACTCATGCACGTAGCGTGGCCCGCGAGCACGTACCGCGCATGAGTAGCCGTACTCAACCGCGCCGCCCCTCCCGCGGGCCGGCCGGGAAAAGCACCGGGAAGGGGTGTCTGCGAGCACTCCGCCGGGTGCGGTATTGTTCTTTCTGCGCGGTCGGCGAGGGGGAAACCCCAGGCCGCACGGGCACCGGGACGTGGCGCAGCTTGGTAGCGCACTTGACTGGGGGTCAAGGGGTCGCAGGTTCAAATCCTGTCGTCCCGACCAGCGTTTTCGCAGGTCGTAGGCCGTTTCCGTGGGTAGCGGGAACGGCCTTTGCCGTTCCCGGGCTGGGAGCGACGGGGAGCCCTCTGGGAGCCCTCGTGCTCCCACCTCGCAGACGGGTCAACGACGCCCGATTCGTCCGTCACCCGATCCGGTCGGCGTTCCGCGCCCTACCGCGCCACTGGGCGCTGTCGTCAACCGTCCGACCCCGCGATCACCCACCCGTGCCGGCCTGGCCCGGCCGGCGAACAGCCAAAGACCCCTTGCCCGCTCCCGACCCGGTTTCCCCGACTGGGAGCACCGGCCCTGCTCCCCATGCGACGGGGCGCCGGGCCCCGGGAGTTGCCACTCATGCGCCGATTCCTGCACGCCACCCGGGTCGTTTCCGACGCAGCCTTCTCCTCAGCCTGGGTCAAGGCGGGGTCAAGCCCCTTGGCGTTGACCCGCAGACGGGGCACTCCCACCGGCGACCGCGCCGTATCCGGCAGTTCAGCGTTCCGGTGAACCTCTTATGGCTGGGGCTGTGGGGTGCAACGAAGGCGCGGTGCCCTGTGGGAGAGGTGTCTGTCCCAGGTCCCAGGGGCGGCGTGATGGCCGGACGCCGGGACCATCCCTGCGGGTGCGGGGAGCAGTTGCCTCCTCCACCACCTGTAGAGGAGTTGACGGGACCATCCCTGCGGGTGCGGGGAGCAGAGCCCGCGCACCTTGGGTTCGGCCTGGGCGTCGGGACCATCCCCGCGGGTGCGGGGAGCAGCGAAGCAGGCGCAGGCCGCTGCCAAGCGGGCGAGGACCATCCCCGCGGGTGCGGGGAGCAGACCGCGATCCGCAACGCCATGAGCCCGGAGGAGGGACCATCCCCGCGGGTGCGGGGAGCAGTTCCCGCACCACCGCATGGGCCGCCTCGTGGTGGGACCATCCCCGCGGGTGCGGGGAGCAGAAGGCGATCCTCCGCCCCGAGAAGCTCAACGCGGGACCATCCCCGCGGGTGCGGGGAGCAGCTACCGCCGCACGGTTCGCGCACACCGCGCGGAGGGCCATCCCCGCGGGTGCGGGGAGCAGATCTCCGCGCGCATCCCGGTGCCGAACCGCGAGGGACCATCCCCGCGGGCGCGGGGATGGTCCCTGCTGGCGCGATACGAACGCCGCGACCAATTTCTGCTCCCCGCACCCGCGGGGATGGCCCCCACCGGAAAGAGTGATCCCCGGCGAGACCGGGCAGGCGAACCAGGCTCGTCGGGGATTTGCACAGATCCAGTACCGCTCGGACCTGGCCGACAGAAGTCCGGCCGACGTCGGCCTGATCACAGACGGCTAACCAACATCACAATTAATGTACGAACGACGGTCCGAAGTACTTATGGTTCTTCCCATAGGCAGGTCTGAAACGCACCACCCCATACGGCACTGACAACCGCTGCCTACCGCTTCACTCCCCCACAGATCGCGAGCGCGGCTAGATCGAGCAGGGCCGGTTCGGGGGCGCGACGCCATCTCGATGTACCGGTCGGCCGTCGTCAGGTCTGCGATGGCGTCACCAGACGCCAAATTCAGCATGTCGCAGCATGTCTAGGGCGTCTGTTACTGATTTCCTGAGTACCACATTGCTATACCCCAATAGAATCTTGTCCCCCGCCATCAATTCCACTAGATCCCCGGTTGAAGGCGCATCTCCTTCATGTTCCGAGGAATGCATGTACACCAAGATCGCCTCCATTGCGGTTGCTCGCTGAATAGTCGGATCACCAGCGATAAATTTTCTTATGCTCCTGATCCAGGAGAGTAGGATCGAGAGGACATCATCTAGCGGGGAGTCGCGTGTCTGAACGCCGAGCGCCTTGGCCTTCAGCAGTAGGCGCAGCAGTGAATCGCACCGCGACTCGAATTCTTTAGGGTATTCGACTTTCTTTGACCAGTCGGCGAGATGAAGAACCGGCACCTCTCTTACGGTGCGACAGAAGTCGTCCAGTAGGGTATTCCCCTCTGCGTATATATCAAGGACCAGCTCATTGCGGACCCTATCCAGTCCGCCTGTCGCCCCGAAAACAATATGCTCAGCGTTGTATTGGTTTCCTGTGACGCTTTGTCGGCTCTGATTGAAACTAGCTTCAGCCACTCAAGCCCCCGACAATCTGGCCGACGGTTGCTGCCAGTGTCGCCAACCCAACAGAATCTGCGAGCCAAGCACGTGCACGCTCAAGGCGCCGCGTTGCGGTAGCGGTGTCGCCTGTCTCCAGGTCTTGACGGGCCGCAATTAGCTCGTCTCGCCCTAGTTGGTCAAGCTGGGAGTCCTCTGCGCACGCGACATCGATGACCTCGTCCAGCTGTTCACGAGCTGCTTCCAGAGTGATGCGTTCTGTCCTGTACTGGACCTGATTGATGGTCTCGGCGTTGTTCTGGCCGCCGTAAACGGTCTGGTTCTGCTGGTTGAAGGTCGCCATGGGTCGAGACTATTGCCAGTGCGTGTTGGCTGTCTCTCGCATCTCTGCACATACAAGAAGCCGTTTCCAACCTGACGGGTGGTTGGACAAGCGACGCCGGCGGTGGGGCCGTCGTTCAAGTCCCGTCCGCAAGGCGGCGGGACTACTCCGCGAGACGAGCGGGCTGTGCTCACGGCGGTGGTGTACGTCCTGACCAGCGGATGTTCCTGGCGGCATCTACCGGAGACGTTCGGCGTCTCGCCCGCCACCGCGCACCGCCGGTTCATTGTGTGGACGAGAGCGGGGCTGTGGCGGCGGCTGCACCGGGCGGTCCTGGACGAACTCGGCGCCCGAGGCGAGCTGGACTGGAACTCCGCGATCGTCGACGCGGCGTCGGTGCGGGTGAAAAGGGGGGCTCGCTGACCGGGCCGACCCCGGTCTATCGCGGCAAGAAGGGCAGCAGACTGCACGTGCTGTCCGAGGCCCAGGGCATCCCGCTGGCCGTCGCTGTGTCCGCGGCGAACACTCACGACAGCCTCGCCCTCAAGCCACTGATCCGCGGGATACCCGCCATCCGCTCCCGCCGCGGACCACGCCGACGCCGCCCCGGCAAGCTTCGCGCCGACAAGGCGTACTTCTCCGCCGACCACCTCGCCTGGCTGCGCGAACGCGGCCTCATTTCGCGTATCGCCCGCCCGGGGCATCGAGTCGAGCGAACGGCTCGGCCGGCACCGCTGGAAGACCGGAAGGTCGATCGCCTGGCTGTCGGCTACCGCCGCCTCACCGTCCGATACGAGCGGAAGGGCTCACACTTCCTCGCCTTCCTCGGCCCCGCAGCCGCTCTCACCTGCTACAAGAAGCTGGCAAAACGCTGTCCTTGCCGAAAAGATCATCCGTGCAGGTCAGGCTGCATGTTGGTACTCGTGGAGGATGCCGCCCAGGCGGTCGCGTCTTCGTATGTCGAGGCGGTTGATCTGCTCGGGATCGGTGATGGGTGCGGGGAGGGTGTGCAGTGGGCGGGAGTTGGCGATGCCCTGATGCGGCCGATGCTCGTTGTAGAACTGCTCGAACTCGCGGAGAGCGTGGAGAAGGTGCCGGTGGTTCCAGACGAGGGTGCGGTCCAGCAGTTCTCGTCGGCAGGTCTCCACCCAGCGTTCCATGGTCGCGTTCACACGCGGTATGCGTACGCCGCTGAGGACCACCTCTATGCCGGCGTCGGCGAGAATGGCGTCGAACAGGGCAGGGAACTTGCCGTCCCTGTCCCGGATCAGGAACCGCGCTCGGCTGCAGCGGTCTTCAAGGTCCATGACGAGGTCTTGCTGTCTGCGTTGCCCAGGGCGCGTTGGGATGCGCGGTGGTGCCCAGAATGCGGATGCGGCGGCTTGCGTGTTCGATCACCGCGAATACGTAGAGTCGGGCTCCTGACAGGGTGACGGTTTCGAAGAAATCGCAGGCCAGGAAGGCGTCGCTTTGGGAGCGTAGGAAGTCCGCCCACGTGCTCGACGCCCGCTCGGGGGCGGGTGGGATGCCGGCGTCCTTCAGTATTTCCCAGACGGTTGACGCGGCTACTTTCACTCCGAGTACAAGCAGTTTCCGTTGAGGCGCCGATATCCCCAAGTGGGGTTCTCTCGGGCCAGGCGCAGGACGAGGGCTCGGATGGAGCGGACGGTCCGCGGTCGGCCTTCTCGAAGGGGTCGGGACCGGGTGGCGTGCCGGCGCGCGACCAGGTCACGGTGCCAGCGCAGGACCGTGTCAGGTCGCACCAGCAGCCGCATACGCCGAAGAACATTCTTCGGGAGGCCGTTCAGGAGCGCGTGGGCGTGACGAACGCCTTCACGATGCTGCGCCTGCCCCCAATGACCGACCGGGACAAGGACATCGGCATGGACAACGCCGATGTCCGGGGGGACGGGCCCTGATCGACCGCCGCCTCTACCTGCCAGTCAGGCCGCCTCTGGACCGACCGAGCCCGAACAGTCCTGGTGCACCGATCCCGAACGCCGCCGGGTCGGCGTCCCAGCGGGCGTAGCGCAGCAGCCGCTGCATCGGGCCCGGCTGGGCCAAGCCGGCCTGTTCGGCCAGCTGCTTGCCGCCGATACCAAAGACGGGTCGGCCGCCGAGAGATCGACGGTAGGTCCTGGACGGGCTCTGGTGGCGGAGCAGGTCGTCGGTGGGGTTCGGGCTGCGGTCCAGGAGGGGCCATCCCCGCGGGTGCGGGGGAGCAGACGGGTTCCGGGAGGGGGTGTGAGGGGGCTTCGGGACCATCCCCGCGCCCGCGGGGATGGTCCCCGGTTGGTTCGACCGGCCCAGCGGGGAACAGACTGCTCCCCGCGCCCGTGGGGATGGTCCTGTCGATGAGAACTGGCAACGCTGCGGTCCGGTGCGGGGGGTGCCGACAAACAGGCCGTTGCGGATTGGTAGGCCCCGGCTCAGCGTGGCCAGGCGGCCGGAGTGCTCGGCGGCAGCGGGATCTCGTCCAGCCGCAGCCACTGTTCCTGGCCGCTCTGATCCGGCAGCCGAAACCGCACGTCCTGCGCCTCGTCCGACTGGTACGGGGCGTCTCCAACAGCTCGCAGCAGGGCGTGCAGCCTCGGGTGAGGGGCCTGCATTGCCCGGCCGCGTACGCCCTCGGCGCGCAGGGCAGCCAACGCGAGGGAGGCGGTGTTCACTCCGGTACGCCGGTGACCGTCGGCGTGGGCGATCGCCTCCGGGTGTTCCACGATGGAGGCCAGGGCCTTGGGGCCGGCAACGGTGTACGTCAGCACCAGGTCACCGCGTTGCAGCATCACCTGCGCCCCCGGCTCCACCAGCGAGCCGTCTTCGCGGGTCGACATGGCCACCTTGCCGACCATCGGGCCCATACCGATCTCCCGGACCTCGTCAAACTGCTCGATCGTGGGGTCCACGAACCGCTCGGAGCCGGGGAGCACCAGGGCGCAGTGCCCGTTCCACGAGGTTCCCGTCCAGCTCGGCGTGAGCGAGCCATAGAGAGTTCCGGCGCCGTCCTTCTTCCGGATGGCCACGGTGACCGGCAACAGTTCGGCCCGCACTCCCAGCTGGCCGTAGGCGTTCCGCAGCGTCAGGCACGCATCGACGCAGATGTTCGCCGGCGCGCGACCGTCGGAGAGGGCCGCCCACAGGAAGGGCAGCACCAGTTCCACGACCTGGTCCGGCTTGGCGTGCTCCAGCATCCGCGCCATGTGATCCATGCTCCCCGGCAGTGCCGGAGCCGCCCTGCGCGGATGCGGTACGGAGGGACGGGAGACCCGCTTCTGTGGTGTCCGGTGCTTCTTGCCCCGCTGCTGCTTCGACATGGGCCGAGCCTAGAGATCTCAACCGGCTTCCCGACAGACCGCGTTTACCGACCTGCCCGCGTTTACCGACCTGCGGCAATGCCGCAGGCTGTGCAGCCCATGGCGCCGCCGCGTCGCGGTTCAGCGGTCGCTGGCGGCGAGCAGGCTGGTGACCTCGGCGAGCGCGGCCGCGCCGGGCTTGAAGTACTTCCGGGCGGCGCTGACGGACTTGTCTTCGACTTCGCCATGAACAGCAGCAGGGAGACGCCCTGCTCGCCGAGGTGGGTCAGGCCCGAGTGCCGGCACTCGTGCGGGTCCCAGCCGGTGCCCTCCTCACCGCCGCCGTAGGTGTGCCGGTCCAGTAGGGCGCGCAGCTGGCTGTAGGAGAGGCGGGCCAGGCCGGTGTCGGGGCAGACGTCGCGCGGGGTGAGGACTTTGCCTGGACCGGGCTTGCGGTGGGTCACGAGCAGCGGTCCGCGGGTCCGCTCGCCGATCAGGCGCGGAAGGAGCCGGGCGGTGCCAGCGTCCCAGTAGATCGTCTCCGTCGCGTAGTCCTCACGGGACTGGCCACGGCGGCGGACGGCCTTGGCGCCCTTGGCCTTCACCGGGCACTGGCGCGGGTAGCGAGGTTGAGGTCCTCGATGTTCACGCCGAGCAGCTCGTCGGCGCGGGCGACGGTCTCGTAGAGCATCCCGTAGACGACCTTCTCGCGCACGGCGACATCACGCCGCGCGATCAGGCGGTCGAGGGCAGTCTTGGGGCGGACCGGGGTGCCCCAGCCTGGGTCGGGCATCCGCTTGCACCAGGCCGGGATGTGCGGCGGCTGCAGGCCCGTGTCGTGGCACCAGGCGAGCCAGCCACCGACCGCGCCGCGCCGCGCCTAGAGTTCCAGGTGCTGGCGGCCGCCGTTCCCCAAAGTTGTTCGAGCGCCTGGCCGATCTCGTCGTCGGCGAGGGCGGACAACGGCCGGCCTTCGCCGAGCTCGGGGACGACCTTGCCGAGTGCCGTGGTGTGGCTCCGGGCGAGTGTTCGCCACGGTGATGGAATCGAGATACCCGGTCGGCGGCGGTGCGCACGGTCGCCGCTCCGGTGACGGTCTTGAGGCGGACGACGGTTGCCAAGGAACTCCTTGCCACAGACGACCTGTCTCAGCGAAGTTAGTCGGCGGGAGGGCCCAGAGCTGGGGCGACTGGTTTGAGTGAGACGGGGCACTCCCGGCATTCCCTCGGAACGTGACCAGAGCGACCAAGAGTCACATTAGGCTTTCCGCATGACTCCCGCGGAACGGTTCCTTAACGAACACCAGGACGTGGTGCGTGCAGCACTCGACCACTACACACTCACCTGCACGAAGGCACTCGCCGAACGAGGTGCATCGGGTGATCCGAAGGTCGTCGACAGAGTGAGGGAGCAACTTGCAGACGCTCAGCGAGCTCGGGACGGGCTGTCTGGAGCTCTAGGAGCCAGCTGATCCGTAGGGGGTAGGCGGACGATACTGGTGGGCTCGCGTATTCATCTGTCGCCAGTTCTCCGTGGAGCCCAGCCTGCCGGTGACCGTGTGTAGTCGCCGAGGGCGTATCGGCATCCAGGATGCCGGTGATCACCAGACCGGCTGATGGCAGAGACGACAGTGAGACCACTGGCCTCCAACACCTCGGCGCCCGCGAATACGACCCCGCCCTCGGCCGCTTCATCTCCGTCGACCCGGTGATGGACCTGGCCGACCCCCAACAGATGCACGGCTACACCTACGGCAACAACAACCCGGTCACCCTCTCCGACCCCACCGGCCTGCGCCCCGACGGGTCCTGCGGCGGCTCCGGAGCCTGCAACGTCGGCTCGAAGAAAAACCCCAAATGGGAGACCTGGACTCCCTCCCGCAACGGCTGGTCCTGGGGCTGGTCCTCCTCTCGAACCACCAGCAAGAAGTCCGGGTCCAAGACCTACACGCAAACCAGTTACCTCTCCTTCAACCGACAGAGCGGCTACTCCGGATGGTCGACATCGGTGTCGGTGAAAGAAGAAGAACGCAACCCGGTCCAGAAGGTGATTTACGGCGTCGGTGACGCCTTCTACGGCACGGTCAGCAACGTCCCTCACGCAGCCGAGTACTTCGCCTGGCCCTTCGACGCCGACTGCCGCTCAGGCGGCCCCGGCAGCTCTGGGTGCGACTACGGCTCACAGTTCGATGACTGGATCGGCGAGCAGGGTTTCAACGTCGACAGCGCCACCTACCAGCTACCCGGCCTGGCAGGCGCCCTGCTCTCCCACCGTCCGACCGGCCGCGGAAAAGGCCGTTCTTCCTCGGGGTGCAACAGCTTCCTTCCCCAGACCGCGGTCCTCATGGCGGACGGCACCTACAAGGAGATCGCGGACGTCGAGGTCGGCGACAAGGTCCTGGCAACCGACCCGCGCACGGGCAAGACCGCGGGAAAGACCGTCACAGCCGAGATCGCCGGCGAGAGCGTCAAGAGCCTGGTCGAGCTCACCTTGGACATCGACGGGGACAAGGGCACCAAGGCCGACACCATCACCGCCACTGACGGCCACCCGTTCTGGGTTCCCTCCCTGAAGTCCTGGGTGGAGGCGGGTAGCCTGAAAACTGGGCAGGAACTCCGCTCCGAGACAGGGCGGCTCCTGGAGGTCACTGCGGTCAGGCAGTGGAGCGAGTGGACATCAGTACGGAACCTGACGGTCGCCGACCTGCACACGTACTATGTCCGGGCGGGCAAGACTCCGGTCCTCGTGCACAATTCGAACGGCCTGTGTGAACAGGGGTTCAGAACTGCGTCACAAGCGGGGATCAGCCCGAACGATGCGCGGCGTATCCAAAATGCTGCCGATAAGGCCGGGCAGCCGGTCATCGTAGTTGGAAGCCGCGCGAACGGAAGTGCTAACTCGGCATCGGACTGGGATTACATTTTGTCTGGCCCGTCGAGGTCTCGGCATAGTCAGCAGAGTTCCCTGCCAAGGGGAACCGGGGATGGTGAAGGAAGTGGCCGAGGGCGCGACTTCTGGCAGAATTACAATCCAAGTCGGCCAGACTATGCAGAATTGGACCCGAGCAAGCCCTATGTCATATTCGAGCCCCGGATCCGGTGATCAATTGAAAGCGTCGGAGCGAATCATCAACGAGGTTGCACAGGGCCTCCTTGGTTTGGAGCAGGGGGTGAGCTGGTTCTCTTCCCTGGAACAGGTCGAGCAAAAGGCGGTACTGCATGAAGTGGTTCGCCACTCCATGCAGGCCCACGCAACGGCGGAGGACGGCCGAGAGGGCGTTACGCGATCCGGAGTAAAGCCGACTGCAAATCCCGCTGTTCTGATTGTCAGGGAACCGCTACTCCAGCAAATGGGAAAGATTATCAATCTTCCTCAAGCTGAATACGTGATGGCATTCCGCGTCCTCCTTTCCACTTTCGTCGTGGCGGATACGCGGCGGAGAGAGCTGGAGTGTCGAGGCAGTTGCAGCCATGCTTGGCATAACTTGACATAGGAGTGATCGGCGGGCCGTGCGGCCTCTCGGTAGCGCCATCAAGTACCGGTCACTACGACTACCTGAATTCTGGACGGCGTACAAAGTGGGAGCCTCACCAGGCGAGTGCTTGGTGGGGGCTCCCGGTCGATTGACGGCAACGGTGACGGCAACGTCAGCGGACAACTGCCGGGGTGGGTTGGTCGCCAGGGCCGCTCGTTGCCGAGGCAGAGGGCGTTGTTGAGGGTGTCGATCGCTTGGCGCTGAAGGCGGGAGGCGGGCGTGGGCGTAGACGCCGGCCGTGAGCGCTGTCGGGACTGGTGAAGACGTCGCCGCTGTCCTTCTGCGCCATCCCCGCTACCTCACGTTCCTTGCGCTCTCGGCCCCGGTGCTGTGGGGAGAGGAGGGGCCTCGAAGTTCACGCAACCGCGCTTGACCGTTCAGCCTGTCCCGTTGCGGTCCTTCACATCCTTATGTGAACGCTGGAGCCGGTGCTGGGGGTCAAGGGGTCGGTCGTCCCGACCAGCATCACCGCAGGTCGGAGGCCGTTTCCGCGGGTAGCGGGAACGGCTTTTGCCGTTCCGGAGGTGGGAGTGACGGGGAGCCCTCTGGGAGCCCGCGTGCTCCCACCTCGCAGACGGGTCAACCATGCCCGGTTCGTCCGTCACCCGATCCGGTCGACGTTCCGCGCCCTACCGCGCCACTGGGCGCTGTCGTCAACCGTCCGCCCCCGCGATCACCCACCCGTGCCGGCCCGGCCCGGCCGGCGAACAGCCCAAGACCCCTTGCCCGCTCCCGACCCGGTTTCCCCGACTGGGAGCACCGGCCCTGCTCCCCATGTGACGGGGCGCCGGGCCCCGGGAGTTGCCACTCATGCGCCGATTCCTGCACGCCACCCGGGTCGTTTCCGACGCAGCCTTCTCCTCAGCCTGGGGTAAGGCAGGGTCAAGCCCTTGGCGTTGACCCGCAGACGGGGCACTCCCACCGCGACCGCGCCGTATCCGGCCTGTCATCTTCACTCCGGACGACATCCCCGCCGAAGCCGGCCGGATCATCTCCGAAGCCGGCCCGCGAAACCCTCTCAGGCTGAGAACTGCCACCAGTTCATGTTGAACAGGTAGCCGCTCCCGCCGGAATACCTGAAGTACACGTCGCTGGTCCCTGTTGCACCGTTCACCGGGCAGGAAACGGCAATCCAGGTCTGCCAGCCCCCGGTCCCGGGGACCTCGCACTCTCCCGCGACCGGCCCGTTCACCTCATCGAGGCGAATCTCGATGCTGCCGCCGCTGGTCGCCGAGGCAACTCTGGCGGTGAATGATTTTGCGCCGGAACCGAAGTCTGCGCCTTTGACCTTGATCCAGTCCCCGTTCTCGATCCATCCCACGCCCATCCCGCCTTCTCCGGAAGGCTCCGTCTCGATACCGGTTCCCCACGCGATCGTCTCGGCCTCCTGGCGGACATAGGGATCCAGAGTGCCCACCTGGGGCGCTCCGTCGGTGGTCATGTTGATGAGCGGAAAGGTGCCGTCGGCGTTGTAGGTGAATTTCTCGACGGCGACCGACCGGGTGAACCCTCCGCCGCCGGGCAACGCGCCATTGTGGTAGAAGAAATAGGAGTTGCCCTTGTAGTCGATGACTCCCGCATGGTTGGTGAAGCTCGCGCCCTGCGTGGGCATAATCGTCCCTCGGTAGGTCCACGGACCCGTGGCGGTGGGCGCGGTCGAGTAGGCGATGAACTCGGAGCAGCACTGTGCCGCAAACACCATGTAATACAGGCTGTTGCGCTTGTAGACCCACGGCCCCTCCTCATAGAGGGTTGGACGCTCCGAGTCCCCGGGACGGGCCCCGAATCCCTCCGTGGTGAGGGGTATCTGCGTCGGACTGCCCGAATAGGAGGTCATGTCGGCGTTCAGCTTCACGTACCACAGATTCGGATTACCCCAGTACAGGTACGCCTGACCGTCGTCGTCGATGAACACCGCGGGATCGATCTCGCCGTTTTCCACCAGCGGATGCCCGAGCGCGTCCCGGAAGGGCCCTGTGGGACTGTCCCCCACCGCCACTCCGATGGCCATCCGGCCGGTCTCCCGGTTCGTCACCGGAACGTACCAATAGAACTTCCCGTTCCGTTCGGCTACGTGCCCTGCCCAGGCGTCCGCGCTAGCCCAGCTGAAGGTCTCAAGATTCATGGGGGAGCCGTGGTCCGTCCAGTTCACCATGTCCGTGGACGAGTAGACGCGCCACT
Organism: Streptomyces lycii; assembly: GCF_009735685.1. GTDB lineage: Bacteria > Actinomycetota > Actinomycetes > Streptomycetales > Streptomycetaceae > Streptomyces > Streptomyces lycii. Next base: position 59,078 of record NZ_WHPN01000422.1, on the reverse strand, counting down.
CCTTCATGGTGAACCACGTCGAGCCGTCCTCGTCATGCCCGGTGTAGAGGTACACCCGGTCGTTGTGGACCAGGGGCGCCGGGTCGGCCGTGTGGATGGTCTGGACGATCGGATTGTCCGCCCTGGCCACCGGCGGCTGGAAGACCACCAGGACGCACAGCAGACTCACCGTCCAGGCAACGACGCGCCAGGGCACTGATTTCCTGACTTTGCTCGCCGTCACACGCGTTCACTCCTTGTTCTGAGTCGGTCGGGGTGCGTGCCCGTGGCAGCTTGGAGGCAGGCAGTCGCCGGTGGCCCCGGCCCGGTGGAACGCGAGCCCTCGCAGCTGTCGTCGCGGTTTCAACACGTCGCGCTCATGACGCTCGTTCGATATCACGAACATCGAACGATTCCTCGGACAGACACGATCCCAGGGTGAGGGGGTTACATGTCAACACCCCCGCGCATGCGGCTACTTGGCACCGGCCGCGCGGATCAGAGGCGAGCAAAGCCCCCTCCCGAACACGGCCTCGCTCCACGGTTGACTGACGGCTCCAGATGTCTATGCTCTCTCGTTGTCTGACCAGTCAGTCAACGTTCGGCATATCGGACAACATGGTGGCGGCGATCTGCACTCGGCCGCGGATCGTGCACGACAAGCACACGAACCATCCGTTTCGGTCGGTAAGGCCTTCCACGCACGGGCTGGTTGCCGCACTCCTGGGGGCGAAGGAGTGCCGTGGTGATCCCTACCGACAGAGCCGCCGGAAAGTTGTCCCGTGTTCGCTTTCGCTCCGAGGTGCGCCTCGGCCTCGACCGCCTGATCGCCGCCACGGCCTCAACCGGGAGGAGAACCAGCGCCCGCGGCGCGGCCCGATGACCGGTGCGTACTCCGCCGCCCGGCCCGGGCCTCTTCGCGGCGGGAGCCGCATTCGACGCCGCTTCTCCCGGCCTGACCACCCCTTCAGAAAGCCGGCTGCCGCGGCGCACTCTGTCGATCACGTTGCCGGCCTGACCCCCCCACTACAGGGAAAGAGGTAACCCGCATGCACAGCAGCCCCCCTGCTCCCGGCCGGCGCCGTCGTCGCCGTTCGACGGTCGCCGTCGCTGTGACCGCCGTGCTGGCGACGGCAGGCGTCGTGGCCCTCTCGGGCACCGCTCACGCAGCCGACACGCTCGGCGCCGCCGCCGCAGAGAGCGGCCGGTACTACGGCACAGCCGTGGTGCCGGAGCTGCTCGACGATTCGGCCTACGGCAGCACGCTGAACCGGGAGTTCAACAGCGTGGTCGCCGAGAACGTGATGAAGTGGGACGCCACCGAGCCCAACCGGGGCCAGTTCAACTTCAGCGGCGGTGACCGCATCGTCGAACACGCCCGGAGCCGGGGCATGTCCGTCCGTGGCCACACCCTGGTCTGGCACGCCCAGCAGCCCGGCTGGGTCCAGGGCCTGACCGGCGACAGCCTGCGGCAGGCGATGCTGGACCACATCTCCGGAGTCGCCGGCCACTACCGCGGTCAGATCCACTCCTGGGACGTGGTCAACGAGGCGTTCGAGTGGGACGGCAGCCGCCGCCAGTCCAACCTTCAGCAGCAGCTCGGCAACGGCTGGATCGAGGAGGCGTTTCGCGCCGCCGACTCCGCCGACCCGAACGCCAAGCTCTGCTACAACGACTACGGCACCGACGGCATCAACGCCAAGAGCGACGCCATCTACCGCATGGTCCAGGATTTCCGCTCCCGCGGGGTGCCGATCGACTGCGTCGGCTTCCAGAGCCACCTGGACTCCAACTCCGATCTCAGTACGTACCGGCAGAACCTGCAGCGCTTCGCCGACCTCGGCATCGACGTGCAGATCACCGAGCTGGACATCGGCGGCTCCGGCAGCGCCCAGGCCAATGCCTACCGCACCGTCACCCAGGCGTGCGTAGCTGTCTCCCGCTGCAACGGCATCACGATCTGGGGCTTCACTGACGCGCACTCCTGGCGCGGGGATGACACACCTCTGCTCTTCGACACCAACTACAACAAGAAGGAGGCCTACTACGCGGTCCTCGACGCCCTGAATTCTGCCGCAACCAACAGTTACAGCGGCAACAGCGGCAACAGCGGCAACACCGCCGCAGAGGCCCACCACCCGGCCGCCTGGCGGGAGAACGTCCGCGCAGCCGACCGGACGGCCTGATCGTCTCAGCTCCGGCCCCTCCCGGGGGGCGGGGCGCCCCGCGAGAACTCCGCGGCGCCCCGCCCTCGGGCACGCGCGCCCATGTGCACCCCACGACCCCCACAGAAGGAACGCTCATGAAGCTGCGATCTCTTCGACACCTACCGCGCTTACTCGTGGCGTCGGCCGTCGCACTGACCCTGCTCGGCGCGACGCCACCCCAGCCCGACCGGGCCGAGGCCGCCCCTGGCAGTCCGGCACTCACCCCACCGTTGGGGTGGAACAGCTGGAACAGCTTCGGCTGCAACGGTGTCAACGAACAGGTGATCCGTGATGCGGCGGACACGATGGTGAGCTCGGGAATGCGGGACGCCGGGTATGAGTACGTGGTGGTCGACGACTGCTGGTTCGACCCCGAGCGGGCCGCCGACGGCTCCCTCCGTGCGCACCCGGAGAAATTTCCCAGCGGCATGAAGGCGCTGGGCGACTACATTCACAGCCGCGGGCTGAAGTTCGGCATCTACCAGGTGCCGACCGAACGCACCTGCGCCCAAGGCGGCGGCACGTTTCCCGGTTCCACCGGCAGCATGGGCCACGAAACGCAGGACGCCCGGACCTTCGCCTCCTGGGGAGTCGACTACCTCAAGTACGACTGGTGTTCCGGTGCCGGTACCCGCGACGAGCAGATCGCCCGGTTCTCCATCATGCGGGACGCGCTGCGCGCCACGGGACGGGACATCGTCTACAGCATCAACTCCAACAGCTACCACGCCCCCACCGGCGACAAGTACAACTGGGGGGAGGTCGCCGACATGTGGCGCACTACCGAGGACCTGCTGGACATCTGGCAGAGCGACAACGTGAACAGCTACCCGATGGGGGTGGGCAACGTCCTCGACGTGACCGCGCCGCTGGCCGCACAGGCCGGGCCCGGTCACTGGAACGACCCGGACATGCTGGTGGTCGGCAGGCCCGGCCTCACCCTGACCGAATCGCGGTCGCACTTCGCGCTGTGGGCCCTGATGGGCGCGCCGCTGATGGCGGGCAACGACATCCGCACCATGTCCGCCGACGTCAGCGCCGTCCTGCGCAACGAACGCCTGCTCGCCGTGAACCAGGACACGCTCGGTGCGGGCGGCCGGCGGGTACGGGACGACGGCAACACAGAGGTCTTCGCCAAGCCGCTGTCCGACGGCTCCGTCGCCGTCGGCCTGCTCAACCGCGGCGCCTCCACCACGAGGATCAGCACCACCGCAGCCGAAACAGGTTTGGCCGGCGCGTCGTTCACCCTGACCGACCTGTGGACCGGCGCCACATCCAGCACCGGCGGCCAGCTCTCCGCGGACGTGCCCGCGCACGGCACCGCGGTCTACCGGGTGACGGGCGGCACCCCGCTGCAGAACACGACCTCCCGGTGGCGCGGTGAGTCCTCGGGCCGGTGCCTGGACGTCGACAACGCCTCGACCGCCCCCGGCGCCACCGTCCTGGTCTGGGATTGCCACACCGCGGCCAACCAGCTGTGGACCAGCTGGGAGAACGGCGAGATCCGCGTCTTCGGCGACAAGTGCCTCGACGCCATGGACCAGGGCACCGCGAACGGCACACCGGTGATCACCTGGCCCTGCAACGGCCAGGCCAACCAGCGGTGGACCCTCGGCTCCGACGGCACGATCCGCAACGACCACTCCGGCCTGTGCCTGGACGTCGACGAGGCGGGCACCGCCAACGGCACGCCGGGCATCCTGTGGGCCTGCAACGGCCAGGCCAACCAGCGGTGGAGCAGGGCTCCCATGTGACCCCGGACAACCCAGGCTTCGGGTGACTGAGCCCGCGCCGCCCTCAGCAGCACGGCGGTGCGGGCAAGCCCTCAATTGCGGACGTCGATGTGGGTGCCCTCGTAGGTGTGGTGCAGGGCCCGAGATTGCGCAGGAGGTGCAGCATCGGGGTGTTCGACGCTTCGGTGTACGCGCTGAGGGTGTGAGCGCCTTGGGCCCGGGCGTTCTCGGCGGCATGGTGGACCAGCGCGGTGCAGATGCCGCGGCGCTGGCGGGTGTCGGCGACTTGCACGCCGCCGGCCAACCACGCCTTGTTCCCGGCCGAGCCGTCCTGTGCAGGTCGGGGCGATGGCTTCGCTGGTGTGCGGTCAAGGCTGATCCAGATGTCGCAGTGGGCGAGTAGCCGCTCGATATCGCGGTACAGGATGCGGGTGCGGCCCCAGCGCCGGTGCAGCGCGGTGGGTGAGCAGCCGCGGTGGAAGGCGTCGATGAGGGGCCCGTCCTCGATGTGGGCGATGAGGCGCCGGTCTCCCAGGAACTGCTCGACACGATCGACCGGCACGGGAAGTCGCGCACGGCCCAGGTCCGCGACGTCATCGTCGAGCACCCCGACGTCCGCGTGGGCGACCCCGGCGTCGCCGCGGGGATCATCCTGTTCACCGTGGAGATGAACACGCACACGTTCATGGCCGCTCCGCGGACCGTCCCGTCGAAACGTTCGAGGACGAGCTGGTCGCGATGGTGACCCGCTACCGGAAGGGTGAGCGCGGGGTCAGCCGCCGATTGACACTTTAACGATGTTCAGTCAGGCTGAGGCGTAGCTGAACATCGTTAAGGAGTGGTCATGGCGGCTGTCGTCGAAGGCGGTCCCGGCATCTCGGGACAGCTCGGTTCCCGCAACCGCGTCGTGATCGGGGTGCTGCTGGTCTCCACGTTCGCCGTCTTCCTCAACGAGACGATCATGGGCGTCGCGCTTCCGGTGCTCGTGACCGACCTGCGGGTCGAGGCGAGCGTCGGGCAGTGGCTCACCGCGGGCTTCCTGCTCACGATGTCCGTGGTCATCCCGGTCACCGGGTTCCTGATCCGGCAGGTGCCCACGCGCGTCGCCCGGCAGCTGGTGCAGCAGCGGACCGACCGCGCCCTGCTGGATCTGGGGTGCACGCCGTGGCGCCGTCCGACGCCGGCGCGGCCTCGTCCCCGGTCCCGGGGAACGGTGTGCAGGCGGTGCGCCGGCTGCGGTCCTGCCGCGTCCCCGGTCAGGGCCGGCTCCGCGCCTGCCTGCCCGGCCCGGCCGCCGCCGGGGCGCGGCGGCTGCTGCGGGCGGTGCGCCCGGACGTGGTGCACGTGCAGTCGCACTTCCAGGGCGGGCGCGGTCTGCTCGCGGGCGCATCCGCGGCCGGGTGCCCGACCGTCGCCACGAACCACTTCATGCCGGAGAACATGCTGCAGTACGCCCGGGTGCCGGCCGTGCTCACCGACCGGGTCTCGCGGTGGGCCTGGCGGGACCTGGCCCGCGTTCACGAGCCGGCCGATGTGGTCACCGCGCCCGCGCCCCGGGCCGTCGAGCTCCTCGGCGCCCGCGCGGGGCTCCCGGGGCGCGCGGTGTTCTGCATGCCGGGCATCGCCGAGCTGCAGAGTCTGGTGATGCTCGAGGCGATGGCGGCCGGGCGGCGCGTGGTGGCCGCCGAAGCGGTCGCACTCCCGCACCTCGTCCACCCCGGCCGCAACGGCCTGCTGTACCGGCCCGGAGACGTGGCGGGGCTCGCCGCGGCGCTTGCCGACCTGCTCGCCGATCCGGCGACCCGTGCGCGGATGGGCGCGGGCGGCCGGGAGGCGGCCGCGGCACACGATCTCGACGCGGCGCTGGACGTGTTCGAGGACGTGGCCTCCGACGTGCGCGGAGGCGCCGCCCGGGTGCGCGTTCGCCGCTCCGTCGCGGGCGTGGTGTAGCGCCCCTGCGGACGGACCGCTCTCCGGAACCGGAGAACGAAACCCTCGAGGCGGTCGGGTGTTCCCGGCTGCCGCTACCTGGAGAGAACTCATGGTGCAAGTCACGTCGGTGGCGCGCCCGTCGGGCGTCGCGGCGGACACGTGGAGCGGTCGGCTGGTCGGCTGGTTGGTGATCCTCGTCGGGGCGAACCTGTTGGCCGACCTGGTCATCGTCGCCCCGCTGCTGGCGTTGCCGGACATGATGCAGCACTTCCGGACCGACCAGGCCGCGTGGCTCAACTCGAGCGCAATGCTGGCGGGCGCGATGTGGGCGCCGTTACTCGGGCGCAACGCCGACATCCACGGCAAGCGCCGGATCCTCGTCGTCACCATGCTCGTCACGCTCGCGGGATCGCTGGTCTGCCTGGTCGCGCCGAATGTCGTCGTCTTCGTGCTCGGGCGGTTCCTGCAGGGCGCGGCCATGGGAGCGGTCCTGCTCACGGTGGCGATCACCCGCCAGGTCTGCACCCCACGGGTCGGGATGGCCGCCGTCGGCGTCGTGACCACAGGCGCGTCGGTACTGGGGATCCCCGCGATGTTCCTGTTGAACCCGGCGATCGACGCGTTCGGCTACCGGAGCGTCTTCGTCGTCGCCACCGCTCTCGCGATGGTCTGCGCGGTCACCGTGCGGCTGTTCATCCCGGAGCCGCCGATCCGCTCCGGCGGGTCGGTCGACCTCGCCGGGGCGCTGCTGCTCGGTTCCGGTCTGGTCGCGGTGCTCGGCAGCGTCAGCATGGCCCCGGACGTGGGCTGGGCGAACCCGGGTCTGCTGGCCGCGCTGGTCGGCGGCGTCATCGCGCTGGCCGCCGGGGTGCGGCACGTGCTGCGGGTCCCCGATCCGATCGTCGACCTGCGTGGGCACAGCGGGTCGCTGGCGTTGACGCTGGGAGCGGTGGCGCTCACGGCCGGCGCGGTGCAGAGCATGCTGCAGCTGAAGAGCCTCGTTGCGGAAGTGCCGCCAGAACTCGGCCTCGGCTACGGCCTCGGCGGTGGCGACGTGGTGCTCGCGTTGTTCGTGCTGTCCGCGGTCGGGATCATGATCGGCGGTCCGGTGTCGGGTGTCCTCGCGTCCCGGATCGGTCCGGCGCGCACGCTGCTCGCCGGGATCGCGGTGGGGCTGTTGGCCACGTTCGGGATGCTCGTGGGCATCTCGGTGCTCCCGGTCGGGCTGGTCTGCGCCACCCTGCTCGGGGTGGCCGCCGGCGCGGGCATCGCCTCCAGCTTCAACCTCGCGACCGTCATGACACCGCCCGAAAACCACGGTGCGATCGGCAGCCTGGTGGCGGTCGTGCTCTGCGTCGGGTCGGTCGTGCTCAACTTCGTCGGCGCGATGCTGCTCAACGCGACAGCCACCGACTCGCTCGTCGCGGGGGTCGCCGCGAACTCCCTGGCCGGGGTGCAGGTCTACATCCTGATGGGTGGCGCGGCGCTCGTCGCGGCCGCGGTGCTCGCGACGGTGCTGGTGCGCAGGCGCGGGTGAGTCACGCGTCCAGCCGGGCGGCAATCCCGTCGAGGACCATGCCGAGGTGCCGTTCGAACCGCCGGTCGCCGTCGTCGTGGAGGTGCCCGGCCTCCTTGACCAGTGACGCACCTTCGCCGAGCCAGGCGTCGCGCTGGTCGATCGAGTAGCGCGACGGATCGGCCCCGGCGGCCTGGCGCCTCTCCTGCTCCTCAATGACGAAGCCGACGACGAACGCGGTGACCAGGTCGATGGCGTCGTCCGCGTCGGCGGGCTGCCAGCCGGACGCGGTCCAGCGTTCGAACAACGGCTCCTTCGTGCGGACCACGTCCGGGTCGGTGATCCGGGTGCCGCTGAAGATGCGGGCCCCGTCGCGGTGGAGCAGGTACTCCGAGCGCAGCACGCGGGCGTAGGCGGCGAGGTCGTCACGCCACCCGTCGCCCGGCGGGACCGCGGCGAAGGCTCCGGCCACGCGGCGCATGACCTCGGTGGCCATCTCGTCGAGCAGCTCCTGCTTGTTGCGCACGTGCCAGTAGAGGGCGGGGGCACGGACGTCCAGCCGGGAGGCGAGCGCGCGGACGGTGAGGGCGTCCATGCCCTGGTCGTCGAGGAGTTCGAGCGCCGCCGTGACGATCCGCTCCCGGGTGATGCCCTTGGTCATGGTTGACACCTTAACGGTGTTCAGGCATGCTGGCCAGCATTGAACTTAGTTAAGGAGAGCCATGATGCGTGCTGCAGTCGTCACCGCCCCCGATGCGTCGCCCGTCTGCGCCGACTTCCCCGAGCCGGCGGTCCCGCCCGGTTCCGAGCCCCTGCACCTCGTCGGAGCCGGCCTGCACAACGTCGTGCGCGGGCTGGCCACCGGGCGGCACTACGGCCGCGGCCGGATGAGGTATCCGCTGGTGCCGGGCATCGACGCGGTCGCCCGCACCGGCGACGGGCGACTGGTCTACACCGGGTACGCACGTCCGCCCTTCGGGACGATGGCCGAGCGGCTGGTCGCTCCCTTCCAGGCGGAGATTCCGGCGGGGGCGGATCCGCTCGCGATCGCCGCGGGCATGAACCCGGGCCTGTCCGGCTGGATGGTCCTGACCACGCGGCGCAGGGAAGTGGGGGCGTTGGGCACCGTGCTGGTGCTCGGCGCCACAGGGATGTCGGGCACCCTCGCCGTGCAGGGGGCGCTGGCGCTCGGGGCGGAGCGGGTCATCGCCGCCGGGCGCGATCCGGAGGCCCTGGAGCGGCTGCGCGGCGCGGGAGCGACGACCGTGTCGCTGGCCCAGGACGGGCCCGGCGGCCTGGAGCAGGCTCTGGCTGATGCCGTGTCCGAGACGTCGCCCGGTCTCGTGCTGGACTACCTGTGGGGGCCCGTCGCCGAGGCGACCTTCGCCGCGCTGGGCCGCAGCGGCGAGGACACCGAGGCGAACACGTCCTACGTGCAGATCGGTTCGCTCGCGGGCGTGGAGGCATCGCTGCCCGCGGACCTGCTGCGCAGCCGGCGGATCCGGATCACCGGCAGCGGCGCCGGATCGGTGTCCGCCGAGGAGATGCTCGCCGAGGCGCCCGAGGTCATGGCCCGGTTCGCCGACGGGTCCCTGCACCTGCCCTACACCGCGTTCCCGCTGAGCCGGGTCGGTGAGGCGTGGGCGCACACCGGCCGCAGCCGCGTCGTCGTCGTGCCGGACTGAGCCGTCCACCAGTCGATCGTGATCGGAGAGGGGAGAGTCATGCAGAAGAGGGCTTTAGTGGTCGGGCTCGGGATCGCGGGGATGTCCGCGGCGATCGGGCTGCGTCAGGCGGGATGGACGCCCGTGATCGTCGAACGGGCGCCCGAGCGTCGGACCTGGGGCTACTACATCTTCATGTTCCAGGAGGGTTTGCAGGCCGCGGCCGACCTGGGGATCGCCGGCCACCTGCACACCCGCAACCCGGAATGGAGACCGGGCGGGAACTCGTGGTCGGTGGATCGCCGGGGCAGGCGCAAGCCGGCTCTGGGACTGCTGGACGCGCCCAGCGGGCTGGCATCGGTGCTGCGCAGCGACATCGAGGCCGCGCTGTGGCAGGGCATCGCCGGGAACGGAACCGAGGACGCGGTCGAGGTGCGGTTCGCGACCACTCCGGTCGAGATCACCGAGGGCGCCGGCGGGGTGCAGGTCCTGCTCGAGGACGCCGGCGCCGGGAAGCGGTACCGCGAGGACTTCGATCTCGTGGTCGGCGCGGACGGGATGCGCTCGAGCGTGCGCCGGATGGTGTTCGGCCCGGACGAGGACTACATGGTCAACTGGAAGGCGATGATCTGCGCGTTCCAGCTGAAGGAGCAGGTCCCCTCCTACGAGGCGAGTGACAGCATCCTCGTCGCGCGCCCCAAGCGTGCGGTGTGGGTGTTCGGACTCGCCGACCACGCGCCCTGCGCGTGGCTGACCTACCGCACCGAGGACATCCCGGACCGGTTCGCCGGGTCGGCGATCGAGCAGCTGCGCGCGGTCTTCTCCGGGATGGACGACCCCGTGGTGCGCCACGTCCTGGACTGCCTGGAGGAGGCCCCTGACCACGTGTTCGACTCGGTGCACCAGGTGCGGATGGAGCGGTGGAGCGCGGGGCGGGTCGTGCTGGTGGGGGATGCGGCGTGGTGCATGAACCTGTACTCGGGCATGGGCGCCACGTCCTCGCTGCGCGGCGGCGCCGCACTGGGCGCGGCCCTGCAGGAGCACCCCGACGACCTCGCCGCCGCCCTGGCGGCCCATGAGACCGGCCTGCGTCCCTACATCACCAGGCAGCAGCGTTCCGCACGGGCCAAGCAACAGAGGTTCGTCCCGTCCAGCCGGCCGGTCGAGGTGCTGAGTTCGGGCGTCCTCGAACTGATCCGCAAGGTTGTCCACCGCCGGATGACGGCGGAGTACGCCGCATCGTCGGCCCTGTCCGGCACGGCGCGGTGACGACCATGCGGAAGAGGGCGTTGGTGGTGGGGCTCGGGATCGCGGGGATGTCCGCGGCGATCGGGCTGCGCCGGGCCGGCTGGACGCCGGTGATCGTCGAACGGGCGCCGGAGCGGCGTACCGGGGGCTACTTCGTCGGGCTGTTCCCGGAGGGGCGGCAGGCCGCGGTCGACCTGGGGATCGCCGACCACCTGCACACCCGCAACCCGGAACGGAGACCGGGCGCGAACTCGTGGTCGGTGGATCGTCGGGGTAGGCGCAGGCCGGCTCTGGGATTCCTGGACCAGCCCGGAGGGCCGGCAGCGGTGCTGCGCGGCGACATCGAGGCCGCGCTGTGGCAGAGCATCGCGGGCGTCGAGGTGCGGTTCGCGACCACTCCGGTCGCGATCACCGAGGGTCCTGCCGAGGTGCAGGTCCTGCTCGAGAACGCCGACACCGGTGCCCGGCACCGCGAGAGCTTCGACCTGGTGGTCGGCGCGGACGGGATGCGTTCCAGCGTGCGCCGGATCGTGTTCGGTCCGCACGAGGACCACCTGACCACGTGGAACGCGATGATCTGCGCCTTCCAGCTGAAGGAGCAGGTGCCCACGTACGAGGCGAGCGACAGCATCATCATCGCGCGCGCCAAGCGTGCGGTGTGGGTGTTCGGGCTCGCCGACCACGCGCCCACTGCGCTGCTGACCTACCGGACAAGGGACATCCAGGAGCAGTTCAGCGGGTCGCGGGTCGAGCGGCTGCGCGCGGTCTTCTCCGGGATGGACGACCCCGTGGTGCGCCACGTCCTGGGCTCCCTGGAAGAGGCCCCTGACCACCTGTTCGACTCGGTGCACCAGGTGCGGATGGAGCGGTGGAGCGCGGGGCGGGTCGTGCTGGTGGGGGATGCGGCGTGGTGCATGAACCTGTACTCGGGCATGGGCGCCACGTCCTCGCTGCGCGGCGGCGCCGCACTGGGCGCGGCCCTGCAGGAGCACCCCGACGACCTCGCCGCCGCCCTGGACGCCTGGGAGGCCGGGCTGCGTCCGTTCATCACCAAGCACCAGCGCACCGCTCGGCTCAAGCAGCAGATGTTCGTCCCGTCCAGCCGTCGGGCCGAGGCGCTGCGCTCGGTCCTCGTCGGTCTGGCCCGCAGGATCCGCGGCCGCCAACTGGCGACGGAGGCGGGCGGCCCGCAGGCCTTGGCGCCGTCCGGCACGTCGCGGTGACGACGGTGTCCGCGTCGAGGAGGGACGATGCGTGACGCCGGAGCCTGGTGAGCTGCGGGCATCGTGGTGGCCGGGGGGCTCGCGCCCCTGCTCGTGACGGATTCGGCCCTGCCGATGATGCTGGGGGTGCCCGGTCCGGCAGGCTCTGTGCGGGATCTTGTTCGTGCTCTGCAACGGCATCCAGTGGGAGCACCTGCCCCAGGAGTTGGGCTTCGGCTCGGGCATGACCTGCTGGCGCCGGCTGCGGGACTGGCACGAGACCGGCGTCTGGCAGTACCTGCACGAGGTGCTGCCGGCCGAACTGAACGCCGCTGCCCGGCTGGACTGGTCCCGGGCCGTGGTCGACTCCAGCCACGTGCGGGCCGTAAAAGGGGGCTCCAGACGGGCCCGTCGCCGGTCGACCGGGGACGGACAGGCTCCAAGCACCACCTGATCACCGACGGACACGGCACTCCGCTCGCCGTCGTCCTCACCGGCGGTAACCGCAACGATGTCACCCAGCTCCTGCCGCTACTGGACGCCATCCCCCCGATCCGTGGACGCGCCGGCCACCCGCGCAGCCGACCGGACGCACTGTTCGCCGACCGCGGCTACGACCACGACGTCTACCGCGACCAGGTCCGCGCCCGCCATACGCATCCGCTGGGAACGACGAGCCGGCATGCACGAAGCCTTCCTCAAACTGGCCTGCCGCCTGATCACCCACCGACAGCTTCGCTCATTGTGTTGGCCGCTCTTGTCGCTAGGCCTGCGGGGTGCCACGAATCAACGGTGCCCCGCGGAAGAGGTGTCCGTCTCAGGCTCCCGGCCGTGACAGATAAACCGCCCCAGTCCGGAGGCTCGAGTCCTCGGCAGGACACCAGACAGATGGGCGGCGGCTCGGCCGTTGGTCGCAGGTTCGAGTGCTAGCCACAGTCAAGGGCTGGCTAGTTGCTGCGGGGCAGGACGTTGATGACGGGGAGGCGGGTCACACCTGCCGCGGGCTGGGATCAACGTGGACCTGATTGAACCCCTGGTCCAGCAGGGCTGGGCGGTCCGCGTTCCCGTCTGATCGGGCCCACTGGCTGGATACGGCGTCGAGTACGGCCGTGGCGGCGTTGGTGAGCAGGTCCGCGGTGTACGGGTCGAGGTCGGTCCCTGGCCGATCTCGGAGCGCATCGCTGACTCGCCTGCGCCATTCGGTTCTGCGTTGGTGGAGTCGCCCGGCCAGTGCGGGCGTTGCCTCGATCAGGCGGATGGTTGCGAGCGCCTGCTCACTGGCGTGGACCTCTTCCTGCCAAGCCTGCAGGACCTGGTGCAGGCACTCCCACGGCCCTTCGCCTGCTGGTCGCGCTGCGATGTCGGCGACGACGCTCTCTCCGGTGAGGTCGATGCCGTCGAAGACGACGTCTTCCTTGGTCGGGAAGTAACGGAAGAAGCTGCGCTTCGTCATGCCGGCTGCTCGGGCGATGTCCTCGACGGTCGTCTCGTCGAAGCCCTGGCGGGTGAACAGGTCGACGGCCACTTTGGCGAGTTCCGCCCGCACTGCTCGGCGGGTGCGTTCGCGCAGTCCCTCTTTCATGCACCCAGTCTACTTTGCATCATTCGATGACTATCATGTCACCAAGTGACAGATCGCGAATGGGGTGGTGTCAGTGGAAGGCAAGATCGTCATGGTGACCGGCAGCACGGGTGGCATCGGCAAGGAGACCGCGCGACAGTTGGCCGCGCTCGGCGCGAGCGTGATCCTCGTCGGACGGGACAAGTGCCGCGCCGACGCTGCCGTGGCGGATCTTCGTCACACCAGCGGGAATGACGACGTCACGGCGATCACGGCCGACATGTCCCGGCTGCGCGACGTCCGTCGCCTCGCCCAGGAGGCCAGCGGCCGGGCCGGCGGCGTGGTGGACGTGCTGATCAACAACGCCGGAGCGACCCGATCCCACCGCGAGGTGACCGAGGACGGCATCGAGACCGCGTTCGCGGTCAACGTGGTCGCGCCGTTCTGCCTCACCCACTGGCTGATGCCGGCCCTGACCGCGTCCAGGCAGGCCCGGGTCATCAACATCACCGGCGGCATCCCCCGGGGGCAGATCGACCTCAACAACCTGCAGGGCGAGAAATCCTATGTCGGGCTGTCGTTCTACAACCAGACCAAGCTGGCGCAGATGGCGATGAGCTACCGCTTCGCCCAGGAACTTGCGGCCACACCGGTGACGCTGAACGTCGCCTACCCCGGCCACGCCTACACCTCGATGAACAAGAACCTCACCGTCGGCACCTATCCGCCACTGGCCCGCCCGATTGTCCCGTTGCTGCGGCTGGCGATGCCCGTCGTCTACGGCCACCGGGCGCTGCTGAGGGCCACGCGCTCCAGCGTGTACCTCGCCTCCAGCCCCGAGGAGCGCAGAACGAACGGCGCCTACTTCAACAGCAAGGCCAAGCCGACCCCGTGGCCCGATGTCGTCCTGGACGGCACCACCCGCAACACCATCTGGGAGCTGTGCGAGATGCAGCGCGACCGTCCGACCACGGCGTAACCCTGCCACCGACGAGAGTGGACGTGCTCATGGTGCATCGCAACGCCCCGCTCAGCCCTCCGGACCAACCGCAGGCCCGGCAAGATCATTGCCCGCCGGCCCGGGCACATGGTCCACCTGGACGTGAGGCACCACAGCGGCGACGCTCTAATACTGGCCTCGGGTTGATCCGACGAAAGCCGCTGGGTGACTGCCCAGGTCATCGAGGCGAGCGGCGGCTACAAGCTCTGACGAACGCAGAGATGCCGTGGTGAACGGGTCGAGGACGTCGAGGTCACCAGGCTTTCACTGCCCGGTGGCCACCGGGCGCTCGGCCGATCGCATCGACGAGGCATCGGCCGGACTTCCACGGGAGATTCTGTACCCGCTGCACGAAGGCTTACGCGAACGCATCGGCGGCACGCCGGTGGCCCAGGAGTCTCCGGCCGGACCGTAGGAATCCACACCCCGGTACCGAATGCTCGGCGAACGCCTCGGCCGACCTCACCGCCCTCCGTGCACACCTCCCCTCCGGAGAGGAGGTGCCAGGAATGAACCACACTCACCACAAGGACGACGGCACTGTTCGACAACTGCGCAAGCAGCGGAAGGCGGTCCCGGCCCCGGAACGTGGGAAGAAGGGTGGTGCCGTCGATGATCCGCGGGGCGCCTCCGGGATGTCGGCTCGTTGATGTGACAGAGGACGGGCGACGTTGCTGTCTTGCGATCACCGGTGAGCGATGAGGCCGCGCTGCATCGCGGTCCGGTCGCTTTTCGGCAGTCGACCCGTCTTCGTCTGCAACACGGGCAGGCCCGGGCTCACCACGGGCGGCGCGCTCCCGACAGGGCGGCCCGTGTCCCGGCGGTCACGCTCGCCGGGACACGGGCGGGTGCCCGTCACCGGATGGTGAGGGGCGGCCGGGTCCTCAGTCGTGTGGGACGACGGCGACCGGGACGGCGCAGTGGTGCATCACCGCGTGGGTGACGGCGCCGATGCGGCGGCCGACCGGCGTACGGCGGGTGCGCCTGCCGACGACCATCAGGGAGGCGTCGGATGAGGCCTCCACCAGATGGCGGGCCGGTCGGCCGATCACGGCCTGCTCGACGATCTCGACGCCGGGGAACTTGTCCCGCCAGGGGCGCAGGGCGTCGGAAAGCCTGTTGGCCTCCTCCGTGGTCAGTTTGACGGTGCGGTCCGGGTCGAGAGCCCCGGGGTCGTTGCGGTAAGCCGGTGGCAGGCTCCAGCCGTGTACGACGCGCAGCCGGGCCGCGCGCCGGGCGGCGGCGTCGAAGGCAAACTCGATCAGGGCGTCGCACGGGCCGGACAGGTCCAGGCCGAGCACCACATCGCGGTACGGGGCGGAGGCGGGCATATCCCCGGAGGAAACCGGCCGGCGCTCTTCGCCGGCCTGCTCACCGGCCCGTACGAGGACGATCGGGCGGTCCGTGTGGGCCACGGTGGCCAGTGCCACGGAACTCAGCAGGAAGCCGGTGAGGGCGCCGAGTCCACGGGAGCCGAGTACGAGCATGTCTGCGTCGTCCGCGACGTTCGACAGGATCTCGGCGGGTCGGCCCGACAACTGCTGCGCCGTGATGTCCAGCTCGGGGTAGCGGTCGCGAAGTTCGGCGGTGGCCTCGCGCAGGATCCGCTCCGCGAAGTGGCGCTGGGTGGGAAGGTCGATCAGGGGCGGTTGGGGATAGCCCAAGGCTTGCCACACGTGGACGATCCGCAGCGGCAGTCCGCGCAGCAGCGCTTCGCGGGCAGCCCAGTCGGCGGCGGTCAGGCTCTCGCGCGAGCCGTCCAGGCCCAGGGTCACGGGACGGGACATGGTCGGTACCTCCGGATGGGAATCGTTGAACAGGAGTGGTTCCGCTTCAGAGTCGCGCCCGGGGCTCCCGGGGAAGAGGGGTCGCAGGTCCCTGACCGGGACCGAACGGCCCATGGGAGCAGGGCCGGTCGTGCCCCGGCAGTGGTGGCGCGGGGAGGGATGCCCGACGGGAAGGCAGGGCGTGACGACTTGTTGCGTGGTCGCCGGAGCCGATGGCTCAAGGCCGGGCCTGGCCGTGGGCGGGCGGGCCCGGTGGGCAGGGAGGCCACCATGGAGATCCGGCGGGTGAAAGCGTGGCTTGGGACGGGAGTAGCACGGCCGCCGCACCCAGCAGAACGGATCCGGCCCGGTGCCTCTGAGAGAGACCGGGCCGGATCCGTTCCGGTGCCACAGGCGACCGCGGTCCGCGCGGCCGGGCTGCGGCGTGTGGTCACAGTCTGGCTGCGACGTATTTCGTGAGGTCGAGCAGGCGGTTGCTGTAGCCCCATTCGTTGTCGTACCAGCCGAAGACTTTGACGAAGTCGCCCTGTGCCTGGGTCAGGTCGGCGTCCACGACGCAGGACGCCGGGTCACCGATGACGTCACGGGAGACGATCGGCGCGCTGCTTACCTTGAGGACGCCGCTGAGCGGGCCGGCGGCGGCCTCGGCGAAGGCGGAGTTCACCTCCTCGGCGGTGGCCGGGCGGCGGAGCACCACGGCGAGGTCGGTGAGGGATCCGTCCTCGACGGGGACCCGTACGGCGATGCCGTCCAGGGCGCCGGTGAGATCGGGCAGGACGAGCCCGACGGCACGGGCGGCGCCGGTGCTGGTCGGAATGATGCTCACGGCGGCCGAACGGGCGCGGCGCAGGTCTTTGTGCGGGCTGTCGAGGAGTGCCTGGTCATTGGTGTAGCCGTGGACGGTCGTCATCAGGCCTTTGACGATTCCGAACCGCTCGTGGAGGACCTTGGCCATCGGTGCGACGCAGTTGGTGGTGCAGGAGGCGTTGGAGACGATGTGGTGAGCGGCAGGGTCGTAGTCGGTCTCGTTGACCCCCATCACCACGGTGGCGTCCATGTTCGAGCCCGGGGCGGAGACGAGTACCTTTCGAGCCCCGGCCTTCAGATGCAGCGCGGCGTCGTCCCGGGCGCGGAAGCGGCCGGTGGCCTCGATGACGATGTCCACGCCGTGCGCCGCCCAGGGCAGGGAGGCCGGGTCGCGCTCGGCGGTCACGGCGATGCGGTGTCCGTCGACGGTGATCGACTCGCTGTCGTGGGTGACGGTGCCGCGGAGCCGGCCGTAGGTCGAGTCGTACTCCAGGAGATGGGCCAAAGTCGCTGTAGGGGCGATGTCGTTGACCGCCACCACCGCGACCGGTGTCGTGTCGTCGACCGCTCGGGACAGGGTGCTGCGCAGGAAGTTGCGCCCGATGCGGCCGAATCCGTTGATGCCTACGCGAACGGTCATGTCGGTTCCTCGGTGTGGAGGGGCTTGGTCCCGTGCCGGGAGACCCCGGGCGGGTGACGGAATCGAGGGCCGCCCGCCCGGGACCGCGGGTACGGTCACAGGAGCCAGGGGTGGCGGTGGACGAAGGGGAGGCGGGCCCAGACACGGCCGAGGCCCCAGGTGTTGCCGGCGTAGCCGGCGGCGAGGGCGATGAGGACCAGCGCGTACAGCAGGTGGTAGTCCGCGACCGGGTTGGTCGACATGCTCGGCGCACCGTCGGAGAGGTGCTGGGCGAGCGGCCATTCGGCGGCCCACATCAGGGCCATCATCAGAGTGCCCGCGAGGGCGGTGAGCCGGAGCGCGACTCCGCTCAGCAGGGCCAGACCGATGCCGAGCAGGCCGAGCATGAACAGCCAGTCGATCCAGGCGTTCCCGGCCCACTCGTGGAAGACGGACTCCAGCGGGCCCACTGCCACACCGCTGAGGAAGCCCTGTGTGGGGGAGCCGCCGTCGACCCATCCCTTGCCGGCGGGGGTGGCGTAGTGCCAGCCGAAGGTCTTGTCCAGGAAGGCCCAGAGGAAGACGAAGCCGGTGACGATGCGGACGACGGCGAAGGTCTTGGCCGCCGTCGGGGTCATGACGGCACCGTGCTCGGGTGCGGTCCGGGCTGCTCGTTGGGCGGGGATCTGCATGCTGCTGGTGATGCGGGGTTCCTGCTGGACGGCCATGACGGTCCCTCTTCCGGATGTCTCGGTGGTTCGCTCGGTGGGTGCTGCACGTTCCGTGCCTTGTGTACGTTGGTCGTTCTGTTTTCAATGTCGCGCAGCGGGCGCGTGGTGCGCTGGAGGCGGAGGGCCCCGGCCTCAGGGCCGAACGGCCCTGATCCGACGGGACCCTCGGGCTTCATGCCGCACAGCGGCGAGGGGGCGCCCGGCACCCGGGCGGCCCCTCGCCGCTGTGCGGTGGGTCAGTCGGTCCAGGTCCAGTCCGTGACCTCGGGCAGGTCGGTGCCGTGCTCCCGGATCCAGGCGTGGTGGCGCAGCCGGGTGTCCTCCATCAGCTGGCGTACCGGCGCGGCCCGCACGGCCAGGCCGGGGACGCGGTCGATGACGTCCATGACGAGGCGGTAGCGGTCCAGATCGTTGCGGACGACCATGTCGAAGGGGGTCGTGGTGGTGCCGATCTCCTTGTAGCCGCGGACGTGCAGGTGAGGGTGGCCCGCTCGGCGGTAGGCGAGACGGTGGATCAGCCACGGGTAGCCGTGGTAGGCGAAAACGACCGGTTTGTCGCGGGTGAACAGCGCGTCGTATTCCGGGTCGGGCATGCCGTGCGGATGCTCCTCGCCGGGCAGCAGCCGGGCCAGGTCGACGACGTTGACCACCCGAACGGCCAGCTGCGGCAGATGACGGCGCAGCAGCGACGCGGCAGCCAGCACTTCCTGCGTGGGCACGTCACCCGCGCAGGCCAGCACCACGTCCGGCTCGTGGGCGCCGTCCTCGGTGCCGGCCCACTCCCAGATCCCGGCGCCGCGGGCACAGTGGGCGCGGGCGGCCTCCAGCCCGAGCCAGTCGAAACACGGCTGCTTTCCGGCGACGACGACATTGACGTAGTCGCGGCTGCGCAGCACATGGTCCGCCACCGACAGCAAGGTGTTGGTGTCCGGCGGGAGATAGACGCGTACGACCTCGGGGGACTTGTTGAGGACGTGGTCGACGAAGCCCGGGTCCTGGTGGGAGAAGCCGTTGTGGTCCTGCCGCCAGACATGGGAGGTGAGCAGGTAGTTCAATGAGGCGATGGGGCGGCGCCAGGGCAGGGCCCGGGTGGTGCGCAGCCACTTGATGTGCTGGTTGACCATCGAGTCGACGATGTGGACGAAGGCCTCGTAGCAGGAGAACAGGCCGTGCCGGCCGGTGAGCAGATAGCCCTCCAGCCAGCCCTGGCAGGTGTGCTCGGACAGGATTTCCATGACCCGGCCGTGCCGGTCCAGGTGGTCGTCGACGTCCAGGATCTCCGCCTGCCAGGCCTTGCCGCTCGCGCCGTACACGGCCTGGAGGCGGTTGGAGGCGGTCTCGTCCGGTCCGACGAGGCGGAAGTCCCGGCGGTCCGTGGTGGCTTCCATGACCTCCTCCAGCAGTCCGCCGAGGACGCGGGTGGGCTCGTGCAGCGTCATGCCCGGTTTGTCGACCGGGACAGCGTGCCGTTCCAGTGCCGGGACGGGCAGGTCGCACAGCAGCAGACCGCCGTTGGCGTGCGGTGTCGAGCCCAGGCGGAGGTCGCCGTCCGGCACACAGGCGAGGACTTCCGCTGTCGGCCGGCCACGCTCGTCGAACAGCTCCTGCGGGGAGTAGGAGCGCAGCCAGCGCTCCAGCAGCCGCAGCTGCCGGGGGTTTTCACGGACGGCGGTCAGCGGGACCTGGTGGGAACGCCACGTTCCTTCCACGGGGAGGCCGTCGACCTCGGCCGGCCCGGTCCATCCCTTGGGAGTGCGGAGCACGATGACGGGCCAGCGAGGACGCTCGGTGACATTCTCCTCTCTGGCGGTGCGCTGGATCAGGGTGATGCGGTCGAGGGCGGTGTCCATGGCCCGGGCCATGGTGAGGTGGACGGTCGCCGGGATCTCACCGGTGACGTGGATCGGCTCGTGGCCGTAGCCGCGCAGCAGCTCGTCGAGTTCCTGCTCGGGGAGGCGTGCCAGCACGGAGGGGTTGGCGATCTTGTAGCCGTTGAGGTGCAGGATCGGCAGGACGGCCCCGTCGTGGACCGGGTCGAGGAACTTGTTCCCGTGCCACGAGGCGGCCAGTGGGCCGGTCTCGGCCTCGCCGTCCCCGATGACGCAGGCGACGAGCAGGTCGGGGTTGTCCAGAGCAGCACCGTAGGCGTGGGAGAGGGAGTAGCCCAGCTCGCCTCCCTCGTGAATGGATCCCGGGGTCTCCGGGGCGACATGGCTGGGCACTCCGCCGGGGAAGGAGAACTGACGGAAGAGGCGCGCCATGCCCTCCGCGTCGCGTCCGACGTCCGGATACGTTTCGGAGTAGCTGCCCTCCAGCCAGGAGTTGGCCAGCACGGCCGGTCCGCCGTGGCCCGGTCCCCAGACGCACAGGGCTTTCCGGCCACGGGCCTTGACGACCCGGTTGAGGTGGGTGTGCACCAGGTTCAGGCCGGGGGATGTGCCCCAGTGGCCGAGCAGCCGTGGTTTGACGTGTTCCGGACGCAGCGGCTCGGCCAGCAGTGGATTGGACATCAGGTAGATCTGGCCGACCGAGAGGTAGTTCGCGGCGCGCCAGTGGGCGTCGAGGGCCCGCAGCTCGTCGTCGGACAGGTCGGCGGCAGCCGTGACCGGGGTGTCGTGCATGATCTCCTCCGAGGAATTGTGGGTGTGTCGTCAGCCTGCTGGGGGTGCCGGCCCGCGGGCGGGGGCTGCCTGGGGGCAGGAGGAGGGCCTTGGGCCCGACGCTCCGGCGGCCACCGGCTAAGGGGCTGTGCACTCCTCACCGTGAGGCGGGGACGAGAACGACGGGGCAGTGGGAGTGGCGCAGCAGCGCGTGGGTGACGGGGTCCGGTGACAGGCCGGTGCCGCGGCGCCGGCGGCCGGCCGTGGCCACGACGACACCGGCTCCGGACGTGGCCTGGATCAACGCGTGCGCCGCGGCGGAGCGGGTGGCGCCGACGTCCCTGCGGAGACGGCGATGCCGCTGCCGCGGCGGTCCCGAATCCGGTCCGAGGAGGGTGTTCACCCGCGAGGCGGGCATCTCTCCGTTCGTCCCGTCCCGCCGGATCGCGGCCCCGGTGCCGGCGAGGAGGGGTGGCCGGCAGGCCCGGGTGTGCAGGACCCGCAACCGGGTGCCACGGCGTGCGGCCTCCTCGAAGGCGTATGCCGCGGCGTCGGTGTCGGAGCCGTTTCCCAGGGCGAGAATCACCTCGCCGTGCCCGGGTCCGGCAAGGCCTGCCGCTTGTTCGCCGCGTACGAGGAGCAAGGGGCCGTGTGCCTGCGCGACCAGCCGCAAGCTCACCGATCCGAGCAGGAGTCCGGCGAGGCCGCCGAGTCCGCGGCTGCCCACGACGGTGAGCGCCGCGTCCCTGCCCCGGCGGGCCAGAGCCCGAGCCGGGTCTCCGACGACCGCTGTGGTGGTCACCGGCATACCGGGGTGGCGGCCGCGCACCCGGGAGACGGCGGAGGCCAGCACCGGCCCGGCCTCGTCCAAGTCGGATACGGCGTACAGGATTTCCAGGTCGGTGTCGCGCCGTGCCGCCTCGCGGGCGGCCGCGTCCAGGGCCCGGACGGCGGCGGTCGTGCCGTCGACGCCCGTGACCACGTGCCGGGTCCTCATCTGGATTCCCTCTCGGAAGATGGCGGCTTCAGTACGCCCGCAGGCCGTGCGCCCGGAACTGCCGGAGCACCCGGCTGACGAGGGCGGCGCCGGGCACCGGGGTGTCGCGCAGCGGGAAGGGGATGCCGAGGGCGTCGTACTTGGCGGCCCCCAGCTTGTGGAAGGGCAGCACCTCCACGCGCTCGACACAGCCCAGAGCGGAGAGGAACTCGGCCAGGCCCTCGATCGCGGCCTTGTCATCGGTCCAGCCCGGGACCAGGACGTAGCGGATCCAGACGGGGACGGAGAGTCTGTCCAGACGGGCGGCGAAGGAGAGGGTGGGGGCCAGGCCACCCCCGGTCAGTCTGCGGTACGTGCCGACGTCGAAGGACTTGATGTCCAGCAGGACCAGACCGGTGTCGCCGAGCAGCATGTCATCGGCGCGGGTGCCGAGCAGCCCGGAGGTGTCGAGGGCCGTGTGCAGCCCCAGCTCCCGGCACCGGCGGAACACCTCGGCGGTGAACGCGGGCTGGAGCAGCGGTTCGCCTCCAGTGAGGGTCACCCCACCGCCCGCGGCGGTGATGAAGGGCCGGTACCGCTCGATCTCCGCCATCACCTCGTCCACCGTCATCAGGTGCCCGTCCCGCATGTGCCAGGTGTCGGGGTTTGCGCAGTACAGGCAGCGCAGCGGGCATCCGCTGAGGAAGAGCACGAACCGGGTGCCGGGTCCGTCCACGCCCGTGGACAGGTCCCAGGAGTGGATCCGCCCGGTGACCGCGGCCCGGTCATCGGCCCCGGCGCGCCCAGTGGCCGCGATCCGGCTCGTGGGCGTGCTCACGGCTCGGCCGGTGTGTGCGGCCCGGTCGGTGCTCACGGCGCACCGTGAAAGGTGCGGCTGATCACGTCGAGCTGCTGTTCACGGGTCAGCCGGACGAAGTTGACTGCGTAGCCGGAGACCCGGATGGTCAGCTGGGGGTACTTCTCCGGGTGCTCCATGGCGTCCTCCAGGACCGCCCGGTCCAGGACGTTGACGTTCATGTGGAAGCCACCGGAGGCGGTGTACGCGTCAAGGAGGCCTGTCAGGTTGTCCGCCCGCTCTGACGGGACATGGCCGAGGCCCTCCGGAGTGATCGTTGAGGTCAGGGAGATGCCGTCGCGGGCGCAGTCGTACGGGATCTTGGCGACCGACAACGCGGAGGCCGCCATGCCGTGCCGGTCCCGGCCGTTCATGGGATTGGCACCGGGGGCAAACGGCTGGCCGGCGCGGCGGCCGTCGGGGGTGTTGCCGGTGTGCCTGCCGTAGACGACGTTGGAGGTGATGGTCAGCACCGACTGGGTGTGCTCGGCGTCCCGGTAGGCGGGGTGGCGGCGCACCTTGTCCATGAAGGAGCGCACCAGGTCCACGGCGAGGGCGTCGGCCCGGTCGTCGTTGTTGCCGTAGGCGGGGAAGTCGCCCTCGACGCGGTAGTCGACGGCCAGTCCGCTCGCGTCCCGGATCACGTGCACCTGGGCGTGCTTCACCGCGGAGAGGCTGTCGGCGGCGACCGACAGGCCGGCGATACCGCAGGCCATGGTGCGGTGGGCCGGGTGGTCGTGCAGGGCCATCTCCAGCCGCTCGTAGGCGTACTTGTCGTGCATGGCGTGAATGACGTTGAGGGTGTTGACGTAGAGGCCCGCGAGCCACTCCAGGGTGCGGTCGTAGGCGGCGGACAGCTCGTCGTAATCCAGTGTGTCCCCGGTGAGTGCCGGCGCGGCGGGGGCGACCTGGTCGCCGGTCATCTCGTCCCGGCCGCCGTTGACCGCGTAGAGGAGGGCCTTGGCGAGGTTCACCCGGGCGCCGAAGAACTGCATCTGCTTCCCGACGGCCATCGCCGAGACGCAGCAGGCGATCGCGGTGTCGTCGCCGGTCACCGGGCGCATCAGCTCGTCCGACTCGTACTGGATGGAGCTGGTGTCGACCGAGAGCTGAGCGCAGAACCTCTTGAAGCCCGCCGGCAGCCGCGGTGACCAGAGCACGGTGAGGTTCGGCTCGGGTGCGGGCCCGAGGTTGTAAAGGGTCTGCAGGAAGCGGAAGGAGGTGCGGGTGACGAGCGGGCGGCCGTCGTCACCGAGGCCGCCGATGGACTCGGTGACCCAGGTCGGATCGCCGGAGAACAGCGCGTCGTACTCGGGGGTGCGCAGGAAGCGGACGATCCGCAGCTTGATGACGAAGTCGTCGATCAGCTCCTGGGCGCGCGCCTCGTCGATCCGGCCCTCGGCGAGGTCCCGGGCGAAATAGACGTCGAGGAAGGTGGAGGTGCGGCCGAGCGACATGGCCGCCCCGTTCTGCTCCTTCACCGCGGCGAGAAAACCCAGGTAGAGCCATTGGACCGCCTCGTGGGCGGTGGCTGCGGGGCGGGTGACGTCACAGCCGTAGGAAGCCGCCATCTGCGCCAGTTCCCCGAGCGCCTTGATCTGCTCGGCCAGCTCCTCGCGGTCGCGGATCACCTCCATGGTGGAGGGCAGGGCGTCCAGGGCGGCACGTTCGGCGCGCTTGGCCTCGGCCAGCCGGTCCGTGCCGTACAGCGCGACGCGCCGGTAGTCGCCGATGATCCGGCCGCGGCCGTAGGAGTCCGGCAGGCCCGTGATGATCCCCGCCTTGCGGGCTCGGCGCATCTCCGGGGTGTAGGCGTCGAAGACTCCCTCGTTGTGGGTTTTGCGGTAGGCGCCGAAGACGCGGGTCACGAACGGGTCGGGCGTGTAGCCGTAGGCGCGCAGACCGTTCTCCACCATGCGCAGCCCGCCGTTGGGCATGATGGCCCGCTTCAGCGGGGCGTCCGTCTGCAGCCCGACGATCAGCTCGCGCTCGCGGTCGATCCAGCCGGGCCGGTGCGAGGTGATGGTGGAGGGGATGGCCGTGTCGGCGTCGAGGATGCCCTTGCGGCGTTCCTCGGGAAAGAGCGCGGACACCTTCTCCCATATGGCCCGGGTGCGCGCGGTGGGTCCGCTCAGAAAGGCCGCGTCCCCTTCGTACGGGGTGTAGTTGGCCTGGATGAAGACGCGCACATCGATCCGGTCCCGCCACGGCCGGCCGCGGAATCCGCGCCAAGCGGCCAGGGGTGCCTGCACGCCTTCTCGGGCTGTCGCGGTCATGGTGATCTCTCTCTTCTCTCCGCACACATGTCGCGCCACCGGGCCGGTGCCGCCGTCTCTTCTCCGATGCTCGCCGCCGCGCAGGTCGGGGAGCAGGGGCCCGCCGATCCCCGGCAGGGAGCCGTCCGGCTCTTTCGGAGAGGGCCGAACGGCCCCGTCACCGGCCCCCGGGCAGCACCTGTGTGCCCCGGCGCGGTCACGGACCGTGGAGACGGAATCCGAGGGAGAGGACATCGTGATGACGCAGACCGCACGCCGCGCACCGGACGCACCCGGGGCCCACGCGCTGCTGAGCGACGGCAGAACCGTGCAGATCCGGCCTGCGCGCCCCGACGACCGCGACGGTCTGCTGGCGTTCTACGAGGGGATGTCGGCCGAAAGTCTGCGGCTGCGGTTCCTCGGGGCGAGCCGGCTCTCCGGGCGGCAGTCCGCCGACTGCCTCTGTGCTTCTCCACGCCGGGGCCGGCTCGCACTGGTCGTCTCCTTCGCGGGCCGGGTCGTGGGCGTCGCCGAGTACGAGACCGGCGAGGACCCGGCCACGGCCGAGATCGCCCTGGCCGTCGCCGACGACTTCCGCCACCAGGGGGCGGGCACCCTGCTGCTGGAGCACCTGATGCACGCGGCCCGCGAGGCGGGCGTCACCGCCTTCACCGCCGACACGCTCGCGGACAACCACCCCGTGCTGAAGGTCTTCACCGACCTCGGTCTGGAGGTCACCCGCCGCTTCGACCACGGTGACGTCCACTGCGTCATCCGGCTGGCCCCCGGCGAGCGCTACCGCTCAGCGGTCGACGAACGCGCCCGCACCGCCGATTCCGCCAGTCTGCGGCCGCTGCTCCGCCCCCGGTCGATCGCTGTGATCGGCGCGGGCAGCAGGCCGGGATCCGTGGGCCGCGCCGTGCTGAAGAATCTGCGCCGCGCCGGGTTTCCGGGCCGCCTGCACGCTGTGAACCCGCACGCGCGCCACATCGAACACACCCCCTGCCATGCCACGGTGGCCGAGCTGCCGCATCCGCCGGACCTGGCCGTGCTCACCGTGCCAGCCGCCGCCGTTCCGGAGACGGCCGACCAATGCGGCCGGGCCGGTGTGCGGGCCCTCGTCGTGCTGACCTCCGGGCTCGACGCCGGCCAGGGCGCGGCCCTGCACGCCGCCTGCCGCCGCCACGGCATGCGGCTGGCCGGACCGAACAGCCTGGGTCTTGCCAACACCGAAGAAGAGGTGCGGCTGGACGCGACGTTCGCCGCCCACCGTCCGCTGCCCGGCACCGCCGGGGTGGCCGTTCAGTCCGGCGGGGTCGGCATCGCGCTGCTCGGCGGGCTGTCCCGGCTCGGCATCGGCGTCTCCAGCTTCGTCTCGCTGGGTGACAAGTACGACGTCAGTGGCAACGACCTGCTCCAGTGGTGGGAGGGGGACGGCCGCACCGAGCTGGCCCTGTTGCACCTGGAGTCCTTCGGCAACGCGCGCGCCTTCTCCCGTACGGCACGGCGGGTCGCCCGCCGGATGCCGGTGCTCACCGTGGACGCGGGTCGCTCCGACGCGGGACGGCGGGCCGCCGCTTCGCACACCGCGGCCGCCGCCACTCCGACGATGACGCGGCAGGCCCTCTTCCGCCAAGCGGGGGTGACCGCCACCCGCTCCGTCGGCGAACTCCTCGACACAGCGGCTCTGCTGCACTCGCAGCCGCTGCCCGCCGGAACCAAGGTGGCCGTGGTCTCCAACGCCGGCGGTGCGGCCGTGCTGGCCGCCGATGCCTGCACCGAGGCAGGACTGACCGTCCCGGAACTGCCCGCCGGACTGGTCACCGACCTCCTCGGCCTGCTTCCCGGCGGTGCGAGCGCCGCCAACCCGGTCGATGCCACCGCCGCGGTCGGCGACCGGGAACTGCGTGCCTGCGTGGACCGGCTCGCCGGACACGGCGCCGTCGACGCGGTGCTGGTTGTGCTCGTCCCCACGGCGCTGGCCGAGGCTACCGGTGACGACCCCATCCGGGTGCTCACCCACGCCGGATCGGGCAACCGACCCCGTACGGTCGCCGCCGTCCTGCTCGACCAGGCCGAACGCGTCCGGCTGCTGCACACACCGGGTGGCGGCGCCGTCCCGGCATACGCCGACCCGGAACCGGCCGCCCGCGCCCTCGCCCACGCGGCCGCGCGCGCCCGCTGGCTGGACCGGCCGGCCGGCACGGTCCCGAAGCCGCCCGGCACCGATCCGGCAGGCGCCCGGGAGATCACGGAAGCATTCCTCGCCGAGCACCCCGAAGGCGGTTGGCTCGACCCTCGCCGCTGTGCCGGCCTGCTGGACTGCTACGGCGTCCAGCAGTTGCCCTGGGCCTGGGCCGAGACGGAGCAGGAAGCCGTGGAGGCCGCCGCCCGGCTCGCCGCTGCCGGGAGCGGCCGGGTGGTCCTCAAGGCCCACTGGCCGAGGCTGCTGCACAAGAGCGACCACGGTGCGGTGCTGCTCGACCTCGACGGAGAGGAGCAGGTCCGCGCCGCCCATCGGGACCTGAGAGCCCGTCTGGGCGATGTGATGACCGGAGTCCTCGTCCAGCCGATGGCCGGCCGGGGCACCGAGCTCGTCGCCGGTGTCGTCCAGGACGAGGTCTTCGGGCCGTTGATGCTCTTCGGTCTCGGGGGCACTGCCACCGAGCTGCTCGCCGACCACGTGGCCTGCTTCGCCCCGCTCACCGACCAGGACGTGCACGACCTGATCACCGCGCCGCGCTGTGCTCCGTTGCTGTTCGGCTACCGCGGTGGCGGACCCGTCGACCTCGAAGGGCTGGAACGGCTGTTGCTGCGGCTGTCACAGATGGCGGCCGACCTGCCGCAGCTCGCCGAGGCGGACCTCAATCCGGTGCTCGCCCGGCCGGACGGCACCGTTGCCGTCGACGCCCGAATCCGGCTGCTGCCCCGCCGTGCCCACGACCCGTATCTGCGCCGTCTTCGCTGACCTCAACCCGACAGAGCCGACCTTGCCACAACAGAGGAGAACACCATGAAGCACCGGAAAGTCGGCAGTGTGATGACCGACGATGTCGTCCGTGCCACCCCCGTCACCCCCTTCAAGAACGTGGCCGCGCTGCTCGCGGCGCACCGCATCAGCGGCTTGCCGGTCGTGGACGACGACGAGAAGGTCCTCGGCGTCATCTCCGAGACCGACCTGATGGCCCGCCAGGCCGAGCAGTTCGGGACCGGGCACCGCCTCCCGCTCACCCGGACCGCCCGCCGGTCGGCCGCCAAGGTCCGGGCGCGGACGGCCGGAGAGCTGATGTCGACACCGGCGGTTACCGTCCGCGCCGAGGACTCCATCGCGCAGGCGGCCCGCACCATGGTGAAGAACCGCGTCGAGCGGCTTCCCGTGATCGACGAGGAGGACCGGCTCGTGGGCATCGTCACCCGCCGGGACCTGCTCGAGGTCTTCCTCCGGCCGGACGACGACATCCGCGCCGAGGTGGCCGACGAGGTGCTGGTGCGCATTCTCGGGCTCCCTCCGCGCGCCGTCACCGTCAGCGTTACCGCCGGGGTCGTCACGCTGGAGGGCAAACTGGAGCGCAGCAGCGAGGTCCTCGTCGCCGTCCGGACGGCCGGACAGGTCGACGGGGTGGTCGCCGTGGTCAACCACCTCACCCACCGCCTCGACGACACACGACAGCGGCCCGAGGACGTCACACTCCAGGGGTTGTCCGGCGACCACTGGATTCGCGGCCTGTGAGCCCATCCGTCACCGGTTTCGAAGGCACCCCTCCCCGGAGGGGTGCCGACACCCTCGGAGGAGGACACCGTGCACGGCACACCACACACCGTGAGTGACGTGATGAGCACCACCGTCATTGCCATCGGCCAGGAGGCACCGTTCAGGGAGATCGTCCGGATCATGCAGCAATGGAAGGTCAGTGCCCTTCCGGTGCTGGCAGGCGAGGGCCGCGTCACCGGCGTGGTCTCCGAGGCGGACCTGTTGCCCAAGGAAGAGTTCCGGGACAGCGACCCCAGCCGCAAGGAGCAGATGAGCCGGCTGGCGGACCTGGCCAAGGCCGGGGCCGTCACCGCCGGGGAGTTGATGACGTCTCCCGCCGTCTGCGTGGACCCCGGCGCCTCCCTCGCCCGCGCCGCGCAGGTCATGGCGCGAAAGCACGTCAAGCGGCTGCCCGTGACCGACGCCGGGGGCCTGCTCGTCGGGATCGTCAGCCGGAGCGATCTGCTCAAGGTCTTCCTGCGGCCGGACGAGGAGATCGAGGAGGAGGTGCGTCGCGCCGTGGGCGGCCTTTTCGCCGGCACGGAACCGGCTGTCGGAGTACAGGTGCGGGAGGGCGTGGTGACGCTGGCCGGCGGGATTCATGACCGCTCCCTGGTGCCGGTGGCAGCCCGGCTGGCCCGGGCGGTGGAAGGTGTGGTCGACGTGGAGTGCACCTTCACCAGCCCCGCGCCCGGGCAGCACCTGGCCTGAAAACCGCAGACCGCCGCAGGGCCGAAGAGGGGACCTTCGGCCCTGGTGCCGTGTCACCGTACGCGCGACGATCGGGACAGGAACCGTTCACAACGGCGCGAAGGACGACATGACCGAGGCACGAGAATTCTCAGCGCAGGAACCGATACGAGTCTTTCTGCTCGACGACCACGAGGTCGTCCGGCGCGGGGTTCAGGACCTTCTCGACGCCGAACCGGACATCGAGGTCGTCGGCGAGGCCGTGACCTCTGAGCAGGCCATGGTACGGGCGCCCGCTCTGCGGCCCGATGTGGCGGTGCTGGACGTGCGATTGCCGGACGGAGACGGGATCACGGTCTGCCGTGAGCTGCGATCACGCATGCCGGAGCTGGTCTGCCTGATGCTCACCTCGTTCGACGACGATGACGCTCTGCTCGACGCCATCATGGCTGGTGCCGCAGGATACGTCCTGAAGCAGATCAAGGGATCCGATCTGATCGCCGCCGTCCGCACCGTGGCCTCCGGGCAGTCGATGCTCGACCCGGCCACCACCGCCCGGTTGATGAGCAGCCTGCGCGGTGACGACGCTCCGAAGGAGCCGCAGAACGAGGCGTTGGCCGGCCTCTCCCCGCGGGAACGGGAGATCCTCGCCCTGATCGGTGAGGGTCTGACCAACCGGGAGATCGGCAAGCGGCTGTACCTCTCCGAGAAGACCGTCAAGAACCACATCTCCCGGCTGCTCGCCAAGCTCGGCGTGGAGCGCCGCGTTCAGGCCGCGGTCCTGGCCTCCCAGGCGACGCCGCCCCTCGACCCTCGCTGACCCCTGCCCGGAAGGCCGGGCAGGAAGTCGCCGCACCACCGCGATCTCCGGTCAGTGAATCTCCACCTTCCGGGCAACACCCCGGAGGCCCGCGTGGGCAGGGGTCGCACGGGCCGTTCCCGGACCGGAAGGCCCCAGTCGGCCTGAGCGCTCACGAAACCGTTGAACGGGCATCGCGACTGGTCAGAGCGGCTGGAATGCCCGTGGAACGAGGGTGTTCTGCTTGGTTTGGCCCGTCACGTAGTCATCGATGTTGCGGACGGTGGCGTCGGCGATCTCGCCCACCGCTGTGCGGGTGAAGTACGCCTGGTGGGAGCTGACGATCACCTGCGGGAAGGTCATCAGCCGGGCAAGGGTGCCGTCGGTGATTCCCCGGATGGACCTGTCGAGGTGGAATGTCCCGGCGTCCTCCTCGTACACGTCCTAACCAACGCCGTCGAGCCGGCCTGTGCGCAGCGTCTCGACCAGGGCGTGTGCGTCGATGAGCCCGCCGCGGCCTGTGTTGATCAGGATGGCGTCGTCCTTCATGAGGTCCAGCGCGCGTGCGTCGATCAGGTGATGGGTGCCGGGCAGCAGCGGCAAATGCAGGCTGATCAGGTCGGCCTCGGCGAGCAGCCGGGCCGCATCCGGGTACTCCAACCCGAGGGCGAGACAGGCGGGATTCTCCACGGCGTCCCGGCCCAGCAGGCGGCAGCCGAAGCCACGGGCGATACGGGCGAAAACCTCGCCGATTTTCCCGGTTCCGATGACGCCAACGGTCATGCCGTGGATGTCGCGGCCCATCAGTCCCGTGAGCCGGAAGTCGAACTCGCGGGAGCGGTGGGCGGCCCGGACCATTCCACGATTGACCGCCAAGGCGGGTGCCCAGGCAAACTCCGCAACCGCATACGGAGAGTAGTGGGCCACGCTGCCCACGGTGAATCCCAGTTCCTCGGCAACGGCGAGGTCGATGTTGTTGAAGCCGGTGGAGCGCTGGGCGATCATCCGTGTCCCGCCTTCGGGCAATCGCCGCAGCACGGGGGCGTCGAGCCGGGCATTGGCGCCCGTGGATACGACGCGGTACCCCGCGGCCGGCGGGGCCGTTTCCTCGTTGAGGAACACCTCCGGGCACCGCACCGTATGCCGATCGGCGACGGCCCGTTCCAGCAGCGGCCGCTCATCGTGCTGCACCTCGTAGGCCAAGATCTCCAAGCCGTCTCCTCGTCTCTCTGCCCGAGGATGCCGGTGGACTTCGCCGGCCCGGAAATCCGGCATAATGGTTATGAAATGATTTGAGGTATATAGGGGTCCACTGTCGCGCAGGCTCTCCATTCGTCGGTCGGCCGCGGGGGCCGTACCCGCTGCCGACAGGCTGAGCGGCGGTGTCCGTGTGCCCTCGCTATCGTGAAACAGGGGACGGACCGCTCTCAGGCAGACCGATCGGCTTCCCCAGGGAGGTGTCCCGGTGACAGGAGAGGCGCTCGACGTACGGACCGTGACGGCGCTGGTCCAGGACGCCACGGTGGCTCCGTCCATGCACAACGCCCAGCCGTGGAAGTTCCGCTTCTTCCGCGACAGCAGCACGTTCCATGTGCGCTCCGATCTCCGGCGCACCATGCCCCGCGCCGACACCACGACCCGGGCCCTTCACCTGGGCTGTGGCGCCGTCCTGTTCAACCTGCGGGTCGCCGCCGCCCACGCCGGCTGGGAACCGGAAACCGGACTGCTCCCCGATCCCGGGGACCGACAACTGCTCGCAACGGTAAGGCTGACCGAGCCCGCACCTCGTGACAGCGACCTCGCCGCTCTGTACTCCGCGATCCACCGACGACGCACCAGCCGTCACCCCTTCTCGGACGAGGAGATACCCGCGGCCGTCAAAGACGAGCTGTGCGCCGCCGCCTTCCTCGAGAGGGCGCGCCTGCTCTTTCCCTCCGGATGGCACGTGGAGTCGTTGCTGGATCTCGTCGAGGACGCCGAAGGACGTGACGCCATGGACCCCGCCGCAACCGAGGACATGGTCCGCTGGACCCGCGTCGGTGCCGACGCTGCCGATGGTGCGACCGACGGGATCCCGGACTACGCCTTCGGGCCGGCCAAGCGGGACGGTAGGGCGCCGGTGCGCGACTTCGCGGGCAGACGCGCTGTGGCGGGCCGCGAGACCGGCATGTTCGAGGACGCGCCGCAACTGGCTCTTCTCGGCACCTCCGACGACCGGCCGACGGACTGGCTGCATGCGGGACAGGCGCTGGAGCGCGTCCTGCTCCAAGCCACCCTGGACGGACTCTCGACCTCGCTCACGTCCCACGCCCTCGAGCGGCCCGAGCTGCGCTGGGCGGCGCGGGACCCGCGGTCGACGATGGGGTTTGTGCAGATGGTGCTTCGCCTTGGTTACGGTGCCCCGCCGCAGCCCGGACCGCCACGTCGGCCTGTGCGAGAGGTGCTCGACATCGAGTGAACCGCAGTGCCCGAGCGAAGTTCCGTGGGATTGCCGCCGAGACGGGACGGTATCGCGGCAGCGTGCCGCCGCGATACCGTCCCGGATCCGGCCTCCAGGGCCCCGCTACCTGCTGTCGTCCGCCACCCCACCGGAGAGGGAGGCCCGCCCGGCCTCCAGCCGGGCGACCGGGACGCGGAAGGGGGAGCAGGAGACGTAGTCCAGTCCGGCACCGTGGAAGAAGTGCACCGAGTCGGGGTCCCCGCCGTGCTCCCCGCAGACCCCGATCTTCAGTCCGGGGCGGGCCGCGCGGCCCTCGGCTGTCCCGACCTCCACCAGCCGGCCCACGCCCTCCCGGTCGATCGTCTCGAAGGGGGAGACCGGGAAGATGCCCTTCTCCAGATAGGCCGAGAAGAAGGCGGCCTCCACGTCGTCGCGGGAAAATCCCCAGGTCGTCTGGGTCAGATCATTGGTGCCGAAGGAGAAGAAGTCCGCCGCCTCGGCGATCCGGCCCGCGGTGAGCGCGGCGCGCGGCAGCTCGATCATCGTGCCCACCGGGCAGTCGACCCGCAGACCGGAGACCTCGGAGACCTCGGCGAGCACCTGTTCCACCTCCGCACGGACGAGCCGCAGCTCCTCGGCGGTGTCCACGAGCGGGACCATGATCTCCGCCCTGGGGTCGCCGCCGGCGCGCCGCCGCTCGACCACCGCCTCGGCGACGGCCCGTACCTGCATGGCGAACAGCCCCGGAACGACCAGCCCCAGGCGTACGCCCCGCAGACCCAGCATCGGGTTCTCCTCGTGCATCCGGTTCACGGCCGTCAGCAACTCGGTGTCGTACGGGTCCGGAATCTCGCCGCGTGCCCGGGCGGAAGCCACGCGCACGGCGAGCTCCGTGCGGTCGGGGAGGAACTCGTGCAGGGGCGGGTCGAGCAGCCGGATGGTGACCGGCAGCCCGTCCATCGCGGCCAGAATGCCGGTGAAGTCCTGGCGCTGCAGGGGCAGCAGGGCGTTCAGCGCACGCTCGCGGCCGGCGTCCGTACGCGCCAGAATCATGGCTTCCACGAGTTTGCGGCGGTCACCCGGGAACATGTGCTCGGTGCGGCACAGCCCGATCCCCTCGGCGCCGAAGCGGCGGGCCCGCGCGGCGTCCTCGGGCGTGTCGGCGTTCGCCCGCACGCTCAGCCGCCGTACGGAGTCGGCCCGCTCCATGATCTGGTGCACCGCTTCCGTGACTGTCCCGGAGGGCTCGCCCGTCAGCTCGCCGCCGTTCTCGAAGTACCGCATCACCACGGAGTCGGCGAGCGGGGCCGCCCCGAGACGGACGGTTCCGGCCGAGCCGTCGACCGAGATGACGGTGCCCTCGGCCACGACCGTGCCGCCGACGGTGAACCGTCGCGCCGTGGTGTCGACATCCGCTCCTTCGGCACCGCAGACGCAGACCTTTCCCATGCCGCGGGCGACGACCGCGGCATGGCTGGTCTTGCCGCCGTGGCTGGTGAGAACCGCCTGCGCGGCGACCATGCCCGGAAGGTCGTCGGGAGTGGTCTCCCGCCGCACGAGCACCACCTTCTCCCCGGCGGCGGCACGGCGTACCGCCTCGGCCGAGTCGAAGACTGCCGCGCCGACAGCCGCGCCGGGGGACGCCGGGACACCGCGTACCAGAGGCGCACCGGCGGTCGAGGTGTCGAAGCGCGGGAACATCAACCGGGCGAGCTGATGGCCGGTCACCCGGCCCAGGGCCTCGGCGGGAGTGATCAGGCCCTCGTCGGCCAGCTCGTGGGCGATGGCGAAGGCCGCCTCGGCGGTGCGCTTGCCGACGCGGGTCTGGAGCATCCACAGGGTGCCGCGTTCGATGGTGAACTCGATGTCGCACAGGTCGCGGTAGTGGCGCTCCAGGTTCCGCAGGTGCTCGCGGAGCTGCCGGTACGACCCCGGATCGAACCCTTCGAGGTCCTGCAGCGGGACGGTGTTGCGGATACCGGCGACCACGTCCTCGCCCTGCGCGTTGGCCAGATAGTCGCCGTACACCCCGGGCCTCCCGGTGGCCGGGTCCCGGGTGAAGGCGACCCCGCTGCCGGAGTCCGGGCCGAGATTGCCGAAGACCATGATCTGCACGTTGACCGCGGTGCCCAAGGCGTCCGAGATGTGCTCGCGCCGGCGATACAGCCGGGCCCGCTCGCCGTTCCAGGACTCGAACACCGCCCGCACCGCCCGGTGGAGCTGCTCTTCCGGTTCCTGCGGGAAGTCCTCACCCGTCTCGCGGCGGATCAAGCCCTTGTAGATGTCGCTGAGCCGGGCGAGGTCGGCCGCGTCCAGGCGCAGGTCGTCGGGGGCTCCGCGGATCTCCCTGAGACGGTCCAGCTCGGTTTCGAACAGCGCGCTGTCCACACCCATCACCGTGCTGCCGAACATCTGCAGCAGCCGTCGGTAGGAGTCCCAGGCGAAGCGGTCGTCCCCGGACACCTTGGCCAGGCCCGGCACGGAGTCGTCGGTCAGGCCGATGTCCAGGATCGTCTCCATCATGCCAGCATGGAGAACCTGGACCCGGAGCGGACCGAAAGCAGCAGCGGGTCGTCCGGCTGTCCCAACCGCCGTCCGGCGCCCCGTTCGAGGGCCGCCAGATGCTCGGCCACCTCCACCCCCAGGCCCGCCGGCTCGGCGCCGGTGGCCAGGAAGGTCCGGCAGGCCTCGGTGGTGACCGTGAAGCCGGGCGGCACCGGAAGGCCCATCCGGGTCATCTCGGCGAGGTTGGCGCCCTTGCCGCCGAGCAGACCGGCCATCTCCCGGCCGCCCTCGGTGAAGTCGTACACATAACGCTCCATGGTGTGTCCCTTCCTGCGGAGGACGAGGGACGGCGGGAAACGCTTCCGTTCCCACGCCCCGCGGGCCCCTGCCCGCCTCCTTCAGATTCGGGCGGACACCCCTGCTGCGGGCAGGTCCCGTAGGTCCCGGGCCAGGGTCCGAACGGCCCCGCCCCCGCGCCACCCGGCGGGTCCGGCCACCTCGCCGCACCGTCCGTACCCGGTGGCGGGGCCGCACGGGAGGGGGCCGAAGGGGCCTTCTGGCCCCCGGCCGGGGACCTTCGGGGCCTACGAGGCCCGGTGGCGGAGCGGAACGCTGAGAGTGAGGGCCGGCACCGGCCCCCGTCGGCACGGTCCCGCAGGGCCGTGCCCCCTGCCGCTGACGCGACCCGATGACGGAGGCGCCTTCCATGACCCGATCCGATGCCGGACCCCGGCCCGCCACCGCCGGAGCTGTGCCCTCCGACACCACCATCGCCGTTGACCGCCTGGTGACGAACGGTCTGAAGGCACTGGACGACTACGCCTCGCTCGATCAGGAGCGGATCGACCACATTGTGGCCAAGGCGTCGGTGGCCGCTCTGGACCGGCACACCGGCCTGGCCCGGCTGGCGGTGGACGAGACCGGCCGCGGGGTCTTCGAGGACAAGGCCGCCAAGAACATGTTCGCGTGCGAGCATGTGACCCACAGCATGGCGGGGATGAAGACCGTCGGTGTCGTCGCCCGCAACGACACGGAGGGCATCATCGAGATCGCCGAGCCGGTCGGCGTCCTCTGCGCGGTCACTCCCGTCACCAACCCGACCTCCACCACCGTGTTCAAGGCGCTGCTGGCCCTGAAGGCCCGCAACCCGGTCGTCTTCGCCTTCCACCCCTCCGCCCAGCGGTGCAGCGCCGAGGCCGCCCGTACCGTCCGGGACGCGGCCGTCGCCGCGGGCGCCCCCGAACACTGCGTGCAGTGGATCGAAACCCCTTCGATCGAGGCCACCGGGCTGCTGATGCGCCACCCCGGTATCGCCCTGATCCTCGCCACCGGTGGCAACAGCATGGTCAAGGCGGCCTACTCGGCCGGCAAGCCCGCCTTGGGCGTCGGCGCCGGAAACGTCCCCGCTTACGTGCACCGCAGCGCCCGGCTGCGACGGGCCGTCAACGACCTGGTGCTCTCGAAGTCCTTCGACAACGGAATGATCTGCGCCTCGGAGCAGGGCGTCATCCTGGACACCGAGATCTACGATGCGGCCCTGGCGGAGTTCCGCGCCCTCCACGCCCACCTGGCCGACGCGGACCAGAAACGACAGCTGGAGGAGTTCCTCTTCCCCGCTGCGGGCTGCGGGCGGGTCAACCCCGCGGCCGTGGGCCGCAGCCCGGCCTGGATCGCCGAACAGGCGGGCTTCACCGTCCCCGGGAACACCTCGGTCATCCTCGTCGAGGCCGGCCGCGTCGGTCCTGACGAGCCGCTGACGCGGGAGAAGCTGTGCCCGGTGCTGGCCGTGCTGCGCGCGGACACGACCCAGCAGGGCTTCGACCTGGCCGCCGCCATGGTCGCCTTCCACGGGCAGGGGCACAGTGCCGTCGTCCACACCGGGGAACCGGACCTGGCCGAGGAGTTCGGCCGGCGGATGAAGACGGTACGCATCATCGTCAACGCCCCGGCCTCCCAGGGAGCCATCGGCGGCGTGTACAACAGCCTGCTGCCGTCGCTGACCCTCGGCTGTGGCTCCTGGGGCCGGACCTCGGTGTCCGACAACGTCTCCGCCGCCCATCTGCTGAACGTCAAGCGCGTCACCACGCGGCGGAACAACCTCCAGTGGTTCAAGGTGCCGCCGAAGATCTACTTCGAGCCGCAGGCCATCCGCTATCTGACAGCGATGCCCGGCATCCGCCGTGTCACCGTCGTCACCGACGCCACCATGACCCGGCTCGGCTACGTCGACCGCGTGACGCACGTCCTGCGGAGCAGGCCGGAGCCCGTCACCGTACAGATCATCGACAATGTCGAGCCCGAGCCGAGCATCGACTCCGTCCGGCACGGCGCCGGCCTCATGCGTGACTTCCGCCCGGACACCGTCATCGCCGTCGGCGGCGGATCCCCCATGGACGCGGCCAAGGTGATGTGGCTGTTGTACGAGCAGCCGGACATCGACTTCTCCGACATGCGGCAGAAGTTCTCCGACATCCGCAAGCGGGCCTTCCGCTTCCCCGCTCCGGGCGAGCGGGCCCGCCTGGTGTGCATCCCCACCACGTCCGGCACCGGGGCGGAGGTCACCCCGTTCGCGGTCATCTCCGACCCGTCGACCGGGCGGAAGTACCCGCTGGCCGACTACGCCCTCACCCCGAGCGTGGCCATCGTCGACCCGCTGCTGACCGCGGACCTGCCCCCGGCCCTGGCCGCCGACAGCGGCTTCGACGCCCTCACCCACGCCACCGAGGCGTATGTGTCGGTGTACGCCAACGACTTCACCGACGGACTGGCCCTGCACGCCATCAAGCTGATCTTCGAACACCTCGAACCGGCCGTGAACGACCGGGCCGCGCACCCCGAGGCGCAGGAGAAGGTCCACAACGCCGGCACCATCGCCGGGATGGCCTTCGGCAACGCCTTCCTCGGCATCGTCCACGCGATGTCGCACACCCTCGGGGCGACCTTCCACATCGCCCACGGTCGCACGAACGCGGTCCTGCTGCCGCACGTCATCCGCTACAACGGTGAGGTCCCGGCGAAGCTCACCGGCTGGCCCAAGTACGAGCACTACCGGGCCCCCGAACGCTTCCAGGACGTCGCCCGCGCCCTGGGCCTGCCGGCCGCCACCCCGGCCGAGGGCGTCGCCTCCTACGCCGCGGCCGTGGAACAGCTGCGGGACGCGGTCGGTGTCGAGCCCTCCTTCCGAGCCCTGGGCATCGACGAGAACACCTTCCTCGAGGCCCTGCCCCGGCAGGCACTGAACGCTTTCGAAGACCAGTGCGCCCCCGCCAACCCTCGCATGCCGATGACCGACGACATGCAGGAGCTCATGCGCACCGCCTACTACGGCCCGGCGGCGTCCGGAGACTCCCCGCGGTAGGCCCGGGAACCGCACCGGTCCTGTCCCGCCCGTGACCACAGGCGGGACAGGACCGGTGCGGCAATCCGCTCAGCCGCGAACGAGGGGGACGCGCCACACCAGGCGGGTCCCGCCGCCGGGAGGTACGGCGAGCGACAGCTTGCCACCCAGCCCCTCGGCCCGGGCAGCGAGATTACGCAGGCCGCTGCGGCGACCGCCCTTCGGGACGCCCACGCCGTTGTCCGTGACGGTCAGCGTCAGCTTCCCCGAGCGGACGACCAGCGAGATGTCGGCGGAGCCGGCCCCCGCGTGCCGGGCGACATTGGCCAGTGCCTCTCCCAGCACCGCCACAACATGATCTTTCACGGGCTGTGGCACATCGGTGTCCACCAGTCCCTCCAGGCGCAGTGAAGGGGTGAAGCCAAGCGCCGGAACGGCCTCCTCGACCGTTCTGGCGGCCCGCACTCGGAGCCCTCTGGCCGCAGTGCCCCCTTCGTGCGAACGGAGCCCGAAAATCGTCGACCTGATGATCTTGATCGTTTCGTCCAGGTCGTCCACCGCCCGCAGCAGTCGCTCCGAGCCTTCCGGGTGCTGCACGTACCGCACGGTGCTCTGCAAGGTCATTCCGGTGGCGAAGAGCCGCTGGATCGCCAGGTCGTGCAGGTCCCGCGCGATGCGGTCCCGGTCCTCGTACAGCGCCAGCTGTTCGGCGTCCCGGCGTCGCTCGGCCAGCTCCATGGCCAGTGCAGCCGCCTGGGCGAAGCTCAGCAGAGGGGCCGTCTCGACCTGGGAGAAGAGGGGGGAACCCTCACACCGGGCCAGCAGCAGCACGCCGCGGACGCCGCCGCTGGTGCCCATCGGCACCGCGACAGCCGGGCCGAGTCCAGCCCAGCGCGGCGGTCCGGCGTTGACCCGGGGATCCTTCGCTATGTGGCCGCTGGTGGTCGCCTCGCCGGCCGCGATTGCGGCGCCCATGAAGGAGCCCTCGCGTGGCAGCACCAGATCGCTGTGGGCCGCTGCCTCGGTGCCGTTGGCCAGGGCCACCCGTAAGTCGTCGGACCCCTCGACGGGCACCGCGAGCACACCGAGATCCGCCGCGAGAATGTCCTGTGCGTGCTCCATGATCAGGCCAAGGACCCCAGCCTCGTCCGTGCCGGAGAACAGGCTGCTGGTAACGGCCGCGCTGGCCTCCAGCCAGCGCCGGCGGTAGCGGGCCTCCTCGTAGAGCCGGGCGTTCTCGATGGCGACACCGGCCGCCACGGCGAGGGTGGAGAGTACGCTCTCGTCCTCGCTGTCGAACTCCCTGCCGCCATGCTTCTCGGTCAGATAGAGATTCCCGAACACCTGGTCACGCACTCGGATGGGCACGCCGAGGAAAGAGCGCATCGGCGGATGGTTCGCCGGGAAGCCGTACGACGCGGGGTGCCGTGACAGCTCCGCCAGCCGCAACGGTTCGGGATGCCGGATCAGTTCGCCGAGAATGCCGTGCCCGGAGGGGAGGGGGCCAATCGCGGCATGCTGCTCCTCATCGATACCCACCGTGAGGAACTGGGAGAGGCGCTGGTCCTCGCCGATCACGCCCAGAGCCCCGTACTCGGCGTCGACCAGGACCGTGGCCGACTCCACGATGCGCCGCAGCACTTGTGCCAGATCCAGCTCCCGGCCCACGGAGAGCACCGCTTCCAGCAAACTGTGCACCCGGTGTTGGGTGCCCCGCACGGCGTCGATGCGGACTTGAAGCTCATCCAGCAGCTCGTCCAGCCCCAGACGGGGCAGGCTATCCCCGCCTTTGACGGTGTCCTCGCCCACCAGCTCTCCTCAAGGTCACGGTCAACCGGGCCGGGGCCGTCGGAATCTGCACCGGCGCTGCGGACACCGTAACCACTGGACAGGAGAGGCAGTAGACCTCCATGCTTCTGCCGGTCGGCCCCGTGCACGGCGGAGGCCGGCCCAACAGCACACGACGTCAGAGGACATGGCCGGAGGGTGGTGACCGGCAGCCCCGGTGCCGGGCCCGGGAGCCCAGCCACCGACGGCGCCGCGCCGGGCAGGCCCTGTTCCGACATGCACGCCCTGTCCTGGGTGTCGGAACAGGGCGGACACGGCAGCCGTCAGGAATGTGGTACGATGGCGACGGGGCAGCGGGTGCGATGCAGCACCGCATGGGTGACCGGGCCGATCCGGGCTCCGAGCCGCGCCCGGCGCGCCCGGCGGCCGACGACCAGCAACCCCGCACCGGAAGCGCTGTTCAGCAGGGACCGCACCGGCTTGCCGGTCGCGACCTCCTCTGTCACCGGCACGTCCGGGAACTTGTCCCGCCAGGGGCGCAGGGTGGCGGTCAGCAGACGCGTGGCCTCCGCCCACGGCCCCGGAACAGCGTCCCCCTCGGGCCGTGGCTCGAACGCGTTCATGGGCGGGAGATCCCGGACATGGACGGCGTGCAGTGGCGCACGGCGCGTGGCGGCGGTCTCGAAGGCGAAGCGGATCAGTTCGTCGCACGATCGACGGACATCGATGCCGAGCACCACCTGCGGCAGGCCGGACGTCACCGGGTCCGGCACTTCGAGCTCCGGTGTGCGCTCGACGGCCGTGGACTCGACAGTCCGTACGAGCACGACGGGGCACTGCGTCCGTGCAAGGGTCGCAAGCCCCACGGAACCGATCAGAAACCCGGCGAAGCCACCGAGTCCGCGTGAACCCAGGACGAGAAGTTCGGCGCCCCCGGTCGCGTCCAGCAGAGTCTGCACCTTCGGCCCCCGGAGCAGTTCCGTGGTGACGCACAGCGAGGGATAGCGACCGCGTAACGCCTCCCCGACCTCACGCAAATCGTCCTGCGCCTGTCGCGTCAGCGTGTCGCGGTCGGCCAGGACGGCTTCTTGCCGGGGCAGCCACTCAAAGGCGCGCACGACCCGCAGCGGCCGGTCACGGCGCAGCGACTCCTGGGCCGCCCAGTCCGCCGCAGCCATGCTTTCGCAAGAACCGTCCACGCCGGTGACAACGAGTCGGCGCACAGGAAACACCTCCGATTCGAGTGCACGGGTCCGGGCCGCGGACAGCGGGCCGTATGCGGGTGCACGCTGCCAGCATCGCCACGCGGCACGGCGGCGCGGGAGAGGCCGACAGTCCCTCGCGGGGCCGTACGGCCCCGTTGCCCGAGTCGACTCGACCGTGTGCGGACCCTTGCGCGGGACGCGGACGTCCGGGCGCGCGGAGTTGGACCGTTCACCGTCTGTGCCGTACCGGAGCACGGACCAGGTGGTCCTGCGGGAGGGCCGGTCGGCCCATGCCGCAGCACCGGCGCACCTCCCACGATGGCGGTGACGGCCCCGTACGAGGACCGACCTCTCGGGCAGGCACCGCGGGAAGGGACGATTTCGATGACCACGAGGACCGGGGTCCTGGCAGCTCTGCCGGCAGGACACCGTGAGAAGCTCATGCACCTCGCCCACGATGTGGCGTTCCCGATCGCTACCCGGATCTTCGACGAAGGCGGCCGGGCCGACCGCTTCTGGATCATCCGTACCGGCAGCGTCACGCTGGACGTGCGCGTCCCGGGTCGGTGTGCGGCGACCGTGGAGACACTCGGAGGCGGGGACTTGCTCGGTTGGTCCTGGCTGATCCCGCCGCACCGGTGGCACCTGGGGGCGGAGGCGGCCAGCCCGGTGCGCGCCGAGGAATTCGACGCCGCCGCGGTCCGGGCTCTCTGCGTCGACGATCCGGTGCTCGGCCAGGCCTTGGCCGTGTTCGTCGCGGGCGCCGTCGGGCACCGACTGCGATCCACCCGCACACGGCTCCTGGACCTGTACGGACCCTACGGCAGCGGGCCGCTGCGCTGAACGCCCGGGAACGGTGACGTCCCGGGCGAGGCCGTCTGCCGCAAGAGGGGCATGTGCCGTTCAAGGCTTGTAGGACTGCTTCTGAGGTCGGCTCAGTGGGCGCGGCGTACGGGTTTCGGGCCGGGGTGGGTGGCGGATTTCTTGCTGGTGAGTCAGCGCGGCACCATGTCGGACACGGCGGTCCAAT
Organism: Streptomyces lycii; assembly: GCF_009735685.1. Lineage (GTDB taxonomy): Bacteria > Actinomycetota > Actinomycetes > Streptomycetales > Streptomycetaceae > Streptomyces > Streptomyces lycii. Next base: position 16,860 of record NZ_WHPN01000422.1, on the reverse strand, counting down.
GGTCGTGGTCGTTGGGTGCCCGGGATCGCGTTCGTAGCCGCAGACCAGGGGTTGTCGCATGGTTGGGGCGAGGGCGCGGTTGCCGGTGTCCTCGTGACTTCGACGACTGGGTAGCGTGCGGGTACTGGCTTTGACCGGGTCGTACAGCGGTCTACGGCCTTTCAAGGCTTCAGCCCGGAGCGTGGAGCCTGGCTGGGGGTCAAGGGGTCGCAGGTTCACATCCTGTCGTCCCGACCACCACCATCGCAGGTCGGAGGCTGTTTCCGGGGGTAGCGGGAACGGCTTTTGCCGTTCCGGGGGTGGGAGTGACGGGGAGCCCTCTGGGAGCCCTCGTGCTCCCACCTCGCAGACGGGTCAACCATGCCCGGTTCGTCCGTCACCCGATCCGGTCGACGTTGCCCGCCCTGTCGCGCCGCTGCGCGCCGCCGTCAACCCTCGGCCCCCGTGACCACCCACCAGTGTCGGCCCGAACCGGCTGGCGAACAGCCCAAAAACCCTTGCCCGCTCCCGACCCGGTTTCCCCGACTGGGAGCACCGGCCCTGCTCCCCATACGATGGGGTGCCGGGCCCGACCGTTGGCGCGCGCCCGCCGATCCCTGCAGACCACCCGGGGTCTCTTCCACCGGATCCGGCCGACCGGCCTCGGTCAAGGCATGGTCAAGCCCCTTGGCATTGATCCGCAGACGGGTCACTCCCACCGCCACCGCGCGGTATCCGGCCGTTCAGCGTTCCGATGAACTTCCTGTGGCTGGGGGCTGCGGGGCGCAACGAAGGCGTGGTGTCCGGCGGGAGGGGTGTGTGTATCAGGTCTCAGGCATGACGGCACAACCGCCTCCGGCGTAGGTTCGAGTCCTGTCCAGGGGCCACGAAGCGGGCCCGTCGGGTGGGGGTGGCCCAGCCCTGAGCCAGGTAGTGGGACGTCTTCCCGCAGATTGCGGCGCCGCACGTGCAGACTATGAGCCGTCCCCGCAGGTTCGGGGAGCAAAGGGGGGTGGCACCCCCGGGCGGGCCCGATTCCCGGACCATTCCCCGCGGGTGCGGGAAGCAGGGGAACCGACCGACCGAGGCGGAGGCCGGGAACCACCCTGCGGGTGCGGGGAGCAGATCGCGGATCACCTCCTTCTCCCACGCGCGCCGGGCCCGTCCCCGCGGGTGCGGGGATGGTCCAACTCGTAGCAGTAGTACGACTGGCGCAGCAGCTCGCGGGCCGTGCACAGCACGGTCGCTGCGGCTCCGGGCACGCCGTCGGCTACGACCAGGTCCTCGACCAGGTCGTGCATGTCGGCGTAGCTGTCGACGAAGAGGTGGGCGCGTTCGTCCGGGACCGGAAACGGCGGCCGCTGCGTGGTTATCCCGCATTGTCCCAGCGACCTGCCCCGGGCGGCAGCGGCGTTTCCCCGGTCGTCGCGGGCGGCGACCTTCAACTTCGGTGTCACGGTGGCCCTGCTGCGGGGGCTGCGCTGGGCCTTGAGGTGCGGTTGTCCGTCGCCTGTACGGGTGACGGGTGGAGCGTCAGCGAACCGGTTGAGGCCGGACCGGGTCGGGCAGGGTTTGGAGCCGATGATGAACGACACGTGGGTAGGCGGGGCTGGCGGTCCTGGACGTGGCCGCCCCGGCCGCGCCGTACGCACGATCTTCGCCCGCGACTACCTCGCCGGCCCCGGACTGCGCCGCGAAGTCCACGACGGCCCCCAGGGCCGTGGAGAACCGGAACTCGACGAACACCGTGCTGCACCACGGCAAGAACGGCGTCCTGACCGGCCCGGACAAGGAACACGCCGAGACATCGATGCTCGCGCTGAACCTGCTCCACTCCACGCTCGTCCACGTCAACACCCTGCTGCTCCAGCAGGTCCTGGCCGAACCGACCTGGGAGAGGCTGAGCACCGAGGACCAGGGGGACCGGCGCGGCCTGACGGGCACTGTTCCGGTCGCACATCAACCCCTACGGCACCTTCCGGCCGAAGACGGACCGGCGGCTCGATCTCGCCCCGGCCCAACCCGCCCCGACCCGCCCCGCCCCACCCCGCCCCGACCCACCCCGCCCCCCGACAACCAGCGACGCAGGACCGGCGCCCGGCGGGCTGAGGCAGCAGGGCTGCCGGCCGTTGCATTAATCTCCGACCAACCGATGCCAGGCGCCGCGGCCCGCACCAGAGCTGATCTTGTCTCCACCTGCCCCCACGTCCAGGGGCAGGTCACCTACCGCTGAACAGCCGGTCCAGATGCACGTCGATCGCGGCGAGCGCGTCCGGGGGCTCGATCACGTCGAGTTCGATCAGGGAGGCGAAGCCGGTGAGGGCGAGCAGCAGGTTGGTCTCGGTCACCGGGTCGCGGCCGGAGCCGATGTACCCGTCGGTGATCGCCTGGCGAACCAACTGCTCCACGAGGGTCCGCCCTTGGACCAGGCCGCGGCGCGCCTGCTCGTGCACGGCCTGGTCGTGCAGCGCCTCCAGGACGTACGCGGCGCTCATCCGGCTGGTCGCGCGGGCGTCGGCATGCAGGGGGAGCATCTCCGCGAGCGTCAGCCGCAGAACGTCGCGGGGGTGGGGGCGGTCACCGAGCTTTGCGAGCCCCTGGTTCACGCGCACCGAGGTCTGCTCGGACGCGAAATCCATGGCGAAGGAAAGCATGGCGGTCCGGGAGGCGAAGTAGTGCTGCAGCTGCCCGAGTGACATGCCCGCCTCCTGCGCCACCACGCGCATCGTCAGCCGTGTGACGCCGCGCTGCTCCACCACCCGCCACAGTGCGCGGGCGATCGCTTCGCGGCGTCCGCGGTGATCCACCTGTTTCGGCATCGCAACCCCCTCCCTCGCACCAGGACCTTTCCAATACAGTCGACATAATACATCTGACCCAAAATCCTGGAGTCCACTCGGGGAAAGGAAACGCCATGTCCGGACAGCCCAAGGCACGGACCACGGAGGGCGTGGTGCAGGGACGCCAACGGCAGGGGCACGCGGTCTTCCGCGGCATCCCCTACGCCCAACCGCCGGTCGGAGCGCTCCGCTTCGCCGCGCCCGTGCCGCCGCACCGCTGGGAGGGGACGAGGCAGGCGGTCGAGTTCGGCCCCGTGGTGCCGCTGTCTCTGCCGATCGACGTGCCCCCGCAGGGCACCGACTGGCTGACGCTCAACGTCGGCACTCCGGATCCCGGCGCGGCGGGACTGCCGGTGCTGGTGTGGATCCCCGTGGGCGGCTACCTCTCGGCGGCGTCGAGCGACCCGATGTTCGACCCGGCAGCGCTGGCCGCGGCGGGACTCGTCGTGGTGACCATCAACTGCCGCGTGGGCGCGGAGGGTTTCGCGTTCCTCGACGACGCGCCACCCAACCGCGGATTCCTTGACCAGATCGCGGCGCTGGAGTGGGTGCAGCGCAACATCGCCGCCTTCGGAGGCGACCCCGGCCAGGTCACCGTGGCCGGGGTGTCTGCCGGGGCAGGGTCGGTCGCCGCCCTGCTGACGATGAAGCCGGCGCGCGGCCTGTTCCGGCGGGCCATTGCCCACTCGGTGCCGGGACTGCACAGCACCCCCGCGCTGGCACGGCAGGTCACCGCCGCGTTCGCGGACCGGCTCGGCGCAGCGGCCCCCACCGCCGAGGCCCTGCGCGACACCGACCCATGGCACCTGGCCGCCGAGCTCACCTCCTTCAACGCCGGCCTCCACGCGCACCGGGAGAGCTGGGGACGCCTCACGGAGACCGGTACCGCGCTGTGCCCCGTCGTCGACGGCGAAATCCTCCCGGAAACGCCCTGGCCCGCGCTGACCGGCGCGCGCGCGAGCGGGACCGAACTGCTCGTCGGCCACACCCGGGACGAATTCCGGTACTTCAGCGTCATGAGCGGACGGTACGGCACCTTCACCGAGGAGGACGCCCACGCAGCCCTTGAACTGCACGCTCCTCAACCGGGCGGCGCGCGGGCCTACCGTGCCGCGTTCCCGCAGGCAGGCCCGGAGGAACTGGTGGAGACGGTGTACTCCGACGCCCTCTTCCGCATGCCGTCACAGAAGCTGGCCGAGGCGAACGCCGCAGCCGGCGGCACCTCGTACCTGTTCGAACTGTGCTGGGTCGCCCCCGCCCTCGGCGGCATCCTGGGCGCCTGCCACAGCCTCGACGTGCCCCTGGCGTTCGGCACGCTGGACAGCCCCGTCGGCACCCAGCTCATCGGCGAGGAGCCTCCTCCCGAGGCCGTCGCGCTCTCCCGCGAACTCCAGGAGGCGTGGGTTCGCTTCGTCACCACCGGCGACGCGGGCTGGCCCGCCCACCGGCCCGGCGGGCACCTCACCCGCGTCCTGGACGCCGAGTCGAAGACCCTGCCCTACCCCGAACAGGAATCCCGCCAGATCTGGGAAGGCCACCTCCCCGCCCCCTTCGACCATTCGTAATGGTCCGGGCCAGCTCCTACGACTGCGACGCGCCATTCACCTCCCCTCGGGACCGCGAATTGGCGTACAGCCAGGCAACTCCCGGTCCGCTTCGCATCAGATCCCACCCAAGGTGACGGGGCGACATCAAGAGCCGGGAAAGGCCGACGGGAGAGGGCCCAGGTCACGGATGATCCTGGCCAGAAGGCCCGGATGAGTTCACTCTCCGCCTCCCTCCGCCGCACCGGCGCGTACGGCAGCAGCTCCAGATCGGTGCCCGGCGGGTAGGCGTCCATCGAGAGCGTGAGCACACCCGGTGAACGCGGGAGTGAGAGTGCAGACAGGTCTTTAACGGACGTGGTGGGTGTGGCGGTCGACAGGTCCGGAGCGGGGCATGTGCCTGGGACAGGGGGGCCCATTTCTGCAAGCGCGCTCCGTGGTCAGAGATAGGACGCCGGGGCCGAACAGGAGTGCCCCGGATTCTCAGAGATCCCGTAACTTTTTGGCTGACGACTCCACCAAGGAAGCACTCAGGAAGTGCTGCCGTGGAGACTCCGGCCAAGGAGCCGGAGCCGCTCAGATTCGGAGGCCCTCGACGCGGAGGACGACCCATTCTGTTGCTGTGTGATTCCGCAGAGACCCGCCCGAGTGGACCTGGCGCTCCCTCAGTGCTGGAGTAAGCAACAGATTTCGCGGAGCGGGCTCCGTTGAGAGGTCGCAGAGCGGGATCTCAGTCGGGCACGAAGCGGCCAGCTGGCATCACGGCGTGACGCCGCGTCAGAGATGCGGAGCATCGCGACGTACCGTCGCGTAGCGACGCCGCGTCGTCTTCGCGGAGCGAAGCGCGCGCGAGGCCGGCGGTGCTGGCCGGCCTGGAGCAGCGGTGGGCGACATCCGGGGTCCCGGCCGTGCGGCGCGAGCCGGGGGAGCCGGGGGCGAGGTGCGGGTGTACGCCGGCCTTCGACGCCCGGGTCTTTCAGCGGCAACGGCGGCCTGCACCGGTGATCGGGCCCGACCGGTCAGCCGTGCGCCGGGTCCCCGGAGTCGTTCGAGATGCTGCCTGACCGGCGGCTGGCCCTTGTGACGGAGACGGCTCGCAGTGTCGGAGAACGTATGCTTCCGCATCCTCGCATCGCCAACTGCGGCGAAGGTCTCAGCGGCACTGCGCGGGTTTTCAGCCGGTCGACGGTGGGCGCCGCTGCCTGCAGGTCGTGCGCAGCACCGACATGGGGGAGCCGGACCGGTGGTGCAGTAAGGCGGTGTCTCTATTGGCTCGCGTGCGGCAGGTGGTGCCCGGCTGCTCGTTGCTTCACTTCCATGGACGGCGACGGTTCTCAGGCTGTGGTTCGCGCTCGTACCGGCGAGCCAACTGCGGTGCGACGAGTCCGAGAACGAGCATCACGCCTGCGGCGAACCGGGCCGAGGGGGCGACCGCCATGATGACGCCCGCGCCAATGAGCGCGCCGGCGGTCACGCCCAGGGCAGGACGCCAGTCGGCTCGGTAGCGCTTGCTCCGAAGTAGGACTTGGACACAACCCCAACCGCCGATAGACGCGACGATGGCCAGGTAGTCGTACGCATGGACGAACGCGCCGCACCGGCTGCCCCCGCCAGCGGGCACTCGTACGCAATCCACGACCAGAAGCCGCGCGATCCCCAAGCTGGTGACTCCTGTCAACAGCGCCAGCAGGACAGCCCGCCCCCAGATGTTCGACATGCGCGGATCATAGAACCCGCCTGCCCGCTCGGACTGGTCGGGGCCGTTACGGGCCTGAGAGCAGTTCGCGGTCCCGTCACATACGGCGGTAGCGGATGAGGGCGCTGGCGATGCCGGCGAAGGTGCTCGGCCTTGCGTTCGTAGCGGCGGTGCAGGCGGTGGCAGCCGTTCAGCCACGACATGGTGCGCCCGGTCACCCAGCGGTGGCGGCCCAGGTGGCTGGAGCTCTCCACGCCCCGACGGGCGATGCGCGGCAGGACCTGCCTGTGACGCAGCCAGTTACGGAGGTGCTCGAAGTCGTAGCCCTTGTCCGCGTGTAGCTTGACCGGGCGGCGCCGGCGCGGGCCGAAGCGGGAGCGAACTGGTGGGATGCCCCGCATCAACGGCACGAGCGCCTGGCTGTCGTGGACGTTGGCGGCGGAGATACCCACCGACAGCGGCAAGCCGGCCCGGTCGCAGATGACGTGAACCTTCGACCCGTTCTTGCCACGGTCGGTCGGATTCGGTCCTGTCAAGGGCCCCTTTAACCGCCCGGACACTGACCGAGTCGATCGCGCAGCGCGACCAGTCGACCTCACCCGCGGCGCCGAGCTGATCCAACAGCGCCCTGTGCAGCTTGGCCCAGACCCGAGCTGTAGACGAGCCGGTGAAGCGCCGGTGCACCGTCTGACAGGAGGCGCCGAACACCGGCGGCAATTGCCGCCAGGCACAGCCGGACGTGGCCACGAACACGGTCGCCGCCAGCACCGCACGGTCATCACACCGCCGACGACCACCACCCTGCGGACGCACCGGTGCCTCTGGTACGACGTCCTGGAACAACTGCCACAACTCGTCCGACACCAGCCGATCGACTATCCCCATGCACCGGACAGCGAGCCACGACCAATCAAGACACCGCCTAAGAGGCGGGGGCGGTCTTCCGGCTCCCAGGCTGACCGTCGGGTCCCGGTGCGGTCCGGTCAGGAGAGGGCGGAGACGTGATCGTGCGCGTGGTCTGCTGTCCGGCCGGGCCGGAACCGGCGGCGGACGAGCGCGATCAGCGAAGGTCCTCCGCGGAAGCACCACAGGGCGATGACCGGATCACAGATGGCACATGCCGGAGATGCGTCGTGGCGGAACGGCAGAATCGGATTGCCCTTGAGGTGGTGGGCCATGTCCCAGGCGGTGTGGAGCAGCCAGCCGACGCCGGGCCGGGACCTGGCATGACCAGCCGTTGCGTACCAGCAGTTTCCGCACGCCCTGGATGGCGTAGGCCGGATGAAAGCGCCGGCCGATCACCGTCCTGATGCGCGCGAGCGTCCATCGCTGGTCCTCCCAGCCGTGTGCGGCAGGCCCCTTGGCCAGCTCCGCCTCCAGCTGGGCGAACTGCTTCCCGCTCAGTCTCGGCAGCGACGCCGGCCCCTGTGACCGCAGAGCCCGCGAGCCGTCCTCGTCCCACGTCTGCCGCCATCGCTGCACGGAGCGGACGCTGACCCGCAGGTCCCTGGCGATCACCCCGCTCGCCTCGCCCTGGGCAAACCTCTCGGCCGCCTTCAGCCGCAACTCCTCGCGGAACATCTGTCGCTCGGCGGTCAACCCGCCCCCTTTGGACACCGCATGCCTCGGTGATACCGCAGGGGCGACGAACCATCAGCCTCCACGACTCCACGATTCCAACCTCAGTAGGTATCCGTAAGAGCACGGCCCGCGGGCACCACAGCGGCGACGCTTTAATCCCGGCCTCAGGTTGATCGGGGAGAATGAGCGGCAAAGACATCGACTGGAAGGGGGCGGGCCGGCGTGCGGATCATGATCGCGGATGATGACCCGGCCATCCGTGCGTCGCTGGAGCGGGTGCTCCAGGTCGAGGGTTACGACACCAGCATCGTCACCAACGGTCTCGCCGTGCTCGACGGGGTCGGTGGGGCCAGCGGTGACACGCTGGATCTGCTGCTTCTCGACGTGATGATGCCCCGCCTCGGCGGGTTGGAGACCTGCCGGCGGTTGCGGGCCGCGGGTCGGGATCTGCCGGTGCTGATGCTGACCGCCCGTGACCAGGTCTCCGACCGGGTCGCGGGGCTGGACGCGGGCGCCGACGACTATCTGCCCAAGCCGTTCGCCACCGAGGAGTTGCTGGCCCGGGTGCGGGCCCTGCTGCGCCGGCGCACGCCGACCGACGAGGAGTCGCAGATCCTGTCGTTCGCCGACGTCCGGCTCGATCCCGACCGGTTCGAGGCGTGGCGTGGCGGGCGGCCGCTGCGCCTGACCCGGACCGAGTTCTCCCTCCTGCAGGTCCTCGTGGGCAACGCGACCCGGGTCTTGACCCGCGACGCGCTGTTCGAGGCGATCTGGGGCTTCGGCATGAGCTCCACCGCCAACAACCTCCAGGTATACGTGAGCTACCTGCGCCGCAAGATGGAGGCCGAGGGTGAGCCGCGATTGATCTACACGCTGCGCGGCCTGGGATACACGTTGCGGGAGACTCCTCCGTGAGCAGGCCCGCCGGCCGGGAACCGCGCCGGCTGACCCGATGGTGGCGCCGGCGGTCCCTGCGGACCAGGCTGACGGTGATCGCGGCGACGGCCATCGCGGTCAGCGTGTTCGCGGCCTTCCAGGTGGCCAGCGAGCTACTGGACTGGGAGCTGCAGGACACCGCCGAGAATCAGCTACGCGCCGACTCCCGCGTCCTGGCGACGGACGCGGAGCGCGCCGGTCTGGCGAAGGTCCAGCTGCCGCCGTATCCCGGAGCCGGTCGGCTGGAGCGGGTCATCCTGCCCGACGGCTCGATCCGGACGCCGGCCGGCCAACCCGCGCTGCCCCCGGTCAGCGAACACGCCGGGCGCGTGGCGCAGGGCGCTTCGGCCGACCTGATGGAGTCGAACGACAGCGACGACGACGGCTACCTCATCTACACGCTGCGGGCGGGCGACGGCGCGGTCCAGGTGGCCCGCGTCGTCGACGACAGCCCGGTCAACCGGTTCGGGTTGGGCATGCTGCTGATCGGGCTGCTCTGCGTGGTCGGCGGCGCCCTTGTCGGGCGGACCGTGGCGCGGACCGGGCTGGCACCGATCGACCGGCTGACCACCGCCGCGGTACGTGTCGCGCACACCCGGGATCTCGACGCCGACATCCCGGATGAGGGCGGTGGCGAGATCCGGCGGCTGATCCAGTCGATCAACGACATGCTCGCCGCGCTCCGGGACTCCCGGCGGGCCCAGCGGCTGCTCGCCGAGGACGCCGCCCACGAGCTGAAGACCCCGCTCACCAGCCTGCGCCTCAACGTAGAGCTGCTGATGCGGCTCGATCGGCGCGGCACCCTGGACAGCGCACTGCCGGCGGAGAGCCGGACCCGGCTGCTCGGCGATCTCGGCGCTCAGGTGGCCGAGTTGAGTACCCTTGCCGCCGAGCTGACCGACCTGGCGCGCGGTGACGTCAGCGACGAGAGCACCGAGGTACTCGACCTCGCCGACGTGGTGGTGGCCGCCGCGGCCCGGGTGCGTTCCCGCGTGCCCGACATCGAGGTCGCGCTCGACGTGGCCTCTGTGTGGGTGAGCGGGCGTCCCGCTGCGCTCGAGCGGGCGGTGCTCAACCTCATCGACAACGCCGGCAAGTGGTCCCCCTCGGACCAGCCGGTCCAGGTCCGGCTCCGTGCCGAGGGCGCATCGGCGGTGCTTGAGGTCGACGACGCCGGGCCGGGCATCGACGCCGCCGACGTACCGCGGGTGTTCGACCGGTTCTACCGTGCTGACAGCGCCCGGGCGTTGCCGGGATCCGGTCTGGGGCTGTCGATCGTGCAGCGGGTCGTTGACGCCCACGGCGGCCGGGCCACCGTCGCCCGCTCCGCACGCGGTGGCGCGCTGCTTCGGGCCGGCCTTCCGGCCGTGGCCCCGCCCGCCCCGATCGCGCGGCCCACCGCCGGGGAGGGCACCGCGGTGCGCTGACCCGCCCCCGCGGCGGGGCGCAGGACAAGGGACGGCGGCCCTCGGGCATGGCCCCGCGCGGCTCACCGCCGGGGCAGGACACCGCGATGCGCCGACCCCAGCCCCGGCGCGTGGCGCAGGACCAAAGGGCGGCGACCGTCGGGCTCGTGAAAACCCGGGACGGGCCTGGGCCCCCGTCCCGGATCTCGTCCGTGCCGCCGTGCCACAGCCGGGGCACCACAGGCGACGCGAGTCGCCGGCCGCTGGCATTTGTGGCACAACCTCGGCCAGGCCGCTGAGCGCATCTGGGCGAAACCCGGACGTGACCGGTCAGGGCGTCGAGTGCCGGGCGAGGCGTAACTGGGGTGTGCGCGGTGATCACGAGCCAGGCCCACCGGTTCGGCCGCGGCGGTGTCACGTAGCCTCGGGGCGGTCCGGCCGAGGGTCTGTTCGACCATGCGGAAGTTGTGTTCCAGGTCGAAACGGCGCAAGGATGCCTGCCGGAGCCGTTCCACGTCGTCGGGTGCGGCGCCGGTGTGTGACGACCACAGCCAAACCGGTTTCCGGTCGCGGTCACACCGGCGACGTCGTCGGCCGGGCCGCACGGCGTCGAGGAACCGCGGTCCATGAGGTCCGGCCCGGTTCCGGGGCGGCGGTGAACGAGTACGGCCAGCCCGGGATCAGCTGGGCCTGGTTCTTGCCGCGGCCGTAGACGTGACATAAAAACCTGCCGGGGCTGGTGGCGGCGTCCGGGCGCAGCCGGGCGCTGACGTCCACGGCCAGGACCAGCCGCCCGCGCACCGCGGTAGCGGCAGCCCGGTGAGGACGCCATGAAGCCGTTCGACCTCGATCCGGCCCTTGTTCAGCGCGTCGTACGGCGCGCCGTGCCCGCGCCGGTGCTCGGGCGGCAACGACAACCCGACCAGGGCTCGTACCGGCCCATCGGTACAGAGCACCGTGTCGGTGAGCTCGAACAGCGCGTCGACCGCGTGGGCAGGCAGGCGCAGAGTCGGTTCTGAGCTGAGTTCGGCTCCCGTCCATCGCCGACGGACTTTCGTGGGCGTGACTTCGGGTCCTGTTGCGACGGGTCTGATTCTCGTGCGGGTGTCGAACGGCGCTCCGGAGAGAAGTACCGTGGTACCACCTCCCTGTCGAAGATGACGACCGCAGTACGACGAAACAGGACGGAATCGAGCCTAGCGTTCAGGCCATGACGAAACCTGGAAGTCCACTGCGGAGGTTCGGGGCAGCCACCATCGCGCTGGCGACGGCGTTCGCTGTCGCCGCCTGCGGGTCGGACGCCGACAACAATGCGGCGCCCGCCGCGACCGGATCGCACGGCACGCACACGAGCGGGTCGTCGGCTCCACCGCAGCCGCTGCGCGCCGGCGAGCGGTTCGTCGACCGGAAGATGGCCGAGGCCTACACGCCCGCGCCGCCGGACGGCGCCGTGGACGAGTACCGGTGCCAGGTGCTCGATCCGGGCCTGACCAAGGAGGCGTTCCTGACCGGGACCCAGGTCGTGCCGGAGAACGTCGCCATCGCGCACCACGGCATCGTGTACGCGGTGCCGCCGGGCGGCGCTGCCGCGGTGCGCGAGCAGGACGCGAAGACTCCCGGCCCCGGCTGGCAGTGTTTCGGCGGGACCGGCGTGGACGGCGCCGACGTGGAGGGCGACGAAGAGGGCGCCGACCCGGGCGCGGCGTGGGTGGACACCTGGGCGCCGGGCGCCACGGAGACGCTGCTCGACCAGGACGCCGGCTTCAAGCTGGAGCCGGGCAGCCTGATCATCCTCCAGATGCACTACAACCTGCTCGCGACCGACGGCAAGCCGGGCGGGTCGGACCGTTCGGCGGTGCGGCTGCGGCTGAAGGACGGCACGCCGCAGACCCGGGAACTCGAGACGTGGTCGCTCGACGCGCCGACCGACCTGCCCTGTGCCGCCGACGAGTCGGGTCCGCTCTGTGACCGGGCGGCCTCGATCGCGGACGTGACGAAGCGGTTCGGGCCGGAGGTCGGCGAATTCGCGGACCGTCAGGTGGAGGAGTGCAACGAGGGCGGCGTGCCGGAGCCCGGTGACACCCAGTCCTGCGACCACGAGGTGCAGGAGCCGGTGACGGTGTTCGCCGGTTTCGGTCACATGCACATGCTCGGGCGGTCCATGAAGGTCGAACTCAACCCGGGCACGCCGAAGGCCAAGGTCCTGCTGGACGTGCCGCAGTTCGACTTCGACAACCAGCGGATGGTGAAGCTGCCGTCGCCGGTGCAGGTCGGTCCGGGGGACACGCTGCGGGTGACGTGTACGCACGACGCGGGGCTGCGCAAACAGCTGCCGCAGTTGAAGAAGCTGCCGCCGCGCTACGTCGTGTGGGGCGACGGAACCGGCGACGAGATGTGCATCGGCATCATGACGGTCTCCCCGCGCAAGTCCTGACGAAGCGTCGACGTGTGTAAGTTCACTGAGGCCGACAAGCCGAAAAACACCACTGTTTGCCGCTCAGGAGGCATCGTCTTGCCAGATCCAACACGCCGCACGGTTGTCTGCGGCCTGCTGGCCGGTCTGGTCGCACCGGTTTCCCTGGCCGCCTGCTCGTCCGAGACACCCGCCGCCAACCCGCCCGCCGGAGGATCCTCCGGCTCCGGTGGCTCGCCGTTGGCCAAGCTGGCCGACGTCCCGGTCGGCAGCGGGGCCATCGTGGACGGACCGTCAGGCAAAGTCCTGATCGTCCGGCCATCGGAGAACGAGGTCAAAGGGCTCGACCCGGTCTGCCCGCACGCGGGCGTCACCGTTTCCCAACCGGCGGATGGCACCATCACATGCCCCGGCCACGGCAGCGTCTTCGACGCCGCGACCGGCGACATGAAGAAGGGGCCGGCGACCACCGGCCTGACCCCGATCCCGGTGAAGATCAGCGGCGACTCAGTCGTGACCGCCTAGAAAGGTGTCGGCGGCCCGCCGGAACTCGGCGGGCCGTTCGACCCGGGGACAGTGGCCCACTGGTCGATCAGCACGACATCAGCGTTGGGGAAGAGCCTCGCCGACGCCTTCACCGGCCGCACACCCGTCAGACACCTGCGCGCCACCGAGCACCAGTGTCGGTGCCTGCACGGCAGCGAGCCTTCCGGCCAGGTCTTCCGTGGCTGCACGCTGAAAAACGCCTGCGCCGCGGCGGGGTCGGACATCCCAGTTGTGCGTGCTTCTGTTCGGCTGCCGTCCAGACGGCGTACCCCATCGGGGCCGCACGCCTGCTGCCAGGCATTGAACGCTGTCTCGTCGGACAGATCGGCGCCGTCTTGGAACGCGGCAACAGCTTTGTCGAACACCGGGTCGCCGCTTCGTTCACCGATGAGTTCCGCCGCGTCGGCGGGCTCGTCCACGGGACAGGTGGATGGCGGCGTGACGAGAAGGAGTCGGGTGACCCGCTCCGGATGGTGCGCCGCGTAGCTGATCGCGAGCCTGGTGCCGGCAGCATGGCCGATGATGGTCAACCGCCCCTGCCCCAGCTGCTCGGGCAGCGCTCGACATCACGGGCTTGAGTCCAGTACGCGCCTGTTTCGGCTCGCTCCGGCTTTGGTGACTTGTCGACAGCTCTGAGTTCACACACGTCCGCACTGAACTCACACCCGTGCGGCGTGGTGGCAGTCGGACGGGCGGTGGTGTGGGCGGCTGCAGGCGGACCCGGCAGTGGAGCGGTCGATCACGCCGAGCGGACCGGCCCGGAGCGGTGCGGCTGGACTACGGTCGCGCCCCCGACGGGCGCGCGAGACGAACGTTGAATCGGCCGGGTGAGTCTCAGGTCGTAGGCGAGGATGACGGCCTGGATCCGGTCCCGTGCGCCGATCTTGGCGAGGACCCGCCCGACGTGGGTCTTCACCGTCGACTCCGACAGCGTGAACCGTTGCGCGATCTCGCCGTTGGTGAGGCCGTGGCCGATGGCGACGAGGATCTCGCGCTCGCGGCCGGTCAGGGAATCCAGCCGGGGATCCTCCAGCACGGGCCCGCCATCGCCGAGCCGGTCGGCGAACGCGTCGAGCAGCCGCCGAGTCAGCGCCGGCGCGATCACTGCGGCCCCGGCGGCGACGGCCCGGATGCCGGCGAGCAGCTCCTCCGGGGGGATGTCCTTCAGCAGGAAACCGCTCGCCCCGGCCCGCAGCGCGGCGAGCGCGTACCGGTCCATGTCGAACGTCGTCAGCACCAGGATCCGCGAACGCCCACCGGCGGCGACGATGCGCCGGGTGGCCTCGATTCCGTCGACGCCCGGCATGCGGATGTCCATCAGCACCACGTCGGGACGCAGCTCGGTGGTCCACCGAACGGCCTCGGCGCCGTTCTCGGCCTCGCCGACGATCTTGGTGTCGGGGGTGCTCTCCAGCAGCATGCGAAACCCGAAGCGCTGCAGCGGCTGGGCGTCCACCACGAGCACGGAGATCATGAATGGCTGCCTTCAGGGTCGCGTAGACGGTCCAGCCGCCGTCCGATGCGGGGTCGGCGCTGAGCGTGCCGCCGTAGATCGCGGCGCGTTCAGCCATGCCTGCGAGGCCGCGACCCGCGTCGCCCGGCGACGCCTATTTCATACCGAGCGAACCTGAGACGACTGTTAAAACGGCGCTCAGGCCGGTTGGCCGCCGGCGCGGGTTCGTCGTCGGGCGGGCCGCTGTCGTGCACGACGATGTGGACCTGGCAGGAGTCGGCGGCCAGGCTCGGGCAGACGGTGGTGCGCGGGCCGGCGTGTTTGAGGGCGTTGGTCAGAGCCTCCTGCACGATGCGGAGGGCGGCCAGTTGCATGCCCGGGCCCAGCGGGCCGGGGCTGCCGGATCGCAATCATTGCAACAGCCGACTTCGCAGCGCTCGGATCTCGTGCTCCAGCGCGACGTTCGACTCCTGCGGTGCTCGATGATCACGCTTGTCTCGATCGGGGCCGGGAGACACTTGCGCACGGAAGCAGCCGAGGCTCCTCGGCAACAGCTCTGGCCTCGTGCTTTCACGAGGTGGGGTCCGAGGCTTGATCAAACAAGCAGAGAGTGCTCCTGAGCTGCAACGATGGGGTTTGTCCAGGGTCCTGTTGGCTGCACGGGAAGAAGCACTCTCCAGGTGAAGAAGCGTGCCGGGTCCTACCCGCGTATCCGCATCGAGGGCGGTGGCCGGGCAGTGGTCTCGCAGGTCGGGGACGTGCTGCTGGTCGAGGCCGTCCGCAGGGCCGGCTTGGACACGGCGATATCCGCGGCGCTGGCGCCGTGGCGGAAGACTCGGGCGGTGCACGATCCGGGGAAGGGCCTGCTGGACGTGGCGCTGGCGGTCGCGCTGGGCGGGGACTGCCTCGCGGATTACGTCGACGAGACGATCGAGATACGTGCTTCCCGGACGCCCGGATCGGCGACAGCGATGGTCCCCCGGTGACCCTCCCGGACGTCGAGCAGGGCGGGGCGGCCGTGTGCCACGGCCGCCCCGCCCCTCCCGCGACCGCCGCTTACAGGGCGGTCATGACGTGCTTGATGCGGGTGTAGTCCTCGAAGCCGTACGCCGAGAGGTCCTTGCCGTAGCCGGATTTCTTGAAGCCGCCGTGTGGCATCTCCGCGACCAGCGGGATGTGTGTGTTGATCCACACGCAGCCGAAGTCCAGGGCCTTGGACATGCGCATGGCGCGGCCGTGGTCCTTGGTCCACACCGAGGAGGCCAGGGCGTAGTCGACACCGTTCGCGTGCTCGACGGCCTCGGACTCGTCCGAGAAGGACTGGACGGTGATGACCGGGCCGAAGACCTCGTTCTGGATGATCTCGTCGTCCTGGCGGAGGCCGGAGACGACGGTCGCCGCGTAGAAGTAGCCCCGGTCGCCGACCCGGTGGCCGCCCGCCTCGACCTTGGCGTGCGCCGGGAGCCGCTCGATGAAGCCGCTGACCTGCTCCAGCTGGTTGGCGTTGTTGAGCGGGCCGAAGAACGGGTCGTCCTCGCCGGGACCGGTCCTGGCGTCGGCGGCGGCCTTGGCCAGGGCGCTCACGAACTCGTCGTGCACGGAGGCGTGGACGAGCACCCGGGTGGCGGCCGTGCAGTCCTGGCCCGCGTTGAAGTAGCCCGCCTCGCAGATGCCTTCGACGGCCTTGGCGATGTCGGCGTCCTCGAACACGACGACCGGCGCCTTGCCGCCCAGCTCCAGGTGCACCCGCTTGAGGTCCTTCGCGGCGCTCTCGGCGACCTGCATGCCGGCGCGGACCGAACCGGTGATGGAGGCCATCGCCGGGGTTCGGTGCTCGACCATGAGCCGCCCGGTGTCGCGGTCGCCGCAGACGACGTTGAAGACGCCCTTCGGCACGATCGAACCGATGATCTCGGCGAGCAGGACGGTGGACGCCGGGGTGGTGTCGGACGGCTTGAGGACGACGGTGTTGCCCGCGGCGAGCGCCGGGGCGAACTTCCACACGGCCATCATCATCGGGTAGTTCCACGGCGCGACCTGCGCGCAGACCCCGACCGGCTCACGGCGGACGATGGAGGTCAGGCCCTCCATGTACTCGCCGGCCGAGCGGCCTTCGAGCATCCGGGCCGCGCCCGCGAAGAAGCGGATCTGGTCGAGCATCATCGGCAGTTCCTCCTGCCGGGTCAGCTCCAGCGGCTTGCCGGTGTTCTCGCACTCGGCGGCCAGCAGTTCGTCGGCGCGCGCCTCGACCGCGTCGGCGATCTTCAGGAGGGCCTTCTGGCGCTCGCCCGGTACGAGGTCGCGCCAGGCCGGGAAGGCCGCGTCGGCCGCGGCCATGGCGGCGTCGACGTCCGCGGCGGCGGAGAGCGGGGCGGTGGCGTAGGCCCGGCCGGTGGCCGGATCGACCACCTCGGTGGTCCGGCCGTCGGCGGCGTCCCGGAACTCCCCGTCGATGTAGTTGCGCAG